>DHWK01000175.1:3313-5593 GCA_002413145.1 bacterium UBP12_UBA5184
TCGCGCATCATCCGCTCGACCGGATATTCGGTCGAGTAGCCGAAGCCCCCGAGGATCTGCACGGCGTCGGTCGTAACCTTCATCGCCGTATCGCCGGCCTTCAGCTTACAGAGGGCGGCCCATAACGTGAGATCGGGCGCCGACTCGTCGCACTTGCGCGCCGCCTCGTAGAGCAGCAATCGCGACGCTTCGACCTCGAGCTTCATGTCGGCGAGCATGAACTGGATGCCCTGTTGCTGGCCGATCGGTTTTCCGAAAGCCATCCGCTCTCGAGCGTACGTCGTTGCGAAATCGAGGGCGCCGGCGGCGATGCCGAGCGCTTGCGCCGCAATGCCGGGCCGTGACTTGTCGAGGACCTTCATCGCGGTCTTGAACCCGGTGCCTTCTTCGCCGAGCAAATTTTCGGCCGGGACCTGGCAGTCCTCGAAGATCAGTTCGACCGTCGGCGAACCGCGGATTCCCATCTTTTTTTCGAGCTTCCCGACCTTGAAGCCCGGCGACGTCTTCTCGACCGCAAAGGCGCTGATGCCGTTTGGCCCCTTGGCCGGATCGGTCACGGCAAAAACGCAGACCACGTCGGCGACGCCGCCTTGCGTGATCCAGATTTTGGTTCCGTTGAGGACGTACTTATCGCCCCGCTTCTCGGCGCGCGTGCGCATCGAACCGGCGGCATCTGAGCCGCTGCCTGCTTCGGTCAGCGCGTAAGCCGCGGTCCACTCGCCCGAGGCGAGCTTCGGAATGAACTTCGCCTTCTGCTCCTCGCTGCCGGCGATGATGATCGGGAGCGCGCCGAGTTCTTGCACCGCGATGATGAGGGAGCTCGAGGCGCACGCTTTGGCGACCTCCTCGACGACCTTCACGTAGGTCAAGAACGACCCGCCGAGACCGCCGTATTCCGCCGGGAACGGGATGCCGAGCAAGTCGTTCTCGGCGAAGAGTTTTTGGACGTCCCACGGAAACTCGCCGCGCTCGTCGATCTCGGCGGCGCGCGGTGCGACGCGCTGGGCGACCAACTCTCGAACGACCTGGAGGATCAGGGCCTCCTCTTCGGAGGTGGTGACGTGGAGGGGCTCTGCGATGGCCATCAAGGCTTCTTCGGCGGCCTCGGCGGCTTCTCTGCAGCCGGGTTCCCGACGAGGGTTTTCTACCGGCTCGCCCTTATCTAGCCTACCCTAATGGATAAGGTGGTGGCGACGGCGGCCGAAGCGGTCGCGGACATCCCGAGCGGAGCTTCGCTTGCCGTCGGCGGCTTCGGGATCAACGGCATCCCCCACAGCCTAATCGAGGCGCTGCACCGGCAAGGGGCGACCGATCTGCGCATCGTCTCCAACAATCTGGGGATCGACGGGTGGGGATTGGGCGTCTTGCTCGACGCAAAACGGATTAGCCGGACGACGAATTCCTACGTCGGCGAGAACAAGGAGTTCGAGCGGCAGTACCTCGGCGGCGAGCTCGTGCTCGAATTAGTACCGCAGGGGACGCTGGCCGAGCGCTTGCGCGCCGGCGGCTGCGGGATCGCGGCGTTCTACACGCCGACCGGCGTTGGGACGCAGGTCGCCGAGGGCGGTTTACCGTGGCGCTACAATCGCGACGGCTCGATCGCGGTTGCCTCGCCGAAGAAGGAGACGCGCGCTTTCAACGGCCGCACCTACGTTCTCGAAGAAGGGATCACGTGCGACTACGCGCTGGTGCGCGCCAGCATCGGCGACCGGCATGGGAATCTGATTTACCACAAGTCGACGGCGAACTTCAATCCGACGTGCGCGATGGCCGGAAAAATCACGATCGCCGAGGTCGAAGAGCTGGTCGAACCCGGCCGGCTCGATCCCGAGCAAGTCCACACGCCGGGGATCTTCGTCAATCGCGTCCTCGTCGTCGGGCCGGACGATAAGCGGATCGAACGCATCACGACCAGGAAGCGCAGATAGTGGCACTTACTCGAGAGCAGCTCGCGGCGCGCGTCGCTCGCGAACTGCGTGACGGAGAGTACGTCAATCTCGGGATCGGCTTGCCGACGCTCGTGCCGAACTACGTACCGCCGGGGGTGACCGTCGTCTTGCAGAGCGAGAACGGGATCCTCGGCATGGGTCCCTACCCGTTCGAAGGCGAGGAAGATCCCGATCTCATCAATGCGGGGAAGGAGACGGTGACCGTTCTTCCCGGTGCGTCGTTTTTCGATTCGGCGACGTCGTTCGGGATGATTCGCGGCGGCCACATCGATCTCGCGATCCTCGGCGCGATGCAGGTTTCGGCCAGAGGCGACCTCGCCAACTGGATGAT
>DHWK01000175.1:5733-6027 GCA_002413145.1 bacterium UBP12_UBA5184
TCGCACAAGGTCGTCGAAGAATGTTCGCTTCCGCTGACCGGCGTCGGCGTCGTCGATCGCATCATCACCGACATGGCGGTCATCGACGTAACGCCCCACGGCTTGACGTTGGTCGAGTGCGCCGAGGGCGTGAGCGAAGAAGACGTTCGAAAGGCAACCGGCGCCCCGCTCTTGCCGTAGCGTTACGCGGCGCGCTCGAGGGTGGAAAGCGCCGCACCGTTTTCGCGGATGCGGCGTACCGACAGCTCGAAGAAACCGAGCCCTTGTAAGACGAGCAGCGCGAGCGCGGCGACG
>DHWK01000077.1 GCA_002413145.1 bacterium UBP12_UBA5184
TTTGGCCGGAACAAGGCGCTCGGAACCGATCGCGTGCGCTGGTTCTCCGGAAGCGAAGACGTCCTGCACCGCGTACGAGGGATTCTCGCACTACACGATATCGAGGTCGGCATGTCGCGCGATCCGCGCGGCAAGGGCCTCTACGTGACGACCGCGAGTCAGTGGTTCATTCGAGCCCTAAAAACGGCGTGCGGCATCGAGTCCAACGGCCCCAAAGACCTGACGATCCGCATACCGGAAATGATCGGCAAGTCGCCGCTTCCGGTGATCCATGCGTTTTTGGCCGGGCTTCTGGACAGCGACGGATGCGTCGACAAGGACGGCAGCCCATCGTATACGACCTGCAGCGAGGCGATGGCCGAAGATCTCGCGGCACTCTTGGGACTGCTCGGCTTCCAGCCAACGATCAAGAAAAAACAGCCGCATCGCCGGGGCAAGCATCCGACGTACACGGTCCTTCTGGCACGGCGCATTCGCGTCGACGAATTGGCCCAGCGCATCGCTTTCTTCATGTCGTGTTACGCTCGCAAGGAACGTCTGCGTGGCGACTCTGCGCTCGACATGCGCCAACTGCATCTGCCGTTTCGAACGTGGCGCGACGAGCTCAAGAAGTACGACCTGATCGGCCGCAGCGGAAAACGCGGCCCCCTCGCCGCCAGCATGAGCCGATGGGCGTGCAACTATGCCGGCCGCACTCGGCGTGCCGACCTGCTCGTGCTGGCCGACGTGCTCGAACCGCACGATGGATCGCTTGCGGCGCTCGTTCGCCGAATCGGAAATTCCGGACAAGAGATCAAGTCGGTCGAAAAGGCGACGGTAGCGAAGCCGTTTTACGACCTCAGCGTCGACGACTGGAACACGTATGCGGCCGGAAACGGCGGCATGACGATGATCCATAATACCGGTTTTGCTTTCTCGCAACTGCGGCCCAGCGGGTCGCTCGTAGCGACAACTGGTCGCGACGCGTCGGGTCCGGTCTCGTTCATGAAAGTCTTCAACGCCGCGACCGACTCGATCAAGCAAGGCGGCGTGCGCCGCGGCGCCAACATGGCGGTGCTGCGCGTCGATCATCCGGACATCTTCGAATTCATGCGCTGCAAGAAAGAGCTGGATTCGGAGAACCGCGCGCTCTGGAACCGCTTCTCCGACACCGGCGCGTACACCGAACAAGAGCTCGGGCACATCAAGCAAGAGCTGCTCCAGACGCAGATGAACAATTTCAACATCTCCGTCGGGGTTACGGATAAGTTCATGGATGCCGTCGAGCGCGACGGCGATTTCGAGCTCGTCGATCCGCGCACGAAGGCCGTCGTGCGCACGGTGAAAGCCCGCGAGATCTGGGATGCGATCGTCGCCGGCGCCTGGCAAAACGGCGAGCCGGGCGTAATATTCCTCGATCATCCAGAAGCGAATCCGCTACCCGGGCTCGGCCCCATCGAGGCCACAAATCCGTGCGTTACGGGCGACACGCTCGTCGCCGTCGCAGACGGTCGCGGGCACGTGCGCATCGACGAACTCGCTTGCGATGGGTCCGACGTACCGGTGTTCTGTTTAACCGATCGCGGTGCCGTGACCGTGCGCACGATGCGTCATCCCCGCAAGACTGGAACGGAATCTCCTATCCTGAAGATCGGTCTCGATGACGGCTCGACGGTACGAGTCACGCCGAATCATAAGTTTTTGCTTCGCGATGGTACCTACAAGGAAGCCCGGCATCTCGCCGCCGGCGACAGCCTCAAAATCATGACCCGCTTCCAGGCATCCCTAAAGGAAGTGTTTCCGACCGCGAACAGCCGCTCTCAAGATTACTGGTGGATCAATAATGGTCGCCGATCGAATCGGCTCGAGCACCGCTTTATCGCCGAATTTGCTTATAACACGGCGATTCCGTCCGGGCACGTCGTGCATCATAAAGATTACAATGCCCAGAACAACGCACCAAGCAATCTTGCAATCTTGACTCGCGCCGAGCACGACCACTTGCACCGGAACGATAAACTCGGCGACCGGAATCCGATGCGCCGCGCGAAAGTCGAATGGGACGAGGCGAAATGGGCCGCGTATCGAGCAAAGCATTCGGCTAACAACAGCGGCCCGGCGAACAAGCGCTATTCCGGCGTCACAAACGAGGAGATGCGCGAAGCGGCGCTAGTGTTGACGCACGAGCTCAAACGTCGCTTTAGCACCGACGAATGGGCCGCATACGCTCTCGAGCACGGACTGCCGCAACAGTTCAGCGGATGGCGCGCCCATCACCTGAACGGGACCATCCGCGGCCTCTCCAAGTGGGCCGCCCGAGAACTTGGCTTCCTCGACTACGGCGACCCGCGATCGCTCCGCCATTTTCAAGAAGCGCTGGAACAGGGATATGACGCTGAAACCGTCGGCGGCGTGTTATTCGTCGTAAAGCAGTGCGAGGTGTGTCACCAAGAATTTAGGGCGCCCTACGTTTATCGCGAGATCGCACATTGCTCACGCGCTTGTAGTGCACGGCGTCTCAACGAAGATCCCGAGATTCACGTGCGGCGTCACGTAGCCAGAAAGAAAACGCTACAGCGGTGCAAAGAGACGCTGCGCGAACGGCAGCTTGCGGTTTATGCCGAATTGAAAATGAGCGGGATGCCTGTCCTAAAACGCGATTGGGTGACTGCTTGCAAGTCGCGAGGCATCTCCGCGGAGATCTCCCGGGTTAGCAGCCCATTCCGCAAGTACGACGATCTCAAGCAGGCGGCGACGCTGTTCAATCACCGCGTCATCTCAGTCGAAGCCGCTGGATTTGCCGACGTGTACAACGGCACCGTCGATGAGTTCCATAACTTCTTCGTCGGCGGATTCGAGAGTCGCACCGCTAGCGGTAAGAAACAGTATGCGTATGTCTGTAATAGGCAATGTGGCGAGCAACTTTTGCACGGATACGATTCTTGCAACTTAGGATCGATCAATGTCGGACACTTTTACGACGCAAGTGCGAAAGATATCAATTGGGAACGGTTAGCACAAGCGACGACGCTATCGATTCGCTTCCTCGACAACGTGATCGACGCGAACATCTATCCGCTCAAAGAGATCTCCGACATGGTGCAGAGCAATCGGCGCGTCGGACTCGGCATCATGGGCTTCGCCGACCTTTTGATCCAAATGGAGATCGCGTACGGATCGCCCGAAGCTATCGCGTTTGCCGAAAAACTGATGAAGTTCATTCAACAACGCGCAGAAGAGACGAGCGAACAACTCGCGCGCGAGCGCGGTGACTTCCCGAACAAGAATCTCTCCGTGTGGGCCGACGACCCGCGCCCGCGTCGCAATGCAGCGCTTCTCTCCATAGCGCCGACCGGAACGATCTCGATGATCGCGGGCTGCTCGTTCGGCTGCGAGCCGTACTTCGGCATGGCCTACACGAAGCATGTCATGAAAGACTCGGAAGGACGGCCTCAGCATCTGTATTATGTGGTTCCACTCTTCGAGGAAATTGCAAGAGACGAAGGCTTCTTCTCGGAAGCGCTCCTTTCGCGAATCGAAGAGAATCGCGGCTCGGTTAAAGGCTTGCCGGAAGTCCCGCAACATTGGCAAGATGTGTTCACGACATCCTCCGACGTCACCGTCGATCAGCACATCGACATGCTCGCGGCGTTCCAAAAACACACGTGCAACGCGGTCTCGAAAACCGTGAATGCGCCCAACGACGACACGGTAGAAAACGTCGCGCGCTCGATCATTCGCGCCTACAAGAAAGGCTGCAAGGGCTTCACCTACTATCGGGACGGATCGCGTACCGAGCAAGTCGTTACGTTCTCGCGCGAAGGCGACATCAAGGGCGTCAACCGCGACGTGACGGCCGGCGCCGCGACGGAGCCGGCTGCAAATGCCGGGGCAACTGCTGCGCTTTCAAGTGGTACGCCTGCATCTGCGACCGACTCGCTCGAAGAACTCAACATCGAAGAACTGCTCACCAAAGCCAATGCGCTTTTGGAGACTCGCTAAGCCCCGGAGGGCTGCTTGCCATGAACGAAGCCAACCTCAAGACCACCATCGCCGGACTCATCGCGAAAGTCCAGCGCCTGCAAACCGAAAACGACCAGCTGCGCACCAAGAACGGCGAGTGCGCGGAGGCGATGCGCAAGCTCGTCACGAGGGTCGAGCATCTCCAAGCCCAGGTTCAGGAGCATCGGCCGACCGCGCCGAGCGGTTCCGACTACCGGGCGCGGCCGCCGGTCGTGCACGGCCGAACGGTCGCCGTGAACGTCGGCTGCGGCCCGCTCTACATCACGCTGAACGAAGACGAGACGGGCAAGCCGTTCGAGGTCTTCTTCAAACTCGGCAAGAGCGGCTCGTGCCAGCAGTCGTACCTCGAGGCGCTCGGCGTCGCGGTCTCCGTCGGCCTGCGCTACGGCGCGGACCCCCAGAAATTCATCGACAAGTTCGAGGGGATGCGCTGCCCCAATCCCAAGATGCGCGACTCGGCGGGCCCGACGACGCTCTCGTGCGCCGACGGGATCTCACAAGGCCTCGCGAAGGCGCTGACCCTCGCGTTTCCGTCCGTCGGCGACGTCAGCCCGCGCGCCGAAGCGCACGTCGTCCCGGTTGCCGAACCCCAATATCGGCTCAATAGCGAAGAGCGATCCGAGACCCAAGCCAACGCCAAGTCGATCGATCTAATCCAGGCGATCGGGGTCGAGAATGGGCACGGCAACGGCGACGTCATGCCCTCGCTCGCGACGATGACCACGCTACCGTCCCAATCGGTCCGCAAAAAGATGCTCGCGGGGGTCGGCATGTGCCCGAAATGCGGCGGCAACTTGATCTCGCAAGGCGGCTGCGTCCAGTGCCTGCAAGACTGCGGCTACATCGGCAAGTGTTCGTAGCGTCGTGACTCGGGGCCCGAGCGCGGGTCGTCACTTCTTCTCCGGAAACCGAGCGTACAGCGCGGCGTCGAGGTAATCGCCCCCGAGCTTCAGACGGTTGCGCAGCACCGCTTCGAACGTAAAGCCGGCGCGCTCGGCGACCCGGCGGCTTTTCAGATTGTCGACGACGGCGTACAGCTCGAGCCGTCGGATCTCGTGCGCCTCGAACGCGAAGTCTGAAAAACGAACGAGCGACTTCGTCATGATCCCTCGTCCGGTGAAACCGGTCCCGAGCCAGTAACCGACCGAGGTGACGTCGTGCAGTCCGGTCGGACCGTGAAGCTCGATCGCACCGATGGGTGCGCCGTCGTAAAAGATCGCAAACGTCGTCTCGGCGAGAGCGCGAGAGCGCCGCTCGTCGACCAGCGCGATGTAGGCGCGCAGGTCGTCGGGACCGCGGTGTGCCTCAACCCAGGGCAGCCAACGAGCCAGCTCGGCGCGACTCTCCGCAATCACCGCATCGAGCGCGTCGGCGTATTCGGCGACGAGCGGCTTCAGCCGTAGGCGTTCGTCGACGGGAAGTTCGATTCGGGGCGAGCGAGGTTCAGCCAACCGGCGAGGGTACCGGGCCGGTCGCCTCGGCTGCGAATGGATGCCCTTCGACGTGGGCCACGAATTCGCGGGTGCGGTCCAGCAACTGCTCGCGCGCGACCAGCAGGTTGCCGCCGATCAGAAGCATCGAATCGCGACCGTAATCGTCGAGCAATTCCGGCACGCGCTCGACGAGCATACCCCCGGCCGGTACCGGCATCGCCGGCTTCACGTCGCCCCACGGAGCGCGCAGCGCGGCCGCGATCGCCAGACTCTGCTCGCGCGAGTAGGCGAAGCGTCCGCCGAAGTTCACGAAGATCACCGCATCGGCGCCGAAGAGCCGAAAGAGCTTGCCGAACACGAGCGTCGGATCGATACGGGTCGCCCCGCCGAACGAGGGGTGCGCGAGGTAGACGAATTCGGGGAACTCGTCGACCAGGTCGGCGAA
>DHWK01000063.1:0-197 GCA_002413145.1 bacterium UBP12_UBA5184
GTCGCGGTCATGGCCCTCGAACGGATCCCGGCGGACATTCGCGCGTTTGGCGGGGTCGCCCGGATGAGCGATCTCTCGCTCGTGCAGCGCATCATGGATGCGGTTACGGTTCCGGTGATGGCGAAGGTCCGGATCGGTCATTTTGCGGAGGCGCAGTGTCTCGAAGCGCTGGGCGTCGACTTCATCGACGAGTCCGA
>DHWK01000063.1:321-2207 GCA_002413145.1 bacterium UBP12_UBA5184
CGCCGCATCGCCGAAGGCGCTGCGATGATCCGCAGCAAGGGCGAAGCGGGCAGCGGCAACATCGTCGAAGCGGTCCGTCACATGCGCGCGATCCGCGATGCGATCGCGGAACTCTCCGTCGTTCCGGAGGAAGAACTCGTCGCACGGGCGCGCGATCTCGGCGCGCCGTTCGAACTCGTGCGCGAGGTTGCGAAGGCCAAGCGTTTACCGGTGGTATTATTTTGTGCGGGCGGCGTCTCGACGCCGGCCGATGCGGCACTGATGATGCAGCTCGGCGCCGAAGGGTTGTTCGTCGGTAGCGGTATTTTCAAAGCCGCCGCGATCGTCGAGAACGGTCTGCCGCTGTATGACGAGAACGGCTTCCCGAAGATCGACGGTTCGATCGCGCTGCGCTATGCGAGAGCGATCGTCGATGCAGCGACCCATTTCGAGGATCCGCATGCGGTCGTCGCCGCCTCGAAGTCGCTTGGCGGCGCGCGGCCGATGCACGGGCTCGACGTACGGCAGCTACCCGAGGGGCAACTCCTCGCCGCGCGCGGCAACTAGAACCTTTCGTCGACGATGAAGCCGCTGGTCGGGGTCCTCGCCGTCCAAGGTGATGTCGAAGAGCATCTGCGCGCCCTCGAACGCAGCGGCGCGCGCGCGCTGGCCGTGAAGAATCGCTCGGAGTTGGAAAGCGTCGCCGCGCTCGTCGTCCCGGGCGGCGAGTCGACGACGGTGATTCGTCTGCTCGAGCGCTTCGGATTGATCGAGCCGATTCGCGAGCGCGTCGCCGCCGGGATGCCGTTCTGGGGGACGTGCATGGGGTTGATCGTCGCCGCGCACGAGGTCGCCGACCTCGAGCAGAAGACGCTCGATCTGCTCGACGTTACCGTTCGGCGCAACGCCTTCGGGCGCCAGATCGCATCGGCGGAGGTCCCGCTCGAGATCCGCGCGCTGGGCGAGAAAGCATTTCCGGCAGTCTTCATTCGCGCGCCATGGATCGAACGCGCCGGCCCCGGCGTCGAGGTGCTGGCGAGCCACGCCGGGCACGGCGTCTTCGTCCGGCAAGGGAACGTCGTCGGAACCTCGTTTCACCCGGAACTTACGGTCGATTCGCGCATTCACCGCTACTTTCTGGACCTCATCAAAGCGGCGTAACCCCCGGTCTCGCATGCGCAAAACGAGGGGTTACACCCCTGGGTCGGCGTAAGAGCGCAACGATGGCCGAGCAAGCCGTTGCCGCTCCACCGTTGGAAGCCGTCCTCAGCGAAGTCTTCGCGACGCGAGCGTGCCGCGATGGCGAGCATGCTCACGGAGTTGCGAATGGCCGTCGTCAGGAAGCGAGGAACGTGACCTCGCTTCACTTCTATCGCACGCAGCCCGGCTCGAGGACGCCCGCATGACCGACGTCCTGGTTTTGAACTTCACGTACGAAGCGCTCAACATCACGACGTTTCAGCGTGCCGTGAAGCTGATCTTTTCCGGGAAGGCGGAGGTCGTCCACGACCGCGACCGGCTCCTGACCTCGCCGAGTTTTGAGATGCGGCTGCCTTCGATCATCCGCATGCTGTATTACATCCGGCGTCCGATGCAAAAGGTCGCGTTGACCAAGAAGAACATCCTGTTGCGCGACGACTATTCGTGCCAGTACTGCGGGCTCAAAGGCGAGCGCTTGATGACGGTCGACCACGTCATCCCGCGCAGCCGCGGAGGACCTTCGACCTGGGCTAACCTCGTCTGTTCGTGCATGCGCTGTAACAACCGCAAGAACAATCGCTCGCCCGAACACTCGAACATGAGGCTGCGCAAGAAGCCGAAGGCGCCGAAGTACATCCCCTGGATTCGCGTCAAGCGCAACACGCTGCCGGGCGAATGGTACAAGTTCTTGTTCTTGTACAACGTCT
>DHWK01000063.1:2345-3948 GCA_002413145.1 bacterium UBP12_UBA5184
TACAACGTCTCGATCGAGGACCGCGTCGAAGGCTAGAAGGGCCCGAGGACCGCGCGAGCAACCTCCGGCGACGTGGACCAATCCCGAACGCCGTACTTCGACGTCCTGCTCGACTACGTGGACTCCGGCGTCATCCCGTTCCACACGCCCGGGCACATGCAAGGCAAGGGGATGGACCGGTCGTTGCGCGATTTCTTGGGCGACAACGTCCTCGCGATCGACCTGACCCAGATTCGCGGGCTGGATGACCTGCTGCAGCCGACCGAAGCGATCGCCGAGGCCCAAGCGCTCGCCGCCGACGCTTATGGCGCCGACCATTCGTTCTTCTTGATCAACGGATCGACCAGCGGCAACCAGATCATGATGATGGCCGCGCTCAACCCGGGCGAGAAGATGGCGCTGCCGCGCAACTCGCACAAGAGCGCGATGGGCGGGTTGATCATGAGCGGCGTCCAGCCGGTCTGGATGCAACCCGAAGTCGACGACGCTCTCCATATGGACCATACCGTGACGCCCGATACGGTCCGGCAGACGCTGGGCGCGCAGCCCGACATCAAGGCGGTCTACATCGTCACGCCGACCTACTATGGCGTCGCCGCCGACATCGAAGCGATCGCGGACGTCGTGCACGAGCGCGGCCTTCCGCTCTTGGTCGACGAAGCGTGGGGACCGCACTTCCGCTTCCATCCGGCGCTGCCGATCGACGCGATCGGAGCCGGCGCCGATCTGGTCGTCAACTCGACCCACAAGATGCTGGGCAGCATGTCGCAGACCGCGATGCTCCACGTCAAGGGCAAGCGCGTCAAACTCGACCGTCTCAAAGGCGTCGTCAAACTCTTCCTCTCGACCTCGCCTAACCTGGTCTTGATCGCCTCGCTCGACGTCGCTCGTAAACAGATGGCGCTCGAAGGTCCGGCGCTACTTTCGAGGACGATCGAGCTCGCGCAGTCCACGCGCCGGCAGCTCAACGCGATCCCCGGGGTCTATTGCTTCGGCGAAGAACTCAAAGGCCAGCCGGGGGTTTTCGATCTCGACCCCACCAAGATCACGATCACGGTCAAGAATCTCGGCTACACCGGGTACGAAGCCGAAGAGATCCTTAGGCGGCGCTACAACGTCCAGTGCGAACTCGCCGACCTGTTCAATTCGCTCGCGCTGTTCACCATCGGGACGACGCCGGAAGCCGCCGAGCGGCTGGTCCACGGCGTCTCGCAGTTGGCACGCGAAGATCGTCCAATCGACGTCTTCTCACCATCCGGCGTCTTGGAACGCCGGCTCAAGAGCGGCACCTACGCACTGCCGAAGATTCCGCCCATCCGGATGCTTCCGCGTGACGCGTTTTTGGCCAAGACCGAGAGCGTCCGATTCAAGTCGAGCGCCGGCCGCATCTGCGCCGAGGTGATCACCCCATATCCTCCCGGGATTCCGGTCGTCTCGCCGGGCGAAGAGATCACGAGGGAGATCGTCGACTACCTCGACCTCGAGCTGCGGGCCGGGGTGCGGATGCAGGGCCCCTACGACGCGCAACTCCGTACCATTCGGGTAGTATCTAAATGAGAGAACCAGCATGCCCAGTGCCAGGTCCACACCTCGCAAGCACCAA
>DHWK01000142.1:0-2548 GCA_002413145.1 bacterium UBP12_UBA5184
GCCGAAGCCGCCGCCGATGACGAGTTCGCGCATCGGTGCGCCGCCCTCCGCGGCCCGCGCGTAGGCCTCGATCGAGATGGAAAGGCTCGCTTCATAGGGCGTCGCTTCGAAGATGTTCGAGCCGAGATGACTGTGGATTCCGATCAAACGCAGCGACGGCGTCGCGCTCGCTTGCGCGATCGCGGCCTCGACCCCGCCCGCCGGAAAGCCGAACTTCGAATCTTCTCCGCCGGTGCGCACGTAGGCGTGGGTGTGCGCTTCGATGCCGGGATTGATGCGCAGCAGGACTTCGACCGGCGACGACGCGCTCGCGATGCGAGCCAGCCGTTCCAATTCTTCGGCATGATCGGCGACGACGCGTGCNNACGCGACCGTTCGCCGCCGCGGCCAATTCCTCGTCGCTCTTGCCGCAGCCGTGCAGGACCATCCGCGCCGCCGGAAAGCCCGCGCGTTCGGCCGTATGGATTTCGCCGAGCGAACAGACATCCAGACGCAGCCCCGTCTTTGCGAGGCGCTCGGCGAGCGCGACCACGAGCAACGCTTTTCCGGCGTAGGCGACGTCCAGCTTAAGCTCGCTGGCGAGGTCCCCGAAGCGCGCCAACGTCGCATCGAGCACGTCGGTGTCGAGCGCCAACAACGGCGTGCCGTATTCGTCGGCGAGGACGGCCGCCTCGACGCCGCCGATGGCGAGCGACGGGTCAGGCATAAGGTTTGTGCTGCGCGATATAGCGATCGACCGATTCGGGGACGAGGTAGCGAATGCTGCCGCCGCGCGCCAATTGCTCGCGCACGAGCGTCGCCGAACCGTTGAGCGCGGGAAGGTCGAGGAAGACCATCTTCGTGCGTTGCGCCGGCGTCAAAGCGGCCAGCAGCTGGTCGAGCCGCTCCGGGGCACGTTCGGCGCGCGGGGCGATTGCGAACCGGTCGAGGTTGTCCAGGACGACGTCGAAGCGTTGCCAGGGCGCTTCGAGCAGCGAATCGCCGCCCACGACGAAGGTCAATTCGTCGTCGGGATATTTCGCGCGCAGGCGCGGAACGACGTCGGCGGTGTAGCCCGTCGCCTGCTCGTCGAGGTCGCTTTCGTCGATTGCGAAGTGCACGTTAGAGGCGATAGCGCCGCGCAACATGGCAAGCCGGTGTTTGGGTGCGGCCAGCGGTTTGCTGCGATAATGCGAGGTGCGCGTCGGAAGAAAGAGCATCCGCTCCAAACCGAGTTCGACCCGCGCCGCTTCGGCGACGAAGAGATGCGCGTTGTGTACGGGGTCGAACGTCCCGCCGAAAAGCCCGAGTCTGAGTCGACGCTGTTCTGCGCCTCCTGCGCTCGCCGGCCGGCTCGCTTCACGCTCGCTCACGAATACTCGAATTCGTGCCCGGAGATGCGGACGGTATCGCCGTCCTTGGCGCCCATCTCGCGCAGTTTCTTGTCGACGCCCATCTTCGCCAAGATCGCTTCGAAGCGCAGCAAGCCCTCGTCGCTCTCGAAATCGGTCATCGCGGCGAGCCGTTCGATGCGCTCGCCGCTGACGACGAACGCGCCGTCGTCGCCAAGCGCGACCTCGAACGGTTCGTGCGGGGCGAGCACAAAGCGCGGGACGTCGCCCTTGGCGACGACCGCGGCCGGCGTCTCTTGGATCTTCTGATACGCGGCGAACAGCAACTCGCGGACGCCTTCCCCCGTCGCGGCGGAGATTCCGCGGACGCCCTCGATCCGCGGCACGAGTTCGGCGAGACGCTCGCGGGCGTCGGGGAGATCGAGCTTCGAGATCACCGGGATGATCGGGCGCTCGGCCAGCTGCGGGTTCCACATCCGGAGTTCGTTCTCGATGACGGCCTTATCGCGCAGAATCTCGTCGCCAGAACGCGAGCCGTCCATCAGATGGATCAGGACGCGCGTCCGCTCGACATGGCGCAAGAAACGGTCACCCAGCCCCGTGCCGGCGTGGGCGCCCTCGATCAACCCCGGGACGTCGACCATCACGAACGACTCTTCGGGTCCCAAACGAACGACCCCAAGCTGAGGTTCGAGCGTCGTAAACGGATAATCGGCGATCTTCGGTCGGGCCGCCGAGACGGCGGCGAGCAGCGTCGATTTCCCGGCGTTGGGCAGACCGACGACGCCGCAATCGGCGAGCAGTTTGAGTTCGAGCCGCAGGGTCGCCGTCTCCGAAGGCTCGCCTTTCTCGGAGAAACGCGGCGCCTGGCGCGTGCTGGTCGCGAAATGCTGGTTGCCGAGTCCACCGCGGCCGCCGCGCGCGACGCGGATGCGCTGCTGCGGCTCGCCGAGGTCGGCGACGAGGACTTCGCGCCCCTCGCTTTCGAGCCGGTAGACGAGCGTCCCGAGCGGGACGCGGACGATCAGATCGTCGGCGCTCTTCCCGGATTTGTTCGAACCGCCGCCCGGCTTGCCTGACTCGGCGCCGAAGTGTTTTTTGAAACGAAAGTCGATGAGCGTTCCAAGTTCGCCGTCGGCCTCGAGGACGACGTCCCCGCCCTTTCCGCCGTCCCCGCCGGCTGGGCCCCCCTTCGGGACGTACTTCTCGCGCCGCCA
>DHWK01000142.1:2600-4103 GCA_002413145.1 bacterium UBP12_UBA5184
ATAAACTGCATGTTTCGCTATCGTGCTGAGACCGGATGCCCGGCGCAACGCGCAAGGGACCGAAACAAAAAAGAGCCCGCAGGCTCTTCGGCACGTCGCACGCGGCGGTCGCCCGTCAGCTTCCCGCCAAAACGTGGACGTGCTTCCGGTTGCGCTTCTCGATGAAGGTGACCGTACCGTCGACGAGGGCGAACAGGGTGTTGTCCTTCCCCATCCCGACCCCGTCGCCGGGGTAGAACTTCGTCCCTCGCTGGCGGACCAGGATGTTCCCGGCGATGACGGTCTCGCCGCCGAAACGCTTGACGCCGAGCCGCTGGGCGTTGGAGTCGCGTCCGTTGCGGGTGGAACCGGCGCCTTTTTTCGAGGCCAGGAGCTGAAGGTCAAATCTAAACATGACGGGCCTCAGTATACAGGGGCGGCCCAGGGGTACGCAACCCAGGAGGACGGCGGAACCACTGGGGCAGGCCTCGCGGCGGTGCGGGTGGCATGAGCGGCGGGGAGAATTTGACCAGAAATCTTGGCTAAGAAACGGGTCGTCATCACCGGGCTCGGCGCCGTCACGCCGCTGGGGAATACGAAGGACGAATTCTGGCGGCGACTGGTCGCCGGCGAGAGCGGCATCGGACCGGTCACTGCCTTCGATGCCGCGGCCGCCGGTCTGCGCTGCCGCATCGCGGGAGAGGTCAAGGGCTTCGAGCCGGACGCGCTCCTAGGCAGGCGCGACGCGCGCCGGATGGATCGCTTCGCGCAATTCTCGATGGTCGCGGCGAGCGAAGCGCTGGCCGACGCGAATTTTCCCGAAGACGATGAGGTGCGCAAGAACACCGGCGCGATCGTCGCGAGCGGCATCGGAGGGATCGTCACGATCCAAGACACGGTCACCAAGGCGCGCGAGCAGAAGACGGCCGGCCGCATCAGCCCGTTCTTCGTCCCGATGCTGATGAGCAACGCCGCGCCGGCGCAGATCTCGATGAAGCATCGTCTGCGCGGACCGATGTTCGCCGTCTCGAGCGCCTGCGCGAGCGCGAACGACGCGCTCGGCGTCGCCTACGATGCGATCGCGTATGGCAACGCCGTCGCGATGATCGGCGGCGGCTCGGAAGCAGCGATCGCCGATATCGCGATGGGCGGCTTCGATTCGATGAAAGCGCTCTCGACGCGCAACGACGAGCCGGCCAGAGCGAGTCGCCCGTTCGACAAGGAACGCGACGGTTTCGTCCTCGCCGAAGGCGGCGCGATTCTGGTCCTCGAGGAGTTGGAGTTCGCGCGTACCCGCGGCGCGCGCATCTACGCCGAGTTTCTGGGCTACGGCCAGTCGGCCGACGCCTACGATTTGGTCGCGATCGATCCGAGCGGCCAGGGCGTCGAACTGGCGCTGGCGCGAGCCTTCGAGCGGGCCGGCGTGCGGCCCGATCAGGTCGATTACGTGAACGCTCACGGCACCTCGACTCCGATCGGCGACACTCTGGAAGCTCACGCCATCCGCAATTTTTTCGGCGAGCA
>DHWK01000081.1:0-2310 GCA_002413145.1 bacterium UBP12_UBA5184
GCTCCGCTCGAGGCGTCCGCTCCCGAACAATCCGCTCCCAGCGAGGAACCGATTTAGTCATGCTCACCCCCAAACGCGTCAAGTGGCGCAAAGTTCACCGCGGTCGCATGACCGGCAAAGCGATGACCGGCAATGCGCTCACCTTCGGGGAGTATGGATTGCAGGCGCTCGAGCCGTGCTGGATGACCAATCGTCAGATCGAAGCGGCGCGTATCGCNNGACCTACTCGACCGGCGTCTAGGGGGGGAGAATAGAGCGATGCTGAGTCCGAAAAGAGTGAAGTTCAGAAAGATGTTCAAGGGTCGTACGAAGGGTCTGGCGACCCGTGGCTCGACTGTAGCCTTCGGCGCGTTCGGGCTCCAGGCGCTCGAGCCGGGTTGGATCTCGAACAGACAGATCGAAGCCGCTCGTGTGGCGCTGACGCGACACATCAAGCGAGGCGGGAAGGTCTGGATCCGCATCTTCCCCGACAAGCCAGTGACCAAGAAGCCGGCCGAGGTCCGCATGGGCTCCGGTAAGGGTAATCCCGAGTTTTGGGTCGCCGTCGTGCGGCCGGGCCGCGTCCTCTTCGAGATCGCCGGCGTCCCCGACGACGTCGCGCGCGAAGCGCTCAAACTGGCCTCGGCCAAGCTGCCGATCTCGACCAAGATCATCACGCGCTCCGAAACCGAGGCCGCATGAAGCGAGATGAACTGACCAAGCTGCGCGATTACACGATCGCGGAGTTGGAAAAGCGGGCGCGCGAGACGAAGGAAGAGCTCTTCAACCTGCGCTTTCAGCTGCGCACCGGACACCTCTCCGATTTCAGCCGGGTGAAGGCCGTTCGGCGCGTCTACGCGTGCATTCAAACCGTGATCAGCGAGAAGCGTTTAGCAGAGGCGAAGCATGGAGCGGCCTAAGATGGATCGGACCAACCGGCGCCGGGTCAAGCAGGGCCGCGTCGCGAGCGACAAGATGGACAAGACGATCGTGGTCGTGACTGAGACGCGCGTCCCGCATCCGGTCTATCAGAAGATCGTTCGCAGATCGACCCGCTTCAAGGCCCACGACGAACGCAACGAAGCCAAGACCGGCGACTTGGTGCGCATCGCCGAGTGCCGCCCCGTCTCGCGCGACAAGCGCTGGCGCCTGGTCGAGATCGTGGAGAAGGCCAAGTGATTCAACAAGAGACGCGGCTCAAGGTCGCCGACAATTCCGGCGCGCGCGAACTCCTGTGCATCCACGTGCAGGGCGGCTCCCGCCATCCCTACGCTTACGTCGGCGACATCATCGTCGGAACCGTCAAGAGCGCGATCCCGGGCGCGGCGGTCAAGAAGGGCCAAGTCGTCAAAGCGGTCGTAGTGCGCTGCGCGCAGCCGATGAAACGCCCCGACGGCTCGACGATCAAGTTCGACGAGAACGCGTGCGTCATCATCAAGGGCGAAAAGGACAACCTCGACCCGCGCGGGACGCGCGTCTTCGGTCCGGTTTGCCGCGAGCTACGCGACCGCGGCTTCTTGAAGATCGCCTCGCTCGCACCGGAGGTGCTGTAGCTCGTGGGCATCGTTCTGGTTCACCGTCCCGGCGCGCTCAAGGCGAAGATCGCCAAGGGCGACACCGTGATGATCCGCCGCGGCAAAGAGAAGGGCAAGCGCGGAACGGTTAAGGCCGTTTTCCCGAGATCGGGTTTCGCGACGGTCGAAGGCCTCAACGTCGTCAAGCGCCACACCAAGCAAGGCGTCGGCGGCGCGAAGTCGGCCGGCATCTATGAGAAGGAAGCGCCCCTTCCGATTTCCGCCCTGCAGTTCGTCTGTGCGAAGTGCGGGGCGCCGTCGCGCGTCAAGTACAAACTCGCTCCCGATGGCAAGAAGCAGCGTATCTGCGGGCGCTGCGCCGAAGTCGCGGCCGAACCGGCGAAGGGACGATAGTGCGCTGATGGCTACCACCGTTTCGCGTCTGCGCGAGAAGTATGTAGGTGACGTCCGCAAGTCGCTGATTGAAAAGTTCGGCTACACGAACGTCCACCAGGTTCCCAAGCTCTCGAAGGTCGTCATCAACATGTCGGTCGGCGAGGCGCTGCAGAATCCCAAGGTGCTCGACACCGCCGCCAAAGAGCTCGAGGCGATCTCCGGTCAGAAAGCCGTGATCACCAAGGCCAAGAAGTCGATCGCCGCGTTCAAGTTGCGTGAGGGTGTTAACCTCGGCGCGAAGGTGACCTTGCGCGGCGACCGGATGTACGTCTTCCTCGACAAACTCTTCAACATCGTGCTGCCGCGCATCCGCGACTTCCGCGGGCTCAACCCGAAAAGCTTCGACGGCCGCGGCAACTTC
>DHWK01000081.1:2504-2737 GCA_002413145.1 bacterium UBP12_UBA5184
GGTGCGGCAGCACAATCGCTGTCTGGCCTGCGGACGCCCGCGCGGCTACTATCGCAAGTTCGGGTTGTGCCGCATCTGTTTCCGTGAAAACGCGCACCGTGGTTTCATCCCCGGCATCACAAAAGGAAGCTGGTAATGGTTACCACCGATCCGATCGCGGATATGCTGACCCGCATCCGTAACGCCAACACGGCGGGCCACGAAACCGTCGACATTCCGGCTTCGAAGATGAA
>DHWK01000081.1:2874-3165 GCA_002413145.1 bacterium UBP12_UBA5184
GTCGATCGCTGCGATCCTGCGAGAAGAAGGCTTCGTTCGCAGCTTCGAGATGGTGAGCGAAGGTCCGCAAGGCACCTTGCGCATCACCCTCAAGTACGGCCCCGAGAAAGAGAAGGTCATCACCGGGTTGCGCCGCATCAGCCGGCCGGGGCTGCGCGTCTATTCGCCGCGCACCGAGATCCCGCGTCTGCTCGGCGGGCTCGGGCTGGTCATCATCTCGACCTCAAAGGGCATCATGTCGGGCAAGCGCGCCAAGCGCGAAGGCTACGGCGGCGAAGTCCTGGCGTACGT
>DHWK01000022.1:0-4029 GCA_002413145.1 bacterium UBP12_UBA5184
GTGGACGAGGCGCTGGCCGGCTACTGCGACCACATCGAGGTCACCCTGCTCGCGGACGGCGGGGTCCGGGTCTGGGACAACGGCCGCGGGATCCCGGTCGACGACCATCCGGTTGAGCACCGCCCCGCGGTCGAGGTCGTGCTGACCACGCTGCACGCGGGCGGCAAGTTCGACGGCCAGTCGTACGCGGTCTCCGGCGGCCTGCACGGCGTCGGCATCTCGGTCGTCAACGCGCTCTCCGAACGGATGATCACGCGCGTCAAGCGCGATGGGAAGCTGTGGGAGGTTCAGTTCGAGCGCGGCAAGACCGTGCAAAAACTCAAACCGATCGGGAAGGTCGAAGGCACCGGAACCCTGCAGTGGTTCTTACCCGACCGCAGCGTTTTCGAGACGACTGACTTCCATTGGGACATCTTGCAGAAGCGCCTGCGCGAGCTGGCGTTCCTCAACCGCGGTCTCGAGATCACGCTGCGCGACGAACGCGTCGATCCCGTCAAAGAACGCGTCTTCATGTACGAGGGCGGCATCGTCTCGTTTGTCGAGCACCTCAACGACAAGAAGGACCCGATCCACCCGATCATCTCGACCAACGGCGAGCGCGAAGGGGTTTCGGTCGAGGTTGCGATGCAGTGGGCCGATGCCTATAGCGAGACGATCTTCTCGTTCGCCAACACCATCAACACGATCGAGGGCGGGATGCACTTGTTGGGCTTCCGGACCGCGGTCGGCAGCGCCGTGAACTCGTACGCGCGCAAACGCGGAATGCTCAAAGAGTCCGACCCGTCGCTCTCGACCGACGATTGCATGGAAGGCCTGACCGCGGTCGTCTCGGTGAAGCTCGAAGAGCCGCAGTTCGAAGGGCAGACCAAGACCAAGCTCGGCAACGCGCGCGTCCGCACGATCGTGTATGGACTCGTCAACGAACGGCTCGACTTCTTCTTCGAAGAGAACCCGAAGTACGCGCGGGCCATCGTCGATAAATGCATGCAGGCCGCGCGGGCGCGCGAGGCCGCCAAGAAGGCGCGCGACCTCTCGCGCCGCAAGAATGCGCTCGACGGCAGCGGGCTGCCCGGCAAGCTGGTCGATTGCACCAATCAAGACCCCAAAGCCAGCGAGATCTTCTTGGTGGAAGGCGATTCGGCCGGCGGCACCGCCAAGATGGGGCGCGACTTTCGCACGCAAGCGATCCTCCCGCTGCGCGGCAAGATCCTCAACGTCTGGAAGGCGCGCGAAGACAAGGTGTTCGCCAACGAAGAGATTCGCACGATGATCACGGCGCTCGGAACGGGAATCGCCGCCGATTTCGATATCGGGAAGCTGCGCTATCACAAGATCATCATCATGACCGACGCCGACGTCGACGGCTCGCACATCCGTACGCTGCTCCTGACGTTTTTCTATCAGCAGATGCGCGCGCTGCTCGAAGAGAAGTTCATCTATATCGCGCAGCCCCCGCTCTACGGCGTGCGCAAGGGGAAGAAGCAGGCCTACGCCTTCAGCGACGACGAGCTCAAGGGCATCATCGGAGAGGCCGATCCTAAAGACTTCGTCGTGCAGCAGTACAAGGGACTGGGCGAGATGGACGCCGAGCAACTGGCCGACACGACGATGGACATCACGAGCCGGCGCCTCAAACAGGTCACGGTCGAGGACGGCGTCGCCGCCGAAGAGATGTTCACAACCCTGATGGGCGACAAGGTCGAACCGCGCAAGGAGTTCATCCAAGCCTACGCTCGGAGCGTCAAGAACCTCGACCTTTAGCGGGGCTCGGCCCGGCGTCATACTCGGTCGCAAAGCGACCGAGCGAGTGCCCTGCCGTAGCGGCTCGCCGCGCTTTTGAGACATTCTCCCAGCAGTGGCGGGTACGAGAACCTGAGGCCCGTGCTGGGCGTGCCATGAGGAGGATGGCGCCGGAGAGGCTCCCGGCGCCGACAACGTTCATTAACAGAATGACAGTGCTGCGTCGGCAGGTCGGTAGGGCGCTCCTCGTGCTGCTCGCGGTGGGTGGCCTGGCGGTCGCATTTTACGGCCCGCTCGAGCGCGCCGTCGTGGCCTTGGTGGTCGACGTCGCAACCGGCTACCGGGTTTCGTTCGACTCGCTCGAACTCGGTCGCAGCCACGGGTCGATCGGCGGACTGCACGTGCGGCGCTCGGGCGATCCGGTGCTCGATGCCGATCGCGTCACTTTGCACTACTCGCTGCGCGATCTCTTGCCGGGCGGCAAACGCCGCTTCGGCCTTCAAGACCTCAGCCTGAGCGGCGCGACCTTGTGGCTGATTCGCCGCAAAGACGGGACCTTCAACATCGCGGGCGGCACGGCGGCGCAAGCGCCGCCGTCCAATCCGAATGCCCCGCCGAAAGCGGCGCCGCCCCTAAAGTTTACCGCGCGCATCGACAACGCGCACGTGAACATCCTCGATCCTTTTCGCGTTTATCGCGGCTCGCGCAAGATGACGCTCGATCGGCTGCGCGTCTCGGCGAAGGTCGACACCGAGGGCTACACCCATTACGAAGCGGGCGGGCGCCTCGTCACCGCCGACACCGAACGCGCGCCGGTTCCGGTGCGCCTCGACGGAACGATCGACGCGGTGCGCGGGTACGGGATGCACCATCTTGCGGCGGGCGGCCGCGTACCGTTACGGGATTTGGTGAATTACTTCATCAACTCACAGAGCGCGCATCTGTTCGCCGGCGACGCCGACAACCTGAACATTCGCATCTACGCGCTCGATCTCGCCTCGCCGCATCCGGGCGGCTACCATATCGGCGGAAGCGCCGAGATCGACGGCGGCGTGCTGTACATCCCCGGTCTGGCGCGGCCGCTGCGCGATCTGCACGGCCGAATGAACGTTTTCGACAACGGCCTCGCCGCGCCGAGGCTGGGAGCGACGCTGGCCGGCTTCCCGGTTCGGCTCGCGGCGACGATCTTCGATTGGACGGCGCCGTCGTTCGAGCTGATGGCGGTCGCTCGCGGCCCGCTCGCCACCGCGCGGACGCTTTTTGCTTTCTCGAGCAAACTGCCGCTGGGAGGCGGCGATCTCGTGGCGCGGGTTCACCTCGAGGGTCCGGTGGAACAGCCGCTGGCCGCCGTCGCGGTTCAGGCGGCGCACCCGACCTACGGTTCGATTCCCTTCGGCGACGCGCACGGCGAAGTGATTTTCTACGACAGCGCGGTGACGCTGCTGCCGCTCGAACTCAGCTACGGGGCCTTGGCGCTGAACGTGCGCGGTCTGGTCGACATTCAAGAATCGGCAAAATCACAACTGATCTACGACGCGAGCGCACCGCCGCGCTCGTTGCCCTACGTCTCGCAAACGTTGCCGGCGGTTCCTCTGCACCTTNNCACGACGCGCGGCGTCTTCACCGGGAGCGGCGGCGGCGACCGCATCGCCGGACTCTATTCCGTCGATCAGCACGGCGATGGAACGTTCGGCCCGATCGAAGTGACGCGCGCCGACGAGACGTCGCTGGCCGGTGCTTTCTATCAAAATCGCAGTACGAGCGAGAGCAGTTTTTGGCTCGACGCGCACAATTTTTTGCTCAAGGGGGATCCGCGCCATCCGACGCTTCCGGGTTTGGCGCGCTTCTCGCCGCCCGAATTCGACGGCGTTTTGGACGGGGCGCTCGTCGGTCAGGGCTCGCCGTCGACCTTTGAAATAGCCGGCCGCATCCACGCGCACGACCTCGCCTACGGTGGCCTGAAGATCGCCGACGTCGCCGGCGCGGTCGCGGGGCCGCCCGGTGACGTCCGGCTGGCCGGCGTCCACGCAACCGGCCCGTGGGGCCGCTTCGACGGAGGCGGCGCGTACGGTGCGGGCCGGCTCGCACTGGAAGGCTCGTACCACGGAACCTTCGGCCAACTCGAAGACTTCACCGGAAAACTCGGTGCGAGCGGTCCGGTCGACGGTCCGGTCGCGCTCCTGGTCGATTCGAAGCGAACGATCGTGCAGACGACCGGCGTCGCTTCTCCGGGTGCGCGCGTCTACGGCGTCCCGATCGATGCATTGCGCGGAACGCTCGCGATCGCGG
>DHWK01000022.1:4122-5947 GCA_002413145.1 bacterium UBP12_UBA5184
GGTGACGGCGATCGGCAGCGTCGCGTACGAAGGGAGCGAGCCGACTTTCGACGGTGGAATCTCGGTCGACGGAGGCGGCGTCCGGCGCATCGACGTCGCGCTCAACGGAAACGTGCGCGCCAACGCAAGCGACGTCGTGCTGAACCAGACGTCTGCGCTCGTCGACGGAGCCTACGGCGTCGTCGACGGGACGATCGCCGCCGGCCACCGCCCGCACTACGCGCTCTCGGTCTCGGCGCGCGACGTCCCGCTAGCGCCGTTCGCGCTCCTGCTGGCGCCGCGCCGCCACGACATCGGCGGACTGCTCGACACCAACCTTTCGATCGTCGGCGACGGATTCGCCCAACCTTCCGTCAGCGGCGACGTGACCGTCCCCGAAGGGACCCTCAACGGGCTCGCATTCGCGGACGCGCGGGCCCGCGTCGGCGTCGGGCAAAACGGTTTCACGGCGCGGAACGGCTCGATCTTGGTGGGCAGCACGCGCGCCAGCTTCGGCGCCACCTTGCACGGCGGCGACGCCTCCCTCGACCTCAACGCGCCGAACGCCGACCTCTCCGACTTCGACGATCTGTTCAACACCGGCGACACGCTGGGCGGCCGCGGTCACGTCTTCGGACATTTCGTAAAACGCGGAAATGAGGTCGCGACCAATGCCGACGTCGACATCAAACGTCTGCGCTACCGGCTCTTTGAACTCGGCGACGCCAACGCGCAATGGAGCAGCGCCGGACGGAAGGTCGCCGCGCACGTCGCGTTCGGCGGCGTCTCGGGACGGCTCGCCGCGGGCGGGACGCTGTCGCTCGCTGCCCAAGCGCCCGTCGAGCGCTTGTTGCAGCGCTCGAATTTTGACGGGACGGCGCAACTGCGCGGCCTCGATCTCGGCGTATGGCTTCCGGTACTCGGCTATCAGCTTCCGATTGCCGGCCGCATCGACGCCGACGCGTCGTTGCACGGCCCGCTGCGCAATCCGTCGATCCACACCGTCGCGACCGTCGCCGGCGGCAATCTCGGAAAGTTTCCGGTCACGCGAGCCGTGTTCGCCGTCGATTCGAACGCGACGCAAGCGACGATACGGCAGGCCGAACTCGATCTGCCCAACGTGCTCCTGAGCGCCTCGGGAACCTTCGGATTCGGCGGCAACGCGCCGCTGCAACTCGCCCTGCACGCCAACAGTCCCAACGTCGGCGCGCTTGCGAATAAATTGTTCGGCGAACAGCTCCCGCTCACCGGCACCGCCGAAGCCGACGTCCACGTCGACGGGCGGCGCTCGAAGCCGCACGTGTACGGCGGTTTCGACATCGAGAAGGCGGCGATTCGCGGCGTCGCGGTGCCGCGCGCGCTCGGCGAAATGGAATTGCAGGGGCGCGACCTCGTCCTCAGCGACGCCGAAGTCGTCTTCGGCAAGGGCGCGCTGTACCTCGCCGGCTCCGTACCGTTGCGGCTCTCGCCATTCGGACTCGGGCCGCCGAACGCGCCGCTAACGCTCGAGATCGCCGCCAAGGGGATCGAGCTCAGCGACTTTCAGCCGCTGCTCGGTCAGAACTCGACGCTCAACGGTTTGCTCGACGGCCGCGTCTCGTTTGGCGGGACGGCCGGCAATCCGCAACTCGTCGGCGATCTCGCGCTCTCACGCGGAACGATCGAGAGCCAATACGAGACGGTGCCGCTGAGCAACGTCGCCGGCCGCCTCGACTTCACGTCGAAGCGGGTGACGCTCGATTCGTTCCACGCCGAGGGCGGCGGTGGAGCGCTCGACCTGTCGGGCGACGCGCAAATCCCCGACCTCGTCCGGTTGGGCGCCGACGCGACCTACGCGTTTCACGGC
>DHWK01000022.1:5993-6778 GCA_002413145.1 bacterium UBP12_UBA5184
CCGCAAAAGCTTTACGACTGAACTTTCCGAGATTCGGGCAGGGCCAGATCGATGGCACCTTCGCGCTCTCGCACGTGCCCAACGGGCTAGCGCAGCTCGGCGGAAATCTCAGCGTCGCCAACGCGGTCATCCCATTTTCGGCGTTGCTGCTGGCGAGCGGTTTGAATTCGGGCGGACCGCTCATCCAAAGCGCCGGCTTGCCCGCGCCGCCCCCTCCGTCCGACGACGTCGCCTTCAACTTGAACCTGACGGCCGGCAATAACGTGCGCGTGCGCAGCGGCAACGTCGACATCGGCGCGCGCGGTTCGCTTGCGATCGGCGGAACGAGGGCTGCCCCGCAGCTGGGCGGCGCCTTCGAGTCGACCGGCGGAACGCTCAGCTATTTCAATACGGTTTTCCGAGTCCAGAGCGGAACCGTGACGTTCTCGCCCGATCAAGGCGTAATCCCGTCGCTCGATGCGGTCGCGACGACGCACGTCATCGATCCCGATCCCAACGCCTTTCGCAACCCGAACGGGACGGCCGACATCACGCTCAACGTGACGGGGCCCGTCACCAACCTCAACTTGCAACTCGCCTCGGATCCGTCCTACGACCGGCAGACGATCCTCGGTCTCTTGCTCAACGCCCCCGCGATCGGCGCGACCAATCTCTTCGCATCGTCGACGCCGGGACAGGCGGCGTTCCCGCCCGGGGTGCTCGTCCAGCAGCGCGGCGGCGGCGAACTTTCGGTCGGTCAGGAAGCCTTCGGCATCCTCAATGCGCAGTTCACCCGCAACTTACTC
>DHWK01000022.1:6808-12341 GCA_002413145.1 bacterium UBP12_UBA5184
CAACTTACTCTCGCCGATCGAAACGCAGGTTGGAGGCGCGCTCGGCCTCTCGAGTTTGGCCTTTAACTTCGATTACGGCGGCGGCCTGGGGGTCTCGGCGCGAAAAGTCCTGGGCAAGCAGACCGATCTCATTTACGCCCAGAGCTTCACCTACCCGTACCGTCAGACGTTCGGCTTCGACATCAAGCCCAACGCCACGACCGCGATGCAATTTACGGTCTTCGAGTCGTTCGGCGCGCAGGGCGTCGGCGTCTTCACCCCTGCGAGCAACATTAACCCGGCGGTGCCTAACAATCAGCGCGCCCTGCTGGCGCAGCCAAGCCAGGGAACCGGCGGCTTCTCGTTCTCCTTTCAGAAGTTATTCTGACGAGGGCCATAGCGCTGCCGGACTTTCCTTTGAGATTACCCGGGGAGGGTAAGACCCGGGGCGTCCCCAAAGGCAGGGGGCTTTGAACTCTCGCCTCGGCCGCGCGGGCCGGCGCCTCGTCACACTCGCCGCGCTCGTCACCTTCCTGTTTCCGCTCGCGACGATGGCCGCGCCCGCACCGGCGCCGCCGAGCGCGTCCTCCGCGCCGCTGGTCGTCAGCGTCGACGTCTCGGGGAACGCGCACGTCCCGAGCGACCGAATCCTCTCGGTCGTGCGCACCAAAGTCGGCCAGCCCTTCGACGAAAAGACCGTCCGCGAAGACATCCAGGCGATCTTCGATCTCGGCTATTTTGCCGATCAGGTGCCGCCCTTGATTCGCCAGCGCCCCGAGGGCGTCGCCGTCACCTTCCGCGTCGTCGAGAACCCGGTCATCCAGCGCATCACCTTCAGCGGAAACGATCACGTCTCGAGCGACACGCTGCTGGCGCTGATGGATACGTCGGTCGGCCAAGTCCTCAACACGAGCACGTTCCATCAGGACGTGCTGAAGATCAATTCCTACTACGATAAGATCGGCTACGGCGGCCAGTTGCCGTCCCACGTCTCGGCGCTCAACATCAGCAAGGACGGTGTCTTGAGCCTCTCCATCCGCGAAGGGCTCACGGTCAACCACATCAAGTTTACCGGGATGCCGCTGCTATCGCCGGACCTTCTCAAGAAGGCGCTGGTGACCAAAGAAGGTCAGCCCTATTCCGAGGACACGCGCGACAAAGATTTCGAAGCGCTCAAGAAATTGTACGAGAAGTACGACCTCTCGATCGGCGACTTCGAAGCTGGGATCGATCCGAGTTCGGTCAACACCGACAAGGGCACGGCCGACCTCATCTACAGCATCCACGTCGCCGTGGTCGGCGCGGTGCAGATCACCGGCAACACGAAGACCAAGGACGAAGTCGTGCGGCGCCAATTGCGCCTGCGGCCCGGGATGATCATCACCCAGGGGCTGTTGCATCGCGATTACGACCGGCTCAACAACCTCGGATTCTTCGAAAAGGTCGAACTCAACGCGAAGCCCGGCCCTGATCCGAAGAAACCCTGGGAGAGCACGCTCGACTGGAACGTCAAAGAGCAACGCACCGGAACCGCGCAGATCGGCGCCGGCTACTCCGGCGGCCCGAACGGACAAGGCCTGACCGGGACCCTCTCGTATTCCGAGAACAACATCAACGGAACCGGGAATGGCGCTTCGCTGCGCTTTGAGAACGGCGCGCGCGTCTCGGACGCGTCGTTGCAGTTCACGATTCCGTATCTCGGGCATACGGCGGCGTCGCAGAAGTACAGCCTCGCGACGACGCTCTTCACGCAAAACCTCAACAACTTCTATCAAGTCTACGGCGCCTCGACGACGCAGGCGGTCGCGCCCAATCCGATCGTCTCGACGCCCTCGCCGGGCGGTGCGGCGAGCGGTAGCACCGGCTCGGCCGGTACCATTCCGGTGGTACTCACGCCGAATTCAGATCTGCTGAGCGGCGTCGCGGCGAATTATGCCAATCGCTCGACTGGTTTGTCGTTGAACGTCGGCCGGCGGATGACCGATTACGTTACCCTCAGCGCCGGCCTCAACATTCAACGGCTGGCGACGTCCGTCGATCTTCCGGCGCCGTATTTCCTGGCTGGAACGACGACTTTGCTCACCGCGCCGCTGCAAACCAGCTCGCCCTTCGGTACGACGACCGCCGGCAGCACGCTCGGGATCACCGCATCCTCGATCGCGAACACCGCCAGCGGGCAGGCCTTCAACTTACACAGCGTCACCCTCGGGATCGCCAGCGATACCCGCGACGACATCTTCAATCCGCGCCGGGGCAGCAATCTCTCGTTGACCCAAGAGGTGAGCGCGAAGGGTTTAGGCTCGCAGTTCAGTTACACGGTGACGACGTTCGACGGTTCGAAGTTCTTTCCGATGCTGAAGAACTCGACGCTCGGCTTCCACGCCCTGGTTGGTGAGACGACGGGCGCGGTGCCCCCCAGCAAGCTGTTCGTCTTCTCGGATCAGCAGTTGCGCGGCTACAGTCAAGTCTTTTACGGCACCGAGGCCCTCTTGCTGCAGTCGGAGCTGCGGTTCCCGCTGTCGCCCGATCGCAGCTTCAACGTCGCCGTCTTCGGCGACTACGGATCGCTGCGCATTCGGGGCGCCGACCCGATCGTCGACACATTCGGTAACATCGTCGTCGACTACAACAAATGGCTGTATCACGGCGACGTCGGCGTCGGCTTGCGCTTCGATGTGAAGCAACTCGGTTTCCGTTCGATCCGGCTCGACTTCGCGCGCGGAAAGGGAACCACGCACACCAGTTTCGGTATAGGACAGAGTTTCTAGTGACGACGTTCTCCCAGCGCGCCGCGCTGGCCGTCGCGGGCGTATTCATGGCGGTCGCTCTGCTCGCCTCGGCGGCCCCGGCCGCCGACATCACCGACATCGGCTATGTCGACCAGGCCGCGCTCTCCAATTTGCCGCGCTTCGTGAGCGCCAACAACCGGCTGGCTTCTTATAAGGCTCAGCTCGACCGGCAGTACACGGCTCGTACGCGCGGCATCAAGAGCCAGAGCGATCAGGCGCGCATCGCGCAAGAATTTCAAAACAAACTCGTCGCCAAGCAGCGCGAATTGCTCGGGCCCCTGTTCGGCCGCGCTCAAGTCGCCATCGCCTCGGTCGCCTCGACCAAGAACCTCTCGGTCGTGGTCGACAAACGGATCGTCATCTTCGGAGGGCAGGACGTCACCCGCAACGTGATCGATCTGTTCAACGGGATCGGCGATCCGGTGCCGCCGGCGAACACCCCGCCGCCGTCGAGCGTCGGTTACGTCGATCAGAATGCGATCAACCAGACGCCGAAGGTCAAGAAGGCCAACGACGACTTCGTGAAGTTTCAACAAGAGCAATCGATCGCGGCGCAACAGAAGATGCGCGCGGCCAAAAGCGACGCCGACCGCCAGCAGATTTTCAAGGATCTGCAGAAGACGCTTGCCGACAAGCGCAAGCAGACGCTGGATCCGGTGGTCGAGCAGATGCGTAAGGTCATCGAGGACGTCGCTCGCAAGAAGGGGTTGTTGCTGGTCATCGACCGCACGAACCTCATCTACGGCGGGACGGACATCACAAACGATGTCTCAAACGGACTCAAGTAGACGTACCGGGCGGCTCGCCGGGTTCGCGCCCGCGCTGCTCGCCGTGCTGGTTCTGGCCGCTTGCGGAAAAGTCGAGAACGCGACCAGCGTCGCCGCCGGCGGCAAGCCGCAGGGCGCGGTCGGCTACGTCCGGATGGACGATCTGGTGCGGCGCCATCCGCTCTACCCGGAGCTCGCGCGGCTGGACGAAGATATGGCGGCCTTGCAGTTCAAGAGCGTCAGCGCAGGCGGCGGACCGACGCTGCCCCCCGATCAGCTGCGCAAGGAACAGGCCGCGATCCAAACCGACTTCGCGGCCGCTTCGAAGCGCGCGCAGGAAGCGCTCAAGCAAAAACAATCCGAATACGGCAAGCGCGAAGCCGAGGCCATCAGCCAGGCGCTGGGCGCCGCGGGTTCGACGGCCGGCGCGCCGGGCGGGGCGGCGATCGGGGCCGACATCGAGCGGCAACTCCGCGCCCAAGCGCAGAGCGTGAGCGCCGGGGCGCAGCGCAATCTCGACGCGTATCGCCGTCAGGTCTTGGCTCAAGACACCACCGCCCTGCAAGCATTGCGCCGCTCGCTCAACGACAGTGCGGCACGCAGCTATCAAGCGAAGGCGAACGAGCTACAAAAGAAGGAAGCCGACTATGCGCTCGCGCTGGCGCAAGAGGACTCGCCCGAGCGGCTTTCGCTGCGGACCAAACTATCGAACCTCGTCTTGGACGAGGCGGGGCGCGAAGAGGCGCGCAAACAACTCGAGGCGCTCGACCGTAAGGAGTCGGACGCGCTCGCGGCGATGAAGAATCGCGACGGCGCGACCCTTGCCGCGTTGCAAAAAGAATTGCGCGACAGGACGACGGCCGAGCTCGGCCGCCAGGCCGACGCGATGCGCGCGCGCACGATCGCCAAGATCAACAAGCGGGAACTTGAGATGCGCCGTCAGCTCGCGGCCTCTAGCCTGGGGGCGCCCGGACCCGCGGGCGGCGGGGCGATCCCCAAGAGCCTCTCGCCCGATATGCGCGGCAAGATCGACGCGTTGCACAAGAAGTACCAAGACGAGTTCGACGCCGATGCCAAGACGACGATCGAGCAATTTCAGAAGACGCGCGACGTGCTCGCCCAGCGGCTGGCTCGCTTGCAAGGCGTGGATACGGTCGCGCAGGGCGGTTCGCAGCGCCAGCTCGGCACGCTTGAAAAGCAGCGTCACGATCTGTACGACCAAATCCTCGCACAGATCGGGCGCGAAGTAAAAGTCGTCGCCGCACGACGCGGCGTAAACGTCGTCGTGGGTGACGTCGTCGCGCCTGCCGGCGGCATCGACTTGACCGCCGACGCCGAGAAAGATATCGAGAGCCTACACGAGTGAAAGCTACGATCTTGACCATCCTCAAACGGACTTCGCTGCCGGCGGCGCTCGTCGCCGCGGCGCTCGGGGGTTGCGCGCAGCAACAGTCGCAGATCGCGACCGTGAACATTACGCGCATCACGCAGAACTGGCCGAAGTTCATCAACTACAACAATCAGTTGGCCTCGGACACGGACGCCATTCAGCGCTCGAGCGCGTCCCAGCAAGACAAACAGCGCCAGCTCGACGAGTTGCGCCGGCGCTTCGCCAAGATGCAAGAAGAGGTCACCGGCGACGTGCGTGCGGCCGCCGAACAGGTCGCGGGCCAGCGGCACTTCAAACTGGTCATCACGCGCGAGTTCGTCGGCTATGGCGGTACCGATATCACCCCCGACGTGGAGAAGATTCTCAAGATTACGGAAAAATCGCCATCCCCGTAGCGTTCCGGCGCTAAAGATTCGATGACGCTAGCAGAATACGCGAGGCAAATAGGGGGAACCGTCGTCGGCGACGGTTCTGTCGAAATCGAGCGGATCGCGGCGATCGACGACGTCGACGATCGTTCGCTGACCTTTGCCGTCGACGAACGCTACCTGCGCGCCGCCCTGGCCTCGCGCGCCGCGGCGGTCTTGACCGAACCGGCGCTCGCCGAG
>DHWK01000022.1:12502-12693 GCA_002413145.1 bacterium UBP12_UBA5184
CCCGAGCGCCGTCGTCGACGAGAGCGCTCGCGTCGGGCCCGACGTGCACCTCGGACCGCACACCTACGTCGGGCCGCGCGCCGAAATCGGCGCCGGGAGCGTCTTGCTGGCGGGCGCGATCGTCGCTGCCGACGCGCGCTTGGGAAAGTGCGGCTTGCTCCATCCCCACGCGATGCTGCTCGAGCGCTGCG
>DHWK01000022.1:12950-13123 GCA_002413145.1 bacterium UBP12_UBA5184
GGCAGCGATGGTTTCGGTTACGTGTTTCTCGACGGGCACTTCACGAAGATTCCACAAGTCGGCAACGTCACGCTCGGCGACGATGTCGAAATCGGCGCGCACACGTGCATCGATCGCGCGCAGACGGGCTCGACGAGCATCGGCTCAGGCACGAAGATCGACAACCTCGTGCA
>DHWK01000110.1:0-4069 GCA_002413145.1 bacterium UBP12_UBA5184
GCGCAGTCCAGCTCGATCTGGCCGGACACCTTCGGGCTCGCGTGTTGCGCGATCGAGATGATGAGCGTCCAGGCTCCCCAGTACGACATCGCGCGACTCGGCTCGGAAGTCTTTCGCGCTTCGCCGCGTCAAGCCGATCTCATGATCGTTTCCGGACGCGTCGCCCAAAAGATGGGGCCGATCATCAAGCGTCTCTACGATCAGATGGCGGAGCCGAAGTGGGTCATCTCGATGGGCGCGTGCGCCTCGTCGGGTGGCGTCTTCGACAATTATGCGATCATCCAGGGCGTCGACACGATCGTGCCCGTCGACGTCTACGTCCCCGGCTGTCCGCCGTCGCCCGACGGTCTGCTCTATGCCGTGAATCTGATTCAGCAGCAGATTCGTCAAGGCGGTCGCGGCGGAATCTTGGCCAAGGCCTAAACATGCCAAGTTCTCAAACCCCCTCGATCGCGGGTTACGCCCTCGATCCGACGGCCGTTCGGCCGGCGCTAAAGGATGCCGAAATCGTGCGCATCGCCCCGGATGAGCTGCGGGCGACGCTCATGCGCTTGCGTGACGAAGGCTGCTCGATGCTGCTCGACATCGGCGCCGTCGACTACCTTGCGCGCGTCCCGCGCTTCGATGTCGTCTATCATCTGCTCGCTCTGCCGACGGCGCCGGCATCGGTTGCCGAAGTCGGAACGCCGCGCCGCCTCCGCGTCTTGGTTGGCGTCCCGGGCGAGCGTCCGCAGGTTCCTTCGGTTAGCGATCTGTGGGCCTGCGCCGATTGGGCGGAACGCGAAGTCTACGATCTGTTCGGCATCGTTTTCGACGGCCACCCGAATCTGCGCCGCATCCAAATGCCCGAAGATTGGGAAGGCCATCCGCTCCGCAAAGATTATCCGTTGCGGGGGCCGGCGCGCGAGGCGACGCCGCGTCCCGCATTCGCACTCAAGAGCAACGTCCCGGCCGGCGCGCCGCCGAGCGGAAAAGTCTCCGAAGCGCTGCGCCGCCAGATCGCGCGAGTTCGCGGAGACGAAGAGAGATGAGCGTCGAGGTTCCTGCGGCGCGCGCGATGGAGGTGGTCGAGCGCAACGAAAATACGATGACGCTCTCGATCGGGCCACAGCATCCCTCGACGCACGGCGTGCTGCAAGTCGTCGTCGAGGTCTCCGGCGAGACCGTCGAACACGCCGAGATGGAGATCGGGTATCTGCACACCGGCATCGAGAAATCGGCCGAGAACCTTTTTTGGACGCAAGCGCAGACGGTGCTCGAACGGATGGATTATCTCAATCCGGTCGGCAACGCGTTCTGCTACGTGATGGCCGCCGAGAAGCTGCTCGGCATCAGCGACAAGATCCCGCCGCGCGCCCAGCAGATTCGCGTGATGAACGCCGAACTGACACGCATCAGCTCGCACTGCGTCTGGCTGGGAACGCACGGCATCGATCTTGGTGCGATCTCGACATTCTGGTATGCCTTTAACATTCGCGAGCAGATTCTCGATTTAGTCGAGGGCTTCGGCGGCGCGCGGATGCATCCGAATTACCTGCGGATCGGCGGAGTCAACGGCGACGTCCCCGACGGCCTGCTGGCCAAACTCGACGCGCTGATCGCGGAGTTTCCGGGCCGGATGCGCGAGTTGCGGCGCCTGTTGCAGAACAATCCAATTTGGCGCGATCGGACAATCAACGTCGGCACTATTACGTCGGAAGAAGCGGTGCAATGGGGCCTGACCGGGCCGTCGCTGCGCGGCAGCGGGATCGCCTATGACGTGCGCAAGGCGTTTCCGTATTCCGGTTACGAGACCTATGAGTTCGACGTCCCGGTGCGCAGCGAAGGCGACGCTTACGCGCGCTTTCTCGTGCGGCTCGACGAGATGGACGAAGCGATGCGCATCGTCCGGCAGGCGCGGGAGCGGCTGGAGGTGCCGGGCCCGGTGGTCATCGACGATCCGAAGATCGTCGCTCCGGCCAAGGAGACGATTGCGATCTCGATGGAGGCGCTGATCCACCATTTCAAGATCGTCAGCGAAGGCTTTCGCGTCCCGCCGGGCGACGTCTACCAGGCGATCGAGAGCCCGCGCGGCGAGATGGCCTACTACCTCGTCTCCAACGGGAACAATCGTCCCTATCGCGTCCGCACCCGACCGCCCTCGTTGTATAATCTGCAATGTCTCAAGAAGATTGCGGTCGGCAATTTCATCGCGGACATGGTCGTGATGATCGGCTCGCTCGACCCGGTATTCGGTGAAGTCGATCGATGAAGGCGACGCAGACGCGCAACTTCGCCGGCGTCCTCGCGCAGATCAAGCCCGAGGCGGAGCGCTTGATCGCGCAATATCCGCAGAAGCAGAGCGCGCTTCTACCGATCTTGCACGCATTCCAGAACGTCGAGGGCTGGGTCTCGCCCGAGGCGCTGGCGACGACCGGCGAGCTGCTCGGGCTGCCGCTCTCCGTGATCGAGTCGACGGCTTCTTTTTATACGCTGTTTTTCCGGCGGCCGGTCGGGCGCTACGTCCTTCAGGTCTGCCGCAACCTCTCGTGCCAATTGCGCGGAGCCGAAGAGATGATGGCCTATTTCCGCGAGAAATTGAACGTGCGCCATCTCGAGACGACCTACGACGGAACGTTTTCGTACGAGGAGGTCGAGTGTCTGGCGGCCTGCGATCGAGCGCCGTGCATGCAAGTCAACCTCGAATTCGTCTACGATTTGACGCGCGAGAAGATCGACGAGATGCTGCGCGCGATGGAAGGCGGAACGTTCGAAACCAAACCCCTTCCACAGTCGGCGAAACCCGATGCAACGTGGTCCATCGGTCAGGAAGCGCCGAAGAAATCGCCGGGGGCCCAAGGCGTCAGCAATCCGAACGAGCCGGGCGGCCTCGATCCGAGCGGTGAGAAGACGATCTTGCGGCTCGTCGCCGACCCGCGCATTATCGAATCGCGGCCGAGCGCCGAACGCCTCGTCCGCGACGGCGGCGCGCTTCTCGAACGGGGAGCAGAAGACTCGTGGCCGTCGTAAAAGTTCTGACCGACGGCATCGGTGAGGTAGATTTGCGCGCGCTCGACGTCTACCGCAAACGCGGGGGCTACGAGCAGTGGAGACGCGTTGTGACGGCGCTTGGGCCCGCCGAAGTCGTCGACCTCGTCAGCAAGTCGAATTTGCGGGGCCGCGGCGGCGCGGGTTTTCCGACCGGCCGCAAGTGGGGCTTCTTACCGAAAAACGACCGGCCGCGCTACATGGTCTGCAACTCCGACGAAGCCGAGCCCGGAACGTTCAAAGATCGGATGCTCATCGAAGAGACGCCGCATCAGGTGATCGAAGGGATGCTCATCGGGAGCTACGCGATCGGTGCGAAACACGCGTTCATCTACATCCGCGGCGAGTTCAAACGCGGCTACGAGATCTTCTGCCAAGCGCTCGCCGAGGCGCGCGCGGCCGGATTGGTTGGAGAGAAATTGTTTGGCAGCGAGCACGGCCTCGAGGTCACCGTGCATCGCGGCGCGGGCGCATACATCTGCGGCGAAGAGACGGCCCTGCTCAATTCCCTGGAAGGCAAACGGGGCGAACCGCGGCTCAAGCCGCCGTTTCCGGCGATCAAGGGTCTGTATGGCGAGCCGACCGTCGTGAACAACGTCGAGACGCTCGCGTTCTTGCCGTACATCCTCAAGAACGGGCCGGAGTGGTTCGCGAAAATGGGTCCGGAACGTTCGCCCGGCCTCAAGGTCGTTTCGGTGAGCGGGCACGTGAAGAAGCCGGGTAATTTCGAGGTCACGCTCGGGACGACGCTGCGCGAATTACTCGAACTCGCCGGCGGCCCGCGCGTCGGGCGCAAGATCATCGCGGTGCAACCCGGCGGCGGTTCGTCCGCGTGCCTTTTCGAGGAGCACCTCGATCTTTCGTATGACTTCGACACGATGGCCGCCAACGGGACGATGCTCGGTTCGGGCGCCGTCGTCTTCTTCGACGACACGACGGATTTCGTCAAAGCGGCGCACGCGCTGGTCCGGTTCTTCGCGCACGAATCGTGCGGTCAGTGCACGCCGTGCCGCGAGGGCGGCCACTGGCTGGAGCTCACGCT
>DHWK01000110.1:4276-4415 GCA_002413145.1 bacterium UBP12_UBA5184
CCTCTGCCCGCTCGGCGACTCGATCGAGCCGTTCTTGGCCAGCGTCGTCAAACGCTTCGAATCCCAATTCCGCGGCTACGTGAAGAAACGAGCCATCGCGTGAGCGCTGCGCCGAAAGAAGTGACGCTGACGATCGATG
>DHWK01000110.1:4701-10026 GCA_002413145.1 bacterium UBP12_UBA5184
TGTGCCGCATCTGTCTCGTCGATGTCGAGAAAACGCCGAAGTTGCAGATCGCCTGCAACACGACGGTCGCCGAGGGGATGGTCGTCCACACGTACGGCCCGAAAGTCGAAGACGGCCGGCGTGCGGTGCTCGAATTCTTGCTGCTCAACCACCCCTTGGACTGTCCGATCTGCGACAAGGGCGGCGAGTGCGACCTGCAAGATTACTCGATCGCCTACGGCCAAGGCGCGTCGCGTCTCGCCGATCCCAAAGAGATGAAGCCGAAGGCGATCGATCTCGGGCCGACGATCGTCTTAGACGAAGAACGTTGCATCGTCTGCCAACGCTGCACGCGCTTCGATGAAATCATCACGCTCGAACGTTCGCTGGTCGTCAAGGATCGCGGTCAGCGCGACGTCATCGCGACCGCCACCGGGCAGCCGTACGTCTCGATGTTCAGCGGAAACGTGACGGAGCTTTGCCCCGTCGGCGCGCTCACTTCGAAGACGTACCGTTTCAAGTCGCGCCCGTGGGATCTCAATCGTTCGTTGACGACCTGCGTGCAATGCAGCGCCGGTTGTGCGATCAACGTCGACGAACGTCACGGTGAAATCTTGCGTACGATGTCGGTTGCGGGAGACGACGCCGTCTCCGAAGGCTGGCTATGCGACCGGGGCCGCTACAACGTCGGATTCTACTCCGATCCACGCCGGCTGACGAGCCCCCTGTACCGGCAAAACGACGAATGGGTCCAGCTTTCGTGGGACGACGCGATCGATCTATGGGCGACGTCGCTGCGCGAATCGGTCGCCGCCGCCGGCCCGAAAGCGATCGCGGCGCTCGGCGGCGGACGCCTCACGAACGAAGAGGCCTGCCTCATCGCTCACGTCTTTCGCGCGCTCGGCTCCCAAAACGTCGACTGGCGCGTCGGCCGTCAGCGCCAAGCGTCGCCCGGGCCGCGCGGCGGGACCTATGCCGACCTCGAGTTCGCGCAAGCGATCGTGCTCGCCGGCGTCCCCGCGGCCCAAACGGCGCCGATCGTCTCGCTGCGCATCCGCAAGGCGGTTTCGCAGCACGGTGCGCGGATGATCCTCGTCGGCGATCACGCCCTGCCGATTCAAGTCGCGCACGATCGTGCCGCGCGCCTGAGCGATCTCGCTTCGTTTGGGCTCGAGCGGTACGAGCGGATCGCATTTTGCTGGGACGGCATCGACGGCGCCGTCGGGGCCGAACTGAACGAAATCGTCGAAAGCCTATCTGCGGGCCGAAAGATCGCGACGTTCGTTACCAGCGAGACGCCCAACGCGCGCGGTGCCGAGGCGATGGGCCTCTTCCCGCGTGACGGAGGCGCCGACGCGCCGGCGATTCTCGAGGGCGCGCGCGCCGGAACGCTCCGCTCGCTCGCGATCTTCGCGGCGAATCCGATATTGCACGCGCCGGGCGGCGCAGACGCCGTCCGCGCCGCGCTCGAGCGCGTCCCTTTCGTCGTGACGACCGAACTCTTCCTGACGCCCACCGCGGAATGCTCGACGCTCTTGCTGCCCGCGCGCGGGCCGTTCGAGAAAGGCGGCCACACCTTCGACCTAACCGGCGCGGTGCGCGTCCTGCGCCCCGGCGTCGCCGCGCCGGCCGGGACGCTCTCCGATCTGGAAATCCTCATCGCGCTCGCGTCGGCGCTCGGCGTCGAGATCCCCGATCACGTCGAGCTGCATCGTCAAGCCGCCGGCGATGCGCCGTGGGTCGCGTCCGGTCTCGGCGATCCGGCGCTCTTCGGAGAACGCGAGCGGAGTGCGCCGCGCGCCGGCGCGGCGAGCGGTCTGCGTCTGGTGATCGCCGCCGATCCTTTCAGCGGCGGCGGAACCGTCTATCACGACGAGAGCCTAGCGGAATTGCGTCCGCGACCCGCGGCAGCGTTGACCGAACGGACCGCCGCCGCTGCCCAAGTGCGCGACGGCGACGTCATCGACATCGTCGCCGGCGAACGAACGCTCCCGAACCTCACGGTGCGCATCGCGGCGAACGTCATCGACGGGACGGTGAGGGTCGTCGCGGGCCTGCCGGCCGCGTCGGCCTCGGCGTTCGTCGGCGGCGAAACGGTAGAGCTGACCAATATTCGCTCGGCACCCGTCCCCGCGGGGGTCGCGTAGAGTGCCGCTTTGGCTGCTCGTCGTCGTCAAATCAGCCTTCCTGCTCTTCGTCGTGGTAACGACGTTTGCGTACGCGATGCTCGCCGAGCGCAAGGTGCTGGCCTGGATGCAGTTGCGTCCCGGTCCCAATCGCGTCGGCCCCTGGGGCCTGCTGCAGCCTGCGGCCGACGCCGCGAAGATGCTCTTCAAGGAGGACCTCACGCCCGCGACCGCCGATCCGCTCATGTACCGGTTCGCGCCGTGGCTCTCGATGATCACCGCGATGGCGGTCTTCGCCGTCATCCCGTTTTCGGAGTCCGACGCGGGACTGTGGAGCATCGGCGACGTCAACGCCGGCATCCTGGTCATCTTCGCGCTGACCTCGCTTGGCATCTACGGTATCTCCCTCGCCGGCTGGTCGTCGGGTTCGAAATATCCGCTGCTCGGCAGCCTGCGCTCGACCGCCCAGATGATCAGCTACGAATTGGCGATGACGCTCTCGGTGGTCGGCGTGCTGATCCTGGCCGGAACGACCTCGCTGGTTGGGATCGTGCACGCGCAAAACAAACTTTGGTTCGTCGTCCCGCAGCTCGCCGGTTTTCTGATCTTCATCGTGACCGCCGTTGCGGAAACCAATCGCGCGCCGTTCGATCTCGTGGAGGCCGAAACCGAACTGGTGGGCGGCTTCCACACCGAGTACTCCGGTCTGCGCTTCGGCTTATTCTTCATCGCCGAGTATCTCAACATGATCACGGTGGCGTGCATCACGACCCTCCTGTTCTTCGGCGGCTGGAATCCGCCGTTCGGGCTGGCCATCGTTCCGGGCATCTTCTGGTTCGTCCTGAAAGCCGGCTTCGTGCTCTTCATCTACATCTGGTTGCGCGCGACGCTGCCGCGGTTGCGCTACGATCGCCTGATGGCGTTCGGATGGAAGGTCTTGTTGCCGCTGGCGACGCTCAATCTGATGGCGACGGCGGCAATCGTCGCTTGGACAGGCTAATCGCGTGAACGCACTCTTCGGCGGCATCCTCGCGCTGCTTCAAGGTTTTGCAACGACATTCGGATTCTTCTTTCAGAAGAAGCCGACGATCGCGTATCCGTCGATCAAGAAGCAGCACGCGCCGCGCTTTCACGGCCTCCACGAGCTGCGCCGTTACGCCGACGGCAAAGAACGCTGCATCGGCTGCGAACTATGCGCGATCGCCTGTCCGGCCAACGCCATCACCGTGATCGGAGCCGAGAACACGCCCCAGGACCGCCGTTCGCCCGGCGAGCGCTACGCCGCGCGCTACGAGATCGACGAACTGCGCTGCATCTTCTGCGGCTTGTGCGAAGAGGCGTGTCCGACCGACGCGATCGTGCTGACGCCGCGCTTCGAGATGTCGGACTACCGGCGCGGCGCCTTCATCTACGGGAAAGACCGGCTCCTCGTGCCGATTGAGGCGGGCGTCGGGACGGCGCCGGACGATCGGCCCAACGGGATTCCGGCCGATCTCGGTTCCGTCGCCGCGCAGAAGAGCACCGTCGACGTCGAACAAGGCTACGGCGCGACCTGGCGCGGCGAAATTCTCAAGACCGAACGGAAGGGTCTGGCCGGGTGACGCTGTTCTGGGTCTTGGCGATCCTCTTGATCGCGACCGCGGTTTTCACCATCAGCCAGCGCAGCCCGGTCTACAGCGTCGTCGGTCTGCTCGCAAATTTCGTCGTCCTAGCGACCCTCTATCTGACGCTCGACGCCGAGTTCATCTTCATCATGCAGATCATCGTCTACGCGGGCGCGATCTTGGTCTTGTTCGTCTTCGTGATCAATCTGCTCTCGGCCGGCACCGGGCCGATCAGCGAGGGTCCCAACCGGATGCCGCGCGCACTCGTTCCCGCCGTCCTGGTGACGCTTGCGGGATTCGGATTCCTGGTCGTCGGCCTCGCGCGCGGACCGCTCGGCATCCTCCCGCCGCACGTGGCGACGTCGCGCATGGGCGAAGTCGGTCAGGCCGGCGTCTTCGGCAGCGTCGCGGACTTCGGGGTCGCGCTCTTTTCGGCGCACCTCTTACCGTTCGAAATCACAGCCTTCATCTTGATGGTGGCGGTGGTCGGTGTGGTCGTGCTGGCGAGCGACGCGGCGCCGGCGCCGACTCACGGACATCACCTCAAACGCGGGACGCAGAAACGCGAACCGATCCTGAAGGCCGAGCGATGAGCGCCCCGATGAGCGTCGACGTCTCGAATTACCTCATGCTCTCCGCGGTTTTGTTCTTCATCGGTCTGGGCGGCGTGATCTTGCGGCGCAATCCGCTCATCATGCTGATGGCGATCGAGCTGATGTTCAACGCCGCCAACGTCGCACTCGTCGCGTTCGCGCGCGTCTGGACCAACAACGCCGGGCAGATCTTCGCGTTCCTCGTGATCACCGTTGCAGCCGCCGAAGCGGCGATCGGATTAGCAATCGTGGTGACCGTCTTCCGGCGCGCGAAGAACGTCGACGTCGACGAAGCCGCGGCGCTGCGCGGATGAGGGGCGAGTCTCAATTGCTGCTCGCGCTCTGGCTCTTGCCCTTAGTCAGCGCGCTCCTCATCTTTTCGTTCGGCCCGACGTTGCGGCGCGCGGCCGGCGCGCTCGCTTCGGCGGCGGTCTTAGTTCCCTTTGCGCTGACGCTGGGGCTCGCGGCCGCCGGCCTGGGGAGCGGCGGCCTCAAGGTTCACCTCTTCGATTGGATCCCGGGCTTCGGTTTCGGACTCTGGCTCGACCCGCTCTCGCTCCTGTGGACGCTGATCATCACGGGCGTCGGCGGTTTGATCCACGTCTACGCAATCGGCTATATGTGGTCGGATCGCGCCAGCGCGCGCTTCTTCGCGTACATGAATTTTTTCGTGTTTGCGATGCTGACGCTGGTCCTCTCCGACAACTTCGTCGGCCTGCTGGTCGGCTGGGGTCTGGTCGGCTTAGCGTCATATTTCCTGATCGGCTTCTGGTTCTTCAAGCCTAGCGCTGTCGCGGCGGCGCTGAAGGCTTTCGTGATCAACGCGGTCGGCGACGCCGGCCTGATGTTCGCGGTCTTCGTGCTGTTTGCGGCGACCGGCTCGATCGCGTATGCGGACGTCTTCGCGAAGGCCGGGACGCTCGCGCCGGCGACCGTGTTGCTGGCCTGCATCGCGATCTTCATCGGCTGCGCGGCGAAATCGGCTCAGATTCCGCTGCACACCTGGTTGCCCGACGCGATGGA
>DHWK01000110.1:10090-42512 GCA_002413145.1 bacterium UBP12_UBA5184
ATCCACGCGGCGACGATGGTCACCGCGGGCGTCTACCTCATCGCGCGCTGTGCGCCGCTCTGGGACGTCTCGCCCGAGGCGCGCGCCCTCGTCGGTACGATCGGTGCGCTGACGGCGCTCGTCGGCGCGATCCTCGGCCTCGCACAGTGGGACATCAAACGCATCCTGGCCTACTCGACGATGTCCCAGATCGGCTACATGATCATGGGCGTCGGCGTCGGCGCCTATCAAGCCGGCATCCTGCATTTCTTCACGCACGCGTTCTTTAAAGCACAGCTCTTCTTGGGCGCGGGGATCATCATCCACGCGCTGCACGACGAACAAGACGTCCGCAAAATGGGCGGCTTGCGGAAGAAGATGCCGTTTGCGTTCTGGGCGATGACCATCGGGACGCTCGCGATCGTCGGGGTCCCGCCCTTCAGCGGATTCTTCAGCAAAGATGCGGTGATCTACGGAGCGCTCGAGCGCGGCTATCCATTGCTGGCGGTGATCGGCGTCGTGACGGCCGGGATCACCGCGTACTATATGTGCCGGATGTTGTTCGTGACGTTTCTGGGCAATTATCGCGGCGCCGTCCCGGACGCCGAACTTGGGATCCCGGCGCGCGAGCACAGCGACTCTGGGGCCGGCGAACACGCTCCGGGCTGGGTGATGGCATTGCCGGTTGCGCTGCTGATGGTACCGTCGGCGCTCGCCGGTTGGGTCGTCTTCGGCGGCCGCTGGGGCGCGATGTTTGCCTCGGACTTCTCATCCAAGCCCGTGTCGGCGCTGGCCGCCTCGCTTCCCGAATGGCTGGCCGCGATCGTCGTGCTCGCCTTCGTCGCCTGGGGTAGCGCGGTCGCCTATCGGCGCTACGGCTCGTTCGACGCCACCACTTCGGCCGTCGAACGGTTGCGTGCGGAATCAGCGAGCGTGCCGCGACCGCTCGGGCGCGCGTTGTATTTTGACGACGCGCTCGAGACGTTGTTCGTGCGGCCGGCGCGGGAGATCGGCGCGGCGTTCATGCGCGTCGTCGATCCGCGCATCATCGACGGTGCCGTTCGCGACGTGGTCTGGCTCGCCGGCTGGTCCGGACGCGAGCTGCGCGCCCTGCAGACCGGGCTCGTGCGCGGCTATGCCTTGGTCTTGGCGCTCGGCGCTGCGGCGTTTCTTGCGTATTTCGCGCTGCTCGGAGCGGGCCGATGATCGCCGCGCTGATCGTCCTTCCGATTCTGGCCGGATTCGCGCTCTATCTCGTCCCGCGCAGCGCCGAACTCACGGCGAAGTGGCTTGGCGTCCTGGTCGCGTTCGCGTCTCTCGTGCTAGCCGTCCTCGGAAACGGTCAGCCCGACGAATCGTTACGCTGGCTACAGCGCCCCTTCAGCGCGAACTTCCACGTCGGGCTCGGCGGCCTGGGTTTCTGGGTCGTCGCGCTGCTCGCGCTCTCGACGATCTGCGCGCTCGTCGCCTTGCGGGTTCCGCGGCAGCGCGATTTCGTCGCGCAAATGCTGTTCTTGCTCGGGGCGATGAGCGGCGTCTTCGTCGCACGCGACCTGCTGTTGTTCGCGTTGTTCTGGGATCTGATGCTGATCCCGGTCTTCATGCTGTTGATCGCCTGGGCGCCCGGCCGCGGCGGCGCTACGGCGTGGCGTTACCTGATCTACAATCTGGCGGGCGGTCTGGCGCTCTTGCTCGCGACCGCGGCCTACGGCGTCGTCGAGGGTTCGACCGACGTCATCGGCTTGAGCGTCGGGCACGGCGTGACCGCTATCGGAGCAGCCTGGGGCGCCTGGATATTTGCCGGCTACGCGTTCGGATTCTTGGTGAAGACCCCGGTCTGGCCGTTCCACACCTGGATGCCCGATACGTATGCCGACCTACCCCCGGCGGCCGTCGCCGTCGTCAGCGCCGTCCAATCCAAGGCCGGCCTGTACGGCTTCCTCGTCGTGACGGCGCCGCTCTTGCCCGAGCAGATGCGCGCGGCGGCGACGGCGATGTTCGTCTTGGGTTTGGTCGGGCTCGTCTACGGCGCGCTCGTCGCGCTGGTGCAAGACGATGCGAAACGCGTCGTCGCCTACTCCTCGCTCTCGCATCTCGGCCTGATCTTGCTCGCCGTCTTCAGCGGAAACGCCGTCGCGCTCGGCGGCGCTGCGGTCTATATCATCGCGCACGGGCTTTTCAGCGCCGGTTTGTTCATCGTGCTGGGCCAGGTCGAAGAACGCCAACAGACGCGACTGCTCTCGCGGCTCGGCGGGCTCGCCGAGCTCGAACCGAAGCTGGCGGGCGCGCTGCATATCATGGCGCTTGCCGCGCTCGGCTTACCCGGCCTGTGCGGATTCGCCGGCGAGATTTTGATCTTGACCGGACTCTATCAAGCCGGAGCGGTATGGCCGGCGGCGATCGCGCTCGTCCCCATTGTCTTGGCCGCCGCCTACATGTTGCGACTGTTTCAACGCTTCATGCACGGGCCGGTGCGCGCCGCTCTGCCGCAGCGGCCCGATCTACGACCCATCGAGTTGCTCGCGCTCGGGCCGCTCGTTATCGCGATCGCGCTGCTCGGCATCTATCCCGCTCCGGTCGCCGGCAGTGGCGCGACGCTCACGCATCCGCAACTCGCCGGAGTGCAACGGTGATGACGCCGGTCTTGACGATCCCGTGGGGCCAAGCGGATTGGAACGCGGTCCTTCCGCTGTCGATCGTCGCGCTCACGCCGCTGCTCGTCATCGCGGCCGATTTGATCCTGTCACGCTCGCTACGCCGAGGCGCCTGCATCGCGATCGCGGCCTTCGGATTGATCGTCGGCGGCATCGTCGCGGCGCTGAGCTGGGGCCATCCGTATCCGGCCTTCGGTGGAGGCTTCGTCAGCGGCGGCTTCGCGATCGTCTTTGAGGAAGTGATCGTCGCCGGCGCGCTGTTCTCGCTCTTGCTCGCGGCGCATTTGGGTCGCGACGATCAGGCCGGCGGCGGGATCGCGCTCTTGTTGTGGAGTGCGAGCGGCGCGATGCTCATGGCCGGCGCCGCCAACTTGATGACGATTTTTCTGGGCCTCGAGCTGCTCTCGCTATCGCTGTATTGTCTGTGCGGGCTCGCCGCTCGCCCGACGGCGCGCGAGGCGGCGCTCAAGTACCTGATTCTGTCCTCCGCCGCCTCGGGTTTCATGCTCTACGGGATGGCCCTCTTGTTCGGGGCGACGGGTAGCGTCCAACTCGCGGCGTTCGCCGCGCCGCCGGCCTCCCCGGCGCTCTTCGCGCTGGGCAGCGGACTGTTTCTGATCGGCCTCGTCTTCAAGTTGAGCCTCGCGCCGTTCCACGCTTGGACGCCCGACGTCTACGAGGGAGCCCCACTGCCGATCACCGCGTTCATGAGCGTCGTTACCAAAGCCGGCGCGCTCGCCGTCTTGGCGCGCTTCGCGTATGCCGCGCTGCCGCAGCACAACGCGCAGGCGATCCTCCTGCCGCTCTGGATCGTGGCGGCGATCTCGATGCTCGTCGGCAACCTCGGCGCACTCGCCCAGACCGACGTGAAGCGCCTGCTCGCGTACTCCGGGATCGCGCAGCTCGGCTATGTCGTGACGGCGCTCGCCGGGACGACGGCGCTCGGCTTGCGCTACGCGATCTTCTATTTGGTCGCCTACACGTTCATGAACTTGGGGGCTTTCGCCGTCGTCGCGCTGCTTTCGCACGAGCATGAAGAAGGCTCTCAGCTGCAATCCTACGCCGGGCTTGGATATCGCCAACCCGCGCTCGCAGCGCTGATGACGTTCTTCCTGCTGGGACTTGCGGGATTACCGCCGACCGCAGGCTTCACGGGGAAACTCTTGATCTTAGCGAGTTCGGTCGATGCGGGTTATGGTTGGCTTGCCGTCATCATGATCGTCGGCACCGGGATCTCGGCTTACGCGTACTTGAAGATCGTTCGTGCGATGTATGCTCGCGGGGCCGGCGCCGCGCTGCAACGCCACGTGCGACCTGCGAGCCTTTGGCCCTGGCTCGGCGTCGCGGTCTGCGCGGCAGGCGTTCTCGTGCTCGCGTTCTACCCGCTCGCCCCCAGCGACGTTCTCCCGCTCGTCAAGTAAGCCCGCCGATCCGTCGCTTCTCGTCCGCGCACCTGACGGGAAGCCCCCTCAGGCGGACTCTCGACGTTTAACCAACCCGCGATCTGATCTCGCTCAGATTTCGGACGGGAGTTCGCCTCTCAATCCCGCGCAAGCTTCTCCAGGGCTTGGAATCCGCCAAGGCGACTGACTTGCGGCGCATCGAAATAACGCTGCACGGGTCGGCTTTGCGGTGGCCGACGCTCGATGTCGATCACTACGTCCCGGCCCTCATGGAAGGGGTGTTCGGAAACAAACGGTGGATGGGTGCGATCGGCAAGAAGGGCGGGTCCGTGCGAAGCGCGGCCAAAGCGAAGGCCGCGCGCACGAACGGCCGCCGGGGAGGTCGCCCACGGAAAGACGCCGCCGCCTAAGACCTTTCGACGACCGTCCTCCGCCGGGCGTCACGAGATCGAGGCGTTTCTCAGTTCGGTTTGATCAACTCGAATAGTCCCGCGGCGCCCATCCCGCCGCCGATGCACATCGTGACGACCAGCCACTTCGCCTTTCGGCGCCGCCCTTCGAGGATGCCGTGCAGCGAAAGGCGCGCGCCGCTCATCCCGTAGGGGTGGCCGATCGAAATCGCGCCGCCGTCGACGTTGAAGTTGTCGTCCGAGATGCCGAGCGCGTCGCGGCAGTAGACCGTCTGAACGGCGAAGGCCTCGTTGAGTTCCCAAAGATCGACGTCGTCGATCTTGAGCTTGTGGCGTTCGAGCAGCTTCGGCACGGCGAACACCGGGCCGATCCCCATCTCTTCGGGCTTGAGGCCGGTCACGACCATGCCGCGGTAGTACGCGAGCGCTTCGAGATCGTGCTTGTCCGCATACTTCTCGCTCGCCAGGACCAGCGCCGCGGCGCCGTCGGAGAGTTGTGACGAGTTGCCGGCGGTGATGGTCGACTTGGGATTGGTGAAGCTTACGCCTTTGAGTTTCGCGAGGCCCTCGAGGGTTGTGTCGGCGCGATTCCCCTCGTCTTTCTCGAGCCTGAACAGCACTTCTTTGACTTCGCCGCTCTCCTTGTTCTCCTCGAACTTCCAGGCCGGCAGCGGGACGATTTCGCGGTCGAACTTGCCGGCGGCTTGCGCCGCGGCGGTGCGTCGCTGGCTCTGCAGCGCGTACTCGTCCTGGCGTTCGCGCGAGACGTCGTAGCGGCGGGCCACTAAATCGGCCGTTTCGATCATCGGCATATACAGATCGGCTTCGTGCCGCAGCAGCCACTCTTCGGTAAAGTATTTGATGTTGGTGTTATTTTGCACCAGGCTGATCGACTCGCAGCCTCCGGCGACCATCACAGGCGCGCCGTCGGTTACGATGCGTTGCGCCGCGAAGCCGATGGCCTGCAGTCCCGAGGCGCAGTACCGGTTGACGGTCGTCCCCGCAACTTCGATCGGGAGGCCCGCGCGCAGCGCGGCGGTTCGGGCGAGGTTGTTGCCGGTGGCGCCCTCGGGATAGCCGACTCCGATGACGACGTCCTCGATGTCCCCTTCGCGGACGCCCGATCGATCGACCGCGTGCCGGATGACGTGTCCGGTCATCGTCGCGCCGTGTGTGAGATTGAACGCGCCGCGGCACGCCTTGCCGATCGGCGCCCCCGCGCCGCTGAGGATAACTGCTTCTCTTGCCATGTTAGTTGCTCACTTCGACTTTGGGTCGGGGGGCGAAGGTTGCATCTCGCTCGGCCAGCTCTTTGAGCAGCGGCGCCGGCTGCCAGTGCGCGCCGAATTGCTTTTGCCACGCGAGGATCTGTTCGTAGATCTTCTTGGGGCCGATCGTGTCGGCCCACCACATCGGTCCGCCGCGATACCACGGAAAACCGAAACCGTACACCCAGACGATGTCTTCGTCGCCGGGCCGCAGCGCGATCCCCTCGCCGAGCAATTGTGCGCCCTGGTTGACCAGCGCGAACAGGCAGCGTTGCACGATCTCATCGTTTTCGACCTTGCGCCGCTTGATGCCGAGCCGCTTGGACTCGCTCGCGATCAGAGCGTTGACCGATGGATCCTCGAGCGGTTCGCGTTTCCCGTTCTCGTAGAGGAAGAAACCCTTCCCGGTTTTCTGCCCGTAGCGTCCCTGTTCGTAGAGCCGCGCGGCGATCTCCGACGTGCGGTAGGGAACCCGCGGCGCCTCGAGGCCGATCTTGTAAAAGACGTCGATTCCCGAGAGGTCGCTCATCGCGAAAGGTCCCATCGGGAAGCCGAATTCTTTCAGCGCCGCGTCGATCTGCTTCGGCGTCGCGCCCTCTTCGAGCAAGAAATTCGCCTCGCGGATGTAGTCGAAAAGCATCCGGTTGCCGATGAAACCGAAGGCGTTGCCGGAGACGGCGCCTTTCTTTTTCAAGCGCTTCGCGAGCGCCGTCGCCGTCGCGAGCGCCTCGTCCGACGTCGACTTCCCGCGCACGATCTCGAGCAGCTGCATGATGTTGGCGGGCGCGAAGAAATGCAACCCGAGAACTCGGTCCGGGCGTTTCGTGACGCTCGCCATCTCGTCGATGTCCAGCGTCGAGGTGTTGCTGGCGAGCATCGCCTCGGGCCCGAGCGCTTTGTCGAGAGCGGCGAAGACTTCTTTCTTGACCTGCATGCTTTCGAAGACGGCTTCGACCACGAGGTCCGCGTCGGCGATCGCGGCGTAGTCTCCCACGAACGCGACGCATTCGGTGCGCGCCTGCGCTTTCTCGGGCGTCAGGCGGCCCTTCTTGACCTGCCCCTCGTACGTCGACGCGATGTTCTTGCGGCCGCGCTCGATCTGTTCGGGATTGACGTCGATCACCGAAACCGGAATATCGGCATTGGCAAAAACCATCGCGATGCCCGTGCCCATCGTCCCCGCGCCGACGACGGCGGCTTTCTTGATCTCCTTCGCCTTGACGTCGCTCGAAAGGCCGGGAATCTTGCCCAGCTCGCGTTCGGCGAAGAAGAGATGGATCGCGGCCTGCGCCGGAGCGCTGCGCACGAGTTCTTCGAAGATGCGCCGCTCGTGGGCCAAGCCGTACTTGAATTCCATTTCGGCGGCCGCTTCGACCGCGTCGATCAATTTATGCGCGGCGTAGCCGCCACGTTCTTCGGGAGGCACCATGCCGTGCGCCAGCGCCGTCAGCGACGGAAGCACGATGAACGAAAGGCTACTGATCCGCGCCTTCGTTCCGGCTCTCGCTTTCGCCAATTCGACCGCACGCGCGACGACCTCGCCCGCGACCAGTTCGTCGAGGATCCCCATCCCCTTGGCCTGCTTGGCGTTCTTGGTTTCGCCCTTGAGCATCATGTCGAGCGCCATCTGCACCCCCGCGAGGCCGTTGTTCATTGGATTGCGCGACGCGAGCAGCCGCGGCAGTCGCTGCGTCCCGCCGGCGCCGGGGATCAGGCCGAGCAGGATCTCCGGCAAGCCGGTCCGCGCGTTCGGGCCGCCGACGCGGTAGTCGCAGCCGAGCGCGAGTTCGAGTCCGCCGCCGAGCGCGATGCCGTCGATCGCGGCGACGAACGTCTTATCGCTCTTTTCGACGCTTGCGATGACGTCGCGAATATTCTTCGAGCCGGCGGGTGCGGGAGAGTGAAACTCGTTGACGTCGGCGCCCCCGCTGAAGAGACCGTTCGCGCCGGCGAAGACGATCGCGGCGATCGCCGTATCGGTCTCGGCTCTTTCGAGCTCGCGCACGAGTTCGGCGCAGACTTTCGATCCGAGCGCGTTGACGGGCGGATTCTCCAGGGTGAGGATGCGGACTCCGTCGCGCGTCTCGCCGCGCACGAGCGGTCCGGCCTGGGCCTGCGTCTGTACCATCGAACTCTCCAGAAGGGGTGGGAGGCCAGGTTTGGCGAGGGGGCGAGCATCTTCTTTCAAAAGACGGCGCTACGGGCCGAAGGAGCCTTCGTTCGTGCAGACGCTCCCAGAATTGCTCACCGAAAAACTGCGCGTCCCGCGCGAGTCGGCGTTCGGCGAGCGGCTTGGGGCGCGCGAGTGGCGCTACACGTCGTCGACGCGGATGCTCGAACGCGCCGCCGCGATCGCCTGCGCGCTGCGCGACTCGGGGCTTGCGGCCGGCGAGCGAGTCGCCTTGATTTCCAACAACCGCACCGATTGGATTGCCGCCGAATTCGGCATCCTGTTTGCGGGTTGCGTAACCGTCCCGACCTTCGCGAGCCTCGCGCTCGACCAGCTCGACTACATCTTCAAGGACGCGGAGACCAAGTTAGCCTTCGTCGAGACGAAGGAAGACGTCGCTCGCATCACAGCCGCGTGCCCCAACGCTCCGCGTTTCATCTCTTTCGATAGCGACGGCGACGACTCGCTGACCGGTTTCGAAGCGGCCGGCGCGCGCGCGGCGGCCGCCGATCCGGCGCGCTTCGCGTCGTTTACCGCCGGCGGCGACCCCGACGCGCTGGCAGTCCTCATCTATACGTCGGGGACGACGGGGACGCCGAAGGGCGTGATGCTCACGCATCGCAACCTGGTCGCGAACTCGTTTGATTCGTTCGGTTACGGCTTTCGGGAACTCAAGGCGGGCGATCCAGTTCTCTCGGTGCTGCCGTTCGCGCACATCTACGAGCACAACGATCTATTGGGTTTCATCCGCTACGATGCCCGGCTGCACATTACGCAACCCGATTACCTGCTCGACGACCTGCGTTCGGTGCGCCCGTTCACGATGGCGTTCGTCCCGCGTATTTACGAACGCGTCCTATCCGCCGTCGTCGCCAACGCGAAAGCCGAAGGCGGCCTCAAGGCGAAACTCGTGCCGTGGGCCCTCGGCATCGGCCGCGATTATATGGCCTGCATCGTCGATGAAAAGAGGCCGACGCTCGGCTTGCGTTTGAAATTCGGGATCGCAAAAAAACTCGTGCTCTCGAAGATCCGGCCCGCGCTTGGGATCGACCGTGCGCTGTTCTTTATCAGCGGCAGCGCGCCGCTGCATCGCGATGTCGCGCTGACGTTCCTCGGCTTCGGCTTGCCGATCTGCGAAGGCTACGGGTTGACGGAGACCTCGCCGGTCGTCTCGGTCAACCGTTTCGGCGAGATTCGCTACGGCTCGGTCGGGCGCCCGATTCCGGAGGTCGAGGTAAAGATCGCCGGCGACGGTGAGATTCTGGTGCGCGGCCCCAACGTGATGAAGGGCTACTATCATCTCGAAGGCGAGCAGCCGTTTACAGCCGACGGGTATTTCATGACCGGAGACGTCGGTCACCTCGACGCCGACGGATACCTCTGGATCACCGATCGCAAGAAGGAACTGATCAAGACCGGCGCCGGGAAATACGTCGCACCGAGTCGGGTCGAGTCTGCCATCAAGCGCTCGCACTACGTCGGGCAGGTGTTCGTCATCGGCGACGGTCGTCCGTTCCCGATCGCGCTGGTCGCGCCGAATTGGGATCTCGTGCGAAGGGATTTCGCGATCCCTCCCAACGTGCCGCCGAGCCAGATCGCACGGCGCGGGGACGTTCGCGAATTCATTCGCAAAGAGGTCGCCGAGCATACCGCCGACCTCGCGACTTTCGAGCAGGTACGCCGAATCGGTCTGCTGCCGCGCGACCTCACCATCGAAGACGGCGAACTCTCGCCGACGCTCAAGGTCAAGCGCCGCATCGTCGAGCGCCGCTACGCCGACCTCGTCGACTCGGTCTATGAACCTACCGCGGGGACGTAGTCAGCAGCGTTCTGAGGGCGCCGCTCATTTCGGACCCGTCGTGAGCGAGGTCGTCGACGATCGAGAAATGATTGCGACCGGGAGGTTCGAAATAGCGCGCGGGGTAGCCGAGCGCCGACCAGGTCGCGACGAAATCGCGACTCTGCTTCTTGAACTCGACCGTTTCATCGCCGCCGGCCGCCGAGATTAGGGGGATCGAATGCTGCGGAGCGTGCAGCATCGGACTGTTGCGATGCGCCGCTTCGCGGTCGATCTGCAACCACTCGTTGACGTGGGAGAGGCGCACCGGCTCGAGATCGAAGAGACCGCTCGCCGTGAAGATCCCTTTGAGCGAGTCGGCGGCTAGGCCATAGGCCGTCCACTTGGTTGCGGCGAGCATCCCAGCGAGCTGTCCGCCTGCGGAGTGGCCGCCGACGAAGATGCGATTCGCATCGGCGTTAAAGCGCCGCGCTTCGTGCGCGATCCACGCGTATGCTCGCCGCACTGCGCCGACGATCTCGTCAAGCGTTGCGCTGGGGACCAGCGGATAGTTGAGAATCGCCGCGGCCGCCCCGGCCGCGACCGCCGGCTCGGCCAGGAAGGAGAAGTATGACTTGTCGAGCCTGCGCCAATAGCCGCCGTGAATCCAGACCAAACACGGTGCGTTGGGCTGCGTTGCCGGAAAAACATCGAGGCTCTCGCGCTCGCCGCTGCCGTACGCGACGTCGAGTTCGCAGCGCAGCGTGGCTCGCGTCAGTTCGCTCGCCAATGCCCACTCGGCGAAGTAAGGATCGCTCGACGGCACGCTGCCGGCGGCGTCGTATTGCAGATTCAGTTCGGCTTGGGTGTAAGCGCCGTAGACGAGCGGTTCGCTCAGTTGACGCGCTTCTCTAAACCGCGCCACTCGCGTTCGCGCAGCACGAATTTCTGAATCTTCCCCGTCGACGTTTTCGGAAGGTCGCAAAACTCGACGGCCTTCGGCGTCTTGAAACCCGGCAGCCGCTCGCGGCAGTGTGCGATGATCTCTTCCTCGCTCGCGGTCGCGCCGGGTTTGAGCGTGACGAACGCCTTCGGAACTTCGCCCCACTTTTCGTCAGGTTTTGCGACGACCGCGCACTCGAGGACCGCGCGGTGCTCGAGGACGACTTTCTCGACCTGGATCGTCGAAATGTTCTCGCCACCGCTTATGATGACGTCTTTCGAGCGGTCTTGAATCTCGAGATAACCGTCGGCGTGCCAGACCGCGACGTCGCCCGAATGGAAATACCCGCCGGCGAAGGCCTTTGCCGTCGCCGCCGAGTCATTGTAATAACCTTTCATCACGTTGTTGCCGCGCATGACGATCTCGCCCTGGGTTTTGCCGTCGCGCGGGACGTCGACGAGCGTCTCGGGATCGCCCGTCGTCTGTACGACCCGGATGTCGCCGGCGCCGACGGTGATCATCGGTACGCCTTGGCGCGCCTTCATCTTGGCGCGGCCGGCGACGTCGAGCGTATCCCACTGCGACTGCCACGCGCAGACGGTGATCGGGCCGTACGTTTCCGTCAGGCCATAGACCTGCGTGATCGTCGCGCCGAGCGCTTCCATCTGTGCGATGGTAGTAGGCGCCGGCGGCGCACCGGCGGTAATGACGTGAACCGGACGTGCGAACTTCTGCACTTGGGGATGATTCGCGAGCGCGATCAACACGGTGGGCGCGCCGCAGAAGTGCGTGACCCGCTCGCGCTCGATCAGCTCGAAGATCTTCACCGGGTCAACTTTCGGCAAGCAGACGTGCGTCGCCGCAGCGGCGGTTACCGCCCACGGATAACACCAGCCGTTGCAATGGAACATCGGTAGCGTCCAGAGATAGACGCTCTCCGGCCGTAGGTTGGCATGAAAGGCTTCGGCCAGGGCGTTCTGATAGGCGCCGCGGTGCGTGTACATCACGCCCTTGGGCTGGCCGGTCGTTCCACTCGTGTAGTTGATCGAGAGCGTGGCGTCTTCGTCGCTGACCGAATTTTCGAGCGGCGCGTTCGAGGCGGCCGCCATCAAGGCGGCGAGTTCGGCGACCGCTCCGTCGCCGCCGATGCAGAGCCGTTCGACGCCCGCGGGCAGGTCGTCGATCAGCGGCGCGAATTCGGCATCGTAGATCACGACGCTCGCCCCGCAGTGCCCGACGATGTACTCGATCTCGGACTTCACCAACCGAGTGTTGAGCGCGCATAAGATCGCGCCCGCGAGCGGCACCGCGTAGTGCGCCTCGAGCAGCGCCGATTGGTTCTTGGCGAGGACGGCCACGCGGTCGCCGGGCGTGACGCCTGAAGCGCGCAGTGCCCGCGCGAAGCGATAAACGCGTTCGAGCATCTGCGCGTAGGTACGGCGCGTCTCGCCGTCGACGATAGCCGTCTTCTCGCCAAAGATCAGCGCCGACCGTTCGAGGAAATCGAACGGACTTACTCGGCGCAGGTGAACGGCCTTCGGCGTCTCGGTCAGCACTGCTGCCTGCGTTGAGATACTATTCCGGCCCGACCGAGAGCCCCGCGACCTTATCGTTGGCGTCGAGGTCCAGCGTCATCGCCAAAGCGCCCTTTTCGCAATCGAGGGTGTAATAATAATCGGTCGAGCCTGCTCCGACGTTTTTCTTGCCACGATAGATAATCGTGCGAGCCGGACCGTACGCTTTGAGCTGCTTCGAGAGGTCGGAGAGGATCAGGTCGCCGAGCGCGTCGTTTGCGACCTTCGCGTAGTGGGAGCGATCGATCTTACCGCTTTGCAGCGCGCTAAACTCGGCCATCGCGCGCACGGTCAGGCCGATGTTTTCACCCGGCGCGGAGGTTGGCAGGGGCGTCGCTGCGGCGCCCGGCTTGAGCGGCGCGGGAGACGAGCTTGCGGGCTGCGCGATGAGGAATCCGCCGGCCAGCGCGCCGGCGAGCGCGAGTGCCGAGGTAACGTGAAGTCGAGACATAGGTCGTGCGGGTCCCCCATGGAGCAAACGTGCGAAGCTTGCCTGTTTGACCGTCACTCGGGCGGCGCCTGCGACCTTTCTCTTACCGGGAACCCGGTGCTCGCGGCGAAGTGTGCGACGTGCAAACGCGCATCGAAACCGACTCGATGGGGCAGGTCGAGGTACCGGCCGACAAGTACTACGGGGCGCAATCGGCACGTTCGTTGATCCATTTCGATATCGGTGACGGCACGGCGCCGCGCGACGTGATGCCGCCGGCCGTCATCAAAGCGATGGCGATCCTCAAGAAAGCCGCGGCGCTGGTCAACGGCGAACTCGGCAAACTCGACGCCGAAAAGACCGACTTGATCGTGCGCGCCGCCGACGAGGTGATTGCGGGAAAGCTGCAGCCGCATTTTCCGCTCCGCGTTTGGCAGACCGGCTCCGGAACGCAGACGAACATGAACGTCAACGAGGTTATCTCGAATCGCGCGATCGAGTTGGCCGGCGGCGAGATGGGCTCGAAGAAGCCGATCCACCCCAACGATCACGTCAACATGTCCCAATCTTCCAACGATACGTTTCCGACCGCGATGCACATGGCCGCGGCCGAGGCGGTGGTTGCGCTGCTGCCGGCGGTCCAGAAACTCCGCGACGCGCTCGACGTCAAGGTCAAGCAGTGGAAAGACATCGTCAAGGTCGGACGCACGCATCTTCAGGACGCGACGCCGCTGACGCTCGGCCAAGAATTCTCGGGTTACGTCGCGCAGCTCGATCGCGCCATGGTGGCGTGTCGCGAGTCGCTCGATCATTTGTACGATCTCGCGATCGGCGGAACGGCGGTCGGAACGGGACTCAACTCGCATCCCGAGTTCGGCCAACGCACCTCCAAGAAAATCGCGGAGTTGACCGGGCTTCCGTTTCGCTCTGCAGCCAATAAGTTCGCAGCGCTCGGTTCGCACGACGAATTCGTCTTTGCCTCCGGCGCCCTCAAGCAACTCGGCGCGGCCTTGATGAAGATTGCCAACGACGTCCGCTGGCTCGGCTCCGGGCCGCGCGCCGGGATCGGCGAGCTGACCCTTCCGGAGAACGAGCCGGGTTCGTCGATCATGCCCGGCAAGGTCAATCCCACGCAGTCCGAGGCGGTGACGATGGTCGTCGTGCAAGTCTACGGGAACGACCTTGCGATTTCGTTCGGCGCCTCGCAGGGCAACTTCGAACTGAACGTCTTCAACCCGGTGATGATCTACAATTTCTTGCACTCGACGACGCTCTTGCGCGATGCTTGCACGATGTTTCGCGAACATTGCGTCGAAGGGATACAAGCCAACGAAGCGACGATCGCGCGTCATCTGCGCGATTCGCTGATGACCGTGACCGCACTCGCGCCGCATATCGGATACGACCAAGCCGCCGAAATCGCCAAGAAGGCGCACAAAGAGAAGACGAGCTTACGCGAAGCCGCGCTGGCCCTCGGACACGTCGATGGGGCGCAGTTCGACGCATGGGTCGTCCCCAAAGACATGACCCACCCCTAGCGCGTGTCTTTTCCGCCGCAGCTTCGTTGCTCGTCGCTTAAATGGGTTCCGACCATTCTGCGCTCCTCGCGCCTCGCTGCGACGAAAAATCCCTCGCGCTAGCCGTTCCGGGATATTTATCACCTCTGAACGGGCGGGCCAGGGGAGCCCGCGCGGCCCGCGAAAATTTACCATTGTGCTGCGCTCCGGATGGGTTTGCCCGGGCCTTGCAGCGGTTGCTCTGGCGATCGCTTTCCTAGCATGCGGTTCGCCGGCGGCGGCCCAAATCACGCACGCCGATAGCGGCGATGCGAAGCTCCAAGACCAGTTGCCCTCGAACCCCGCGGGAGCCGTGGAGCGGGCTCGTCAGCGCGTCTCGGACGGGGACCTTGCCGGCGCGGTCAAGGAACTCGCGTTGTACGTCGCCGCCCATCCCAAGGAGATCGAGCCGGCTCGTTACCTTGGCGACCTGTACTACCGTCAGTCCGATCTGCCGGCGGCCGAGCGTACGTATTTGGCGATCCTGCGCTTTGCGCCGGGGGACAAAGAGACCCACAATCGGCTGGGCGGGATCTACGCCGTCCAGGATCGTGTCACCGAAGCGATCGAGCAATTCCAAAAGAGCCTGCCGCGCAGCGACTCGCTAGGCCGCTTGGTCGTCCTGCATCGGCGCTTGGGCGACTTGGCGGCCTTCACCAACGAGTATCGCACTCGCGCGTTGGATCACCCGTCGGAGTTCGGCGATCAGTACAATTACGGATTGATTCTGCGCAACGAGCGCCGGCCGCTCGAAGCGATCGATTTTCTGCAGCGTGCGCTTGCGCTCAACACGCGCGGCTGCGCCGCTCTGAGCGAAATCGGCAGTGCGTATCTGGACATCAACGAGATCGGTAAAGCGCTCAGCGTTCTGCAGCGCTGCCTGAGCGTCGAGCCGAACAATTACGGCGCGCTCGTCAACATCGCCGATGCCTACATCGAGCAGAACCAAATCGCGAAATCGCGCGCCGCCCTCGATGCGGCGGCCGTCGCGAACCCGGACGGCTCGGAAGCGCTGGTCGACATCGGCTACATCGAGGATCTTCAGGGCCACTGGCAGGGCGCGATTCAGTATTATCTGCGAGCGATCGCGCTCGACCCCAATCAGCGCGACGCATACGTAAACCTCGGCTACGATTATGACGAGCACCACCTGTACGGTTTGGCCGAGGCCGCCTTCATCAAGGGCCTGAGCATCGCGCCGAGCGACGGGCGGCTCCATTACCTCTTGGGCGTCACCTACGCGGAGCAGGGGAAGAAGAACCTCGCGGCCGGCGAGTACGAGCGAGCCAAGAGCTCGGACGAACCCGAGGTCCGGCAGGCCGCGACGCGCGACCTCGCTCTGTTACAGCGCTCCTAGGCTCGGCGCGCGATCAGTTCGATCTCGACGCGCGCGCCGCGCGGTAGAGCGGCGACGGCGACGGTCGAGCGCGCCGGCGGCGCTCCGCCGGGGAAGGCTTCGCCGTAGGCTTCGTTCACCGTCTTGAAGTCGTTCATGTCGACCAGGAAGATCGTCGTCTTGACGACGTCGGCAAACGACGCGCCGCCGGCCGCGAGAACGGCGGCGAGATTTTTCATTGCCTGACGCGCCTGCGTAGCGACGTCGTCGCCGGCGAACGTACCGGTCGCCGGATCCAAGCCGACCTGACCGCTACAGAAGAGGAATTCGCCGGCGCGGATCGCCTGGCTATAGGGCCCGATCGGCGCCGGCGCGGTGCTGCTGAGAATCGACTCGCTCACGCCGGCGCTCCGACCGGCGCCTGCGCCTCGTACGACATGGTGCCTTTGTATTTCATGGGCGGTTCCTCGACTCCGAAATTCGTCTCCGCGAGTTCGGCGACGCGCGCGAATTCCGCGGCGTCCAGGCGCGGCGTGTCGGGCGCTTTGGCGAACTCGATCAGCTGTTCGCGGTCGTAGACGTTCGGCAGCACCGTCATCACGCGTGGTTCGGCGAGCAGCCATTGCAACGCAGCCTGCCCGAGCGTGCGGTCGTCGCGCTCCAGGAAGCGGAGCGTCTCGACTTTCTTGACGCCGTTGACCAGCCACGAGCGCGGCCGGTGGCTGCGATGATCGCTTGGCGGAAAGGTCGTCTCGAGCGTGTACTTCCCTTCGAGCATCCCACTCGCGTGTGGCACGCGGATCTGATAGCCGGTCGAGGCGTGGGCCTCGTCGGCCGCGCGAATCATCTCGTTGCCCGGGAACTGCTCGAGGATGTTGTAGATCATCTGAACGTTGGCGGCGTTGCGTTGTTTGGCGGCCTCGCAACCTTCGACCAACCAGCCGATCGCGGGCCCCAGCGCGACGCCGTACATGCGGATCTTGCCCTCACGCTTGAGGTCCTCGAGCAGGGCGAACAACTCGTCGCTTTCGACTTGCGCTAGCCGCGCGTTGTGGATCGAATAGATGTCGATCGTCTCGGTGTTGAGCCGCTTGAGCGACTGTTCGAGTGCGAAGCGCACGAATTCGGGCGAAAAATCTTGCGGGATCTCCGTCTGCCCCTTTCGTTCGCCGCCGTAGGTGTACCAGTCGTAACCGAATTTCGTCGAGTAGACGACCTTGTCGCGCCGCCCCGCGAACGCCTTGGCGAGCTGCGTCTCGCTCCGGCCGTTACCGTAGGTATCGGCGGCGTCGTAGAGCGTGATCCCGAGATCGAAGGCTTCGTGTAAGAGCTCGACGGCGTCGTCGTCGCTCATCTCTCCCCACCAGCCGGTTGCGGTCGTCCAAAGCCCAAAGCCGACCGCGCTCACGCTGACGTCGGTTTGCGGATAGGTGCGGTACTGCATGAATGGAAATCCTCCGAGAGCGTGCTTTCGCAGCGGCGGTATGAGGTTCCGGCTCGCTCGCAAGGAAGCCGGTGCGCCCGCTCGCAACTCGGGCCGCGTGGACCCCTCGAACGAGAGGCTGGATTTTCGGGCGGCCTTCGAACGCGCCGAACGCTGGATCGAAGCCTATTATCAGGATCCGCGACAATTTCCGGTGCTGGCGCGCGTCGCGCCGGGCTACCTCGCGCGAGCGCTGCCCGCCGAAGCACCCGAAGCGCCCGAGCCCTTCGATACGATCTTCGCCGACTTTGAACGGCTCATTCTGCCCGGCATCACGCATTGGAACCATCCACGCTTCTTTGCGTACTTCGCCATCAGTGCCGCGCCGATCGCCGTTATCGCCGAGGCGCTGGCCGCCGCCCTCGACGTCAATGCGATGGCCTGGAAGACCTCGCCCGCCGCGACTGAATTGGAAGACGTCACCCTCGAGTGGTTGCGCAAACTCGTAGGACTCGACGCCGGATTTCACGGCATCGTCTACGACACCGCATCGATCAGCGGGTTCACCGCTCTCGCCGCGGCCCGCGAAGCGCTCGATCTCGAAATTCGCGAGCGCGGGATGGCCGGGCGCGACGATCTGCCGATTCTGCGCGTCTACCAGACCGAACACACCCATTCCCACATCGAAAAGGGCGCGATCGCGCTCGGCATCGGTCGCGAAAACGTGGTGAAGGTAGCGTGCGACGAAAATTTCGCGATGCAGCCCGCGGCGCTCGACGCGGCGCTCGCCGCCGATCTCGCGCGGGGTCTCAAGCCGATGTGCGTCGTCGCGACCGTCGGCACGACGTCGACGACTTCGTCGGATCCCGTTCCGGCGATCGCCGAAATTGCCAAGAGGCGCGGCGTTTGGCTACACGTCGATGCGGCCTACGCCGGCCCGGCCGCGATCTTGCCGGAGTTTCGACATATTCTCGCGGGCAGCGAGGGTGCCGATTCGCTCGTCCTCAACCCGCATAAATGGATGTTCGTCCCGGTCGATCTGTCGGTACTCTATCTCCGCAACATGGACGTCTTGCGCCGCGCGTTCAGCCTCGCGGCCGTTTACCTCGAACTCCCCGACGAACCGGTCCACAACTATATGGATTACGGCCTTCAGTTAGGTCGCCGCTTTCGCGCCCTGAAGCTCTGGTTTGCGTTACGCCACTACGGCGCCGAAGGGATGCGGGCGCGGTTGCGCGGCCACATCGCGCTGGCGCAAGAGTTCGCGACGTGGATTGACGCGGCACCGGACTGGGAGGTCATGGCGCCGCATCCCCTCTCGGTCGTTTGCTTCCGCCACGCGCCCGCAGGACTCGAAGGCGAGGCGCTCGACGCTCACAACGGACGCATCATGGACGACGTGAACGCGAGCGGCGAGGCGTTCATCTCGTCGACGAGACTGAACGGCCGCCTCGCGCTGCGGCTCGCGATCGGCAACGAGCGCACGACCCGCGACGACGTCCGCGCAGCCTGGCGCCTTTTCCGCCGAGCGGCGGCGCCTGCGGCGGCGAACTAAACGACGCGAAGGTGCGGGATCTGTTCTTCCTCGGTCCGGTGGCGCGCGATGCGGTTTCGTCCCAGGTGCTTGGCGTTATAGAGCGCCCGATCGGCCTGCTCGCGAAACGCGAGCGGGTCGAGGTCACCGTCGGTGACGGCGATGCCGATGCTCGCCGAGAGAAGACGGAACGAGACGCCGGGCGCATGCTGCAAGCGTAGGCGCAAGATCGCGGTCCGCATCCGCTCGGCGACGACCATCGCCCCGGCTTCATCGGTGAACGGCAGGACGATTGCGAATTCTTCGCCACCGACGCGCGCGGCAAGGTCGCGCGGACGAATCGTCACGCTCTTGATCGCCGCGCCGATCGTCTGCAGCGCCGCGTCTCCCGCGACGTGCCCGTAATGATCGTTGTAGCGCTTGAAGTTGTCGATGTCGAGCGCGAGGAGCGCCGTCGGCGAGTGCAGGAGACGCGTCTCGGCCATAATTTCGGCGAAACGCTCGTCGAAACCGCGCCGATTGAGCAACCCGGTCAGTGCATCGACGATCGTTTCCTGGGCGAGTTTTCGGTTATTCGCCACGAATGAGGCGAGCTGGTCGTTAGCGTGCCGCAAGAGCACGACGAGCAAGACGCTCTGCCAGGCGATCCCTTCGGCGAGCCCGGCATACCACGGCATCGACGATACCTTGTGAGCGATTTCGCCGTCGACGAAGACTTCGCAGGCGAACAGCACCAGTACCACGGCCAGCCAAAGATGCAACGTCTTGTTGAGGCCGGTCTTGAACGTCAACGCGGCGCAGACGGCGGCGCACAAGGCCAACAATAAATCTTCGACTACCGAATGAAAGGTCGGGGTGAACAGGCCGCCGGGCGTCTGCAAACTGGGAAGCGAGTGCGCGTAGACGAGCAAGAGAACCACGAGTCCGCTCGCGAATCCGACCGCGACGATCGCAACGTTGCGGACGACGAGGCGCTCGCGCTCGAGCGTGAGTTTCACGCGCGAGAAGTAGGCCTCGGCCCAGACGTATCCGCCGATCATGAGAATGAAGGCGGCGTGCCAGCAGACCCACAGCCAACCTGCGAACTGCGCCGCGGCCGGCGAGGGCGTCGACGAGGCGAGTTCGAGCGTCGCGAAGACGTATGGAATCAAGAGGCCGCCCGTGCAGGCGAACGCGATTCCCAAAATTGCGTGCGGTGGGAAGCTCGACGCCTGATAGAAGTAGCGCAAGACTGCGGCGGTCACGATCATCGAGACGATCGCCGCCGAAATCAGCGCCGACGGCAATGCCGCCGAGACGCCGGAGATGCTCGTGCCGAAGGGCGACGCTGCGGCCGCGACGATGATGCCGAAGCATGCGACAAAGACGGCGGCCCGCCGTTCGGCGTGTCCCGGCTGGGCGCGGTCCTTGGTGACGCCGACGTTCGTCATATAACGCTACATCGGCACATCGGCGTGGAATCTAAGATGTCAGCCGGCACACAGTTTGAGCGTCCGCCCGTTCGGCCGGTCAGTAGACTCGAAGGTACGCCTCGCGCTCCCAGGGGTGAACGGCGCGCCGGTAGCGCTCGTACTCTTCGAGTTTGGCATCGCGGAACGCGTGGTAGACGTGATCGCCGAGGGCGCCTCGCACCACAACGTCCGTGTCGAGTTCGGCCAAGGCTTGACGCAGCGATTTGGGGAGCATTCGGATGCGGCGCGAGTCGCGTTCGCGATCGTTGAGATCGTAGGTCGAGCCGAGCAGCGGGTCGCCCGGCAGCAGATGGTGGCGCATGCCGTGTGCGATGCTCGCGACCAGGACTGCCATGGCGAGATACGGATTGCAGGATGCGTCGGCGCTGCGGACCTCGATCCGCTGCACGCCGCCTTGCGGCGACGGGACGCGCACGAGCGCGTTCGCGCTGCGGTACGACCAGGCCGTATAGATCGGCGCATCCCATGCGGCGACGAGCCGCTTGTATGAATTCACCGTCGGGTTGCAGACGGCCGTGAACGCCGGCGCGTGTTCGAGCAGTCCTCCGATCGCGAAGAGGGTTTCTTCGGTCAACTCCCCGGCCTCATCGGCCGCGGCGCCGTCGCCGGGCGCCGAGGTCGTGAAATAGACGTGCACGCCGCTGCCGGCGCACGTCTCGAGCGGCTTGGGCATGAAGGTCGCGTGCAAACGATGACGCGCGGCGACGTGCTTGGCGACCGTACGGGTTGTGAGGAGCGCGTCGGCAGTTGCGAGCAACGGCCCCTCGTTGAGATCGACTTCGTGCTGCCCGGCGCCGTGCTCGTGATGGGCGCTCGCCACCGAGAGGCCCATCGCCTCGAGCGACTTCGCGATGTCGAGGCGAGCGGCTTCGCCCCGATCGGATTCGTCGCTATCGAAGTACGAGCCGACGTCGGAAGTGCGGACCGTCGGAGCGCCGTCGGCGTCGAGGTCGAAGAGATAGAACTCGATCTCGAGGCCGGCGCGCACCGCCGCCATGACGTCGCCGGCATCTTCCAGCGCGCGGCGTAGCGTCGTGCGCGGACAGCCCTCGAAGGGCTCGCCGTCGGGGGTCGCGATATCGCAGATGAGGCGCGCCTCGACGTTCTCCGAGCCCGCCGTCCACGGATATACCGCGAAGGTCGCAAGGTCGGGGAGCAGCATCATGTCGGCTTCCTCGCCGCGCACGAAGCCGTCGATCGAACCCCCGTCGAACGTCACTTTGCCCTCGAGCGCGCTTTCGAGTTCGCCCACCGGGATCGTAACGTTCTTACCGATGCCGAGGATGTCGACGAACGAGAGCCTGACGTAGCGAACCTCGCGTTCTTTCGCGATGCGCAAGATATCGCGCTTACTCGGGGCCTTGCGTTCGCCGTTAACGTGGGTTGAGTGCATCGATCGCCATCGCCGTTCGGAGGGTGAGTTGGTCGTGCGCGCTGTCGAGGTCGTAGCCGCTAATTTCGGCGATCTGGCGCAGCCGATAGAAAACCGTGTGGCGGTGAACCGAAAGTTCGGCCGCCGCCGTCTTCACGTTCTGCCCGACGTCGAAATAGAGCCGCAACGTGCGCACCAGTTCCGTTTGGTGTTTCTCGTCGTAGGCGCGCAGCGGGGCGAGCACCCGCTGGCCGAAGGCGCGCAGCTCCTCGGAGGTCGCGCCGCCGCGCAGTAAAAGCGGATAGATGCCGAGGTCGTCATACGGCATGACGCGCGAACCGCCGAAGAGACGACGCGCGATGAACATCGACTCGCGCGCCTCGTCGACGGTCTTGTACGCCTCGATCGCCGTCGCGGAGCGGCCGACGCCGCCGACGACCTTCAGACCGAAGTGTGCCTTCGTCGCAGCGCGGGGAATCAACGTCGCCGCGGTGCGAACGTTCTGCGCGTCGACCTCGAGCGGAGCCGGGCACAAGAAAACGAAGCCGCCGCCGCGTTCGAGAACGACGATCTCGCCGCTCCCGGCACGCAGCGTCTCGAGCGCGATACGCCGCAGGTCACCGAATTTCGCCGCGGCGCTGGGTTCTTCGAGGCCTTCGGCCTCGAGCGCGACCGCGACGTAACCGGTTGCGAGCGCGATCCCGCGCGACGAAGCATCGTCCTTCGCCTCGATCGGATCGTCGTAGGAGCGCGAAAGGAGCCGGTCCCAAAATGATTTCCGTCGATTTTTGCCACCGCCGGCGTCGCGCGAGAGTTCGACGGCGATCGCCGCGGCCGCCAAACGGATCGCTCCTTGGCGTGAGGCGAGGCCGCCGCCGTTGGAGAAGATCGAAAGCCAGCCCAGCGGCGCGTCGCCGCCTCGAATGCGCAGCGCGAGCGCGTCGTGTGGCTCGCCGGGTAGCTCGAGCCGAACGAAGCCGTCTGGATTCGGCAACGCCCCGGCGACGAGGTCGCGGATCGATGGCGGCATCGAGCGCGTCCCCGATCCTGCGAGCGCGACGTGCCGCCATTCGCCGTCTTCCACCAAGACGGCGGCGTTGAGCGCGCCGGCGAGGTGGGTCGCAAGCGCCTTCGCTCCGCCGCCGCTGCTCGCGATCTTGGCGAGGCCTTCGGCGAATGCGACCAGCGCGTCGGGCGACGTCAGCGTCTCATCGATCATCCTACTCGGGATGGACGCGTTAGGGGGCTGAATTCCTTTCGACTATTGGCGCACGCGGGGGCGCGGCGAGGCGCTGCAGGCAGGCCTCGAGGGCGCTGACCACCGGAACCTGAGTCTGCTCGGCTGTCTGCGCCGCATACGGATTCATGCTGAATTGTGCGAGGAAGATCGCATCGACGTCTGCTGCCGGCCGCACGGCCTCGGCCAGAACCTGGGCATAGCGGGCCGGGTCCTCCTCGGCGTAGGCGAAGGCGTTGTCGCTCAGGAGCGGGATGGCCAGCGCCGGCCGTCCCAGTTCGGCTGCGACCGCCGCCATGTGCCCTTCGACGATCGAATAGGAAGGCGGGTAGCTTACCGCAAGGCCGATGCGCGTTCCACAGCCCAAAACCGCCCAAACGCCGGCGTCGTCCGAACGCTCGACGGGGACGCCCAAGTCGGCTCGGAGACGCGCTGCGAAGACGTTGTAGACCGAGCACGAGAGGATGATGCGACCCTCGTCCCCGCGGAGATGGGGTCTGACGCCCGAGCGCAGCCGCTCGTAGGCGGGTTCGTCTTGGGCGAACGACATCGCTTTGGGGTTGACTAGACCCGGCACGAGCGCGTGGCGGCAACGCGGCGCGTCCCTCAAGCGTTCGAGCGCTGCCTCGGTTGCTGCAAGTGAGACGGGTGCGGCATGGATGAAAAGATTCATCGGCCCAATCAGCCCCCGGGTTGAAAAACCAGCTGCACGGTCGAAACGACGGTTAGGAAACCAACTGCGACCACGGTCGCCCATGCGATGGCATTGAAAACAAGACCGTTCGTATACGTACCCATGATTCGCCTATTGTTGATCAAGAGCAACATCAGGACCAGCACGATGGGTAAGAGTGCGCCGTTGAGGACCTGCGAGTAGAAGATGACCCCCAGAAGCGGCGCACCCGGGATGACCACGAAGCCGGCACCGAGGACGATCAAGCCCAGATAGAGCCCGTAGAAGATCGGCGCCTCGCCGAAGCGGTGGTTTACCCCCGATTCGAAGCCGAAGGCTTCGCAGACGTAGTAAGCGGTCGAAAGCGGAAGGATTGAGGCGGTGAAGATCGCCGCGTTGAGCAGCCCGAGCGCGAACAGGAGCGAGGCATATTTACCGGCCAGCGGTTGCAACGCGGCGGCGACGTCGCTGGCGTCGTTGATGGTCAGCGGATGGTGCCCAGGCGGGACGTGGGCGTTGAAGACAAAGATTGTCGCCGCGCTCGATACGATGATGAAGAAGGCGATGATGTCGGTGAAGAGCGCTCCGGAGATAACGTCCAGGCGCGAGTAAGGGTAATCTTTGATCCGAACGCCCTTCTCGACGATCGCCGACTGGATGTAGAATTGCATCCAAGGAGAGATCGTCGTGCCGATGACGCCGACGGCGGTCAGGATATACGCTTTGGTGGGCGTGAAATGTGGAACGAGGGTTTGGCGGATCACGTCGCCCCAGGGCGGGTGCACCACGAGGGCGCTCACGACGTAGGTGAGATAGATCGCGCAGAAAATGAAGAAGATGCGCTCGACGATCTTGTAGCTTCCGCGCGTCACGGTCACGTAGACGAACGCCGCCGCGGCGGCGACCAGGAAAAACTTGAACGCGTAGTCGCCGAACAGCGGCACGTATTGGTGGATGATCGGCGCGATCGACGCGACCCCCGCGAACTCTGAGGCCGTGTTGCCGAGGTCGCCGAGGACGAACAACAGGAGCACGACCGCGGTGACTTGGACCCCGAAATTCTCGCGGATGAGGTCCGCGAGTCCCTTGCCGGTCACCGCGCCCATGCGGGCGCACATTTCCTGGGTGACGACGAGGGCCACCGTCACCGGGATGAGCAGCCAGAGCATCGAGTAGCCGAACTGCGCTCCGGCGATCGAATACGTCGTGATGCCGCCGACGTCGTTGTCGGCATTGGCGGTGATGATGCCCGGGCCGACGATCGAGAAGAACATGATGAGTTGCCGCCAGCGGCTCGGGCGGCGGCGGGTCTCAGTCGGCTGCATGCTCGACGCGTTTTCCGTGATGGCGCGTAAAGCGTGGCAAGGACTTGGCGATCTTCTCGGGGATGATCGCGTCGATTGCGTCGTCGACGGTGACGATGCCGAGCATCTTCTCGTTATGGTCGACGACCGGAACCGCGAGGAGATCGTAGCGCGCGATCGTCGAAGCGACTTCTTCGGCCTTCATATCCGGTGGGACGCTGACGACGTCGGTCTCCATCAGCATGTGGATGAAAGCCGTCGGCAGCGAGAGCAATAGCGTGCGCAGCGAGAGGATGCCCAGCAGCTTTTGCGCGGAGTCGGTGACGTAGAGGTAGTAGATGAACTCGGACTCGGGTCCGAGCTCTCGGATTTTAGCGACCGTCGCGGCCACCGTGCGGTGCGGCAAGATCCAGACGAAGCCCGTCGTCATGAGACCGCCGGCCGTGTCGAACTCGTACTGGACAAGATCGCGCAACTCGCCGGCCGTCTGGGGCTCCATCTCGGCAAGCAGCGCCTGCTGCTTCTCTTCATCGAGTTCGCCCAAAAGGTCGGCGGCGTCGTCGGGATCCATCTCCTCGACGATGTCGGCGGCGCGCTCGGTCCCGATGTCTTCGATCAGTTCGCGTTGCTTGTCGGTTTCGAGATGCTCGAAGGCGTCGGCCGCCGTCTCGTCGTCGAGCGAGCGGACGACGCGGGCGGCGTCCTGGGCCGAGAGTTCTTCGATGATGTCGGCGAGCTCGGAGGGATGAAGCCGCGAGAGCCTGTTTTCAGCGACCGAAAGCCGCACGTTGATCGGGTTGACGTCGGAGATCGGCGCGACGTTGTCCCAGGCGATGACGCTGCTGCCGAAACGTTTAAAGAAGCCGGGCACGAAACGGCCTCCCCCGAGACGTCGCAAGAGACCACCGGCGCCGATGTCGGCGGCGACGACGCGCAGCGCCCCGCCGGTGTTGGCCAGCTCGAGATCGTTGATGCGCACCACCTTGCGGCCGTTGACGTCGACGATTTGTTTGTCGAGCAAATCTTCGACGAGGTAAAGCGCCCGATCGCCGGGGATCGGCTCGTCGACGGGAACCGAACGCAAGAGCAGCGTGCCGTCGTTGTCGATATCGACGACGTCGGCGATCGGAGCGAAGCGTTTTCCCTGGCTCGTCTTGATGACGAAGCCGTCGATGCGCGGGAAGGTGTCGTCGGGTTTGCCGACCAGCAAGTCGACGACTTTACCGATCGGGCGGTTTGATTGCGCCGACTCCAGCACGGCTTGGCGCCCGACCATCTCCGAGAGATAGCCCTCCTGAAAGGCCATCGCGCTCGCCTCCTTCCAAAAAATTAGACCGGTCGCGACGGCGACCGGTTCCCAAACACGTCCCAGAAGGCGTGTCACGGCTCAATCGCTTCAAGCTTCGGCACTACACGCCGTAGATCGCCGAGCGATCAGCCGCTTTGAGCGCCGCCTTGGTTCGGCGGAGCCTGTTCTACCCGATTGGCGTCTCTCGACGTTTCCGGGCAGCGGCCTGTGTATCGTGTAGGAGCCTCGCCTATCGAGGTGACCGTCTCCGAGTATAGGGGGGCGGGGTTGAGCGGGTCAACCCCGCACGCGATAGGCGATAGGGTGCTTCAAGACGAGCCCTAGGTGCGGGGGCGCATAGCGCAAGGCTTCGGCGCCTTGGCCGGCCTGGCTCCGATGCCGCTTAGCCGCGTTGCGCGATGCGACGCTTCAAAGCCGCTTGGCGCGTTGGCTTCGATCGCGGTGCGCGTGGCGATCGGCGACGGGCGGGCTGGGCGTGGGCGCGGGGTGACGCGTTACGTCAACTCGGGTCTTGAGGCGCGCCGTCTTCTGCTATTTTGGCTGCCGCAAGAATGCTGCTTCCGTATCGCGCGCCATTGAAGGATACGAGCGCCGCCCGTCCGGAGGCGACGCTCATACGTGCGCAGCGTAGGCGATCTTCCTTAACCCGTTTCGCGCTTTTTAATGACCTATAGGAATAATCGGGGAGAGATAGGTCACGTCGAGCACCGCCTGCGAGAACGACGTTAGGCAGGTGTCCTTCAATGCCACTATATTGTAGATCGCAAACGGGGTACCGTCCTCGAGCGTAAAGGCCGTGACCGGCTTTGTCGACTTCGCCCAAGATTGCACGATCGATGTTACATCAAGCGATAAGTCCTGCCCCACTATCGGCGAGCCACCCAACGATGTTCCCGAGATGAACAGCCGGTCACCGGGATTCCATAGGTGGTCGGCATTCCCGTACTGAGAAATGCAGGTCGTGCCGTAGGTCGGCTTTCCGTTCAAGCGCAGGAGCGCCTTGGTCACGGTATGTCCGGCTATGCCGCTGATAGAGAAGTGAACGTAACCGCGGAACAAACTGTTGGTGTACTGTGAAACCTGCGTATGCGCCTGATCGCTAAAGAGGGAGGCGCTGTGCGTGTGCCCGATCTCAAGGTACAGCAGGTCCCTCATAAAAGGGCCGTTTCGGTTATAGTAGTCGTTGTCGACGACGGATTTATTAGTCCACACAAAGACATCTGCGACACTTGTGCCAAGAACGTCAGCCGAGAATACGGCCGTTTTGACGTTCGGGTTGATGACCGGCGGCGCCAGTGAGTATTTTGATAAGTCGGGGTGCGGCGGCTCGGTGGCTACCGCATAGGGCGCCACCTTTGTGACCGGCTTGCAAAACGCGGGCGGAAAGTCGACTGGAATTTGGATAGAGTTGGCGCCGAATTCTTTGAAGGTCACCTTGAAGACATGATGTCCTTGCATTTGGTTCGGGTCTTTCAAGCCAACGAGCGGCACGTCGACGCCGGGACTTCCTCCGACCTTAATAGCCGGCAGCGTCATACCTCCTGCCCAGGCCGGGTTTGCGACATCTTGAACCCAAATCGCATGGTAGTCGTTAAACGCTGGGCTCTCGCCGTTACCGGCGTTGCGGACGATGAGGCGGAACGTGATTGCAGACTCGCCGGGCGCGCACGGGTTGGACAAGATATATGGCGGAGTTGTCCAATAGCTGGCGACCAACATTGGCACTCCGACCATTTGCGTGTTCGCAGGTTCTGTGACCGGTGCTGCTGTCGCCGCTTCCGCACCAAGCGCGGCGAGCAATGCCGCCGCTACAACCTTAATGTATGTGCCCCAGCGCATAGCCATAACTTTGGACCTCCATAGGATCGGCCTTCAGACTCGGCGCGAGCCAATCACAAAGAACGTGTAGTAGCCAGGCGTCCAGGCTGCATCCAAGTACCCTAAACCGACATTCCCAATGTGACAGAGATTTTCGACGCGAGATTGCCGCCTCCCGTGCCCGCGCCTTGGGGGCGATCTGGTGCCGGGGTGCTGATTGACGCGGAGCTGCTTACCGTTGGAACTCCACTAAGTACGCCAGCTATTGTCATCGCGCTAGGCCCGAAGGAACTGCCCGGAAGTGACTGCTCAAGGCCACTCGCCAAGAGTCCATTCGTCAAGAATGGCTTCCCGAGACGTTTAACAAACGCCACGAAGCCTTGCAGATCGGGACTGGGAGGGGAGGGCTCGTTTTGGAAGCCTCTATCGCTATCCCGTCAACCCCGCATGCGGATCACTGGGTAGCGCTCAGGACCGCAACGATCTGGTCGAAAGGCTCCGTCATCCGGGGAACAATCGACTAAATCCAAACCCGACCCTCGCTCGTTCCCCAAGCGCTACTTCATTTTGACGCGACCTCGGGGGGCTTCCGGTGCCCCATATCTGTCGCGCGCCATGATTAGGGGCACTCGCAGTGGGCGTGCGACGCCGGAGTCGAAGCGCCTTACAAAAGAAAGAGGTTCTTACGGAATGATACACTCTCGTTGGATTGCGGCGCTGGCATCGATCTGCGCCATCGCGGTCACCCTCCCGGTCTTCGCGGCGGAGAAGTGGCTGCCCCAGGTCGTCGATCAACCGTCGCGCTTCTCTGGTCCAGGCGTCTATGTCGGAAAGCCGGCGCTTCCCGTTACGCTTTCGATGATCATTGCCGGCGGCGGTCCGAGTAACTTCAAGACGCTGACGCTGGTGAAAGCCCTGGCCGGCGCCAAAACCGACGCCGAGGTCGCTTCGCTCACGAAGAGATTCGGTGCAACCAAAGTCACCCATTTCGTCACCATCTTTCCGTTTGTCGTCTCGGATTCGTTGAAGATCGTCAAGGCCAAGGGCGTCGCTCTACCTTCGGTGCCGAATCCCGATCCGAAGAACGGTGAGGCACTCGCGGGGGCGCTGTGGGCGGCCGGTCAAACCGGCCACGGATTCGACGTCGAGGTGATGCTCGACCGCGCCGTCTCGCATCCAATCCACGTGCAAGTGATGAATGACATCGATGCGAAGTACGGTCTCCCAGCCGATGCCGACTACCACGTCGTGCTCGCGCAAGCGATGAGGGACCTGGCCTCGGTCTATCACTTCAACGCCATGGGCCAAATGAAGGGCTCGATGTAAAGGCCGAGGGGGTGGCGCAATCGCGTCACCCCCGGCGTGCCGGATAGAATATTAAGTCAGGACCATGGAGCTGCTGAAGTTGGTGAGGTGCCTGCAGAGATCCGGCCACGACGTCAACGCCGCGAGCGCTTCTTGCAACCACCAGGACGGTTCAGTCCCCGGAACTACGCTAGGCATCGCGGTCCGTTCAGCCCTCGGGCTACGTGTGACGCTACGATGCTTTGCTTGCGCGGAACGTAATGCCGAGCGTTCCGAAGTCGGCGGCGCTCGTCTCTTGCGGTGCGTCTGCAAAGACGTCGCCACGCCAGGTGATTTCGAATCCGCTGAATCCGGCGGCTGCAACTGCAGCGGCAAGCTCTGCTTCCAGCAGAGCGCCGGCGATTCAACCGGTCCAGAGATCGATTTTTTGTTTTGCACTCTCCGGAACGGCGCGCTGCACCAAAATGTCCGCGATCTCAAGCCGGCCGCCCGGGCGCAACACGCGGTTCATTTCGCGCAGCGCTGCGCTCTTGTCGGGCGTGAGATTCAAGACGCCGTTCGAGATGACGACATCGGCCCAAGCGTCTTCCACCGGCAGCTTCTCCATGAGACCTTCGCGGATCTCGGCGTTCTCGAAGCCCCCTGAGCGCACCGCGCCGCGGGCCTTATCGAGCATAGCCGCGGTCATATCTACGCCGATCACCCGACCCTTTGGGCCGACCATCTTGGCTGCGATCAAGGTGTCGATTCCGGCTCCGCAGCCGACATCGACGACACGCTCGCCGGCCTTGGGCGGGATAACTGCGAACGGATTACCGGTCCCCGCAAACGATTCGATGCTCGCTTCGGGGATGTCGCTCAGCCAAGCATCTTGGTACGCGAGGATGCCGGCGAGTTTTCGTCCCGTGTGAAAGTGGAAACCCTTGCGCGGATCGCATGCAACCTGGGTGTATTCGTCGCGAATTGCTGCTCGCAATTCGTCGAGATCGAGATCGACGACGGGGATGCTCTCCGTTCCCATGTTCCCTCCGAAAAAACGTTTCCACTCGTTACGAGGGCCCGGCAGCCGGGCCCTAGCGGCCTCGGTTGGCCTCGATCACCTTGTAGTAGGCCGGCGGTTTCGGCGGTAAGCCCTCGAAGAGGTTAGCGACGAACTCGTCGGGCGATTTCGTTTGGATGGCCTGGTTGAAGCGCCGCTCGAATCCGATCGTCGAAGATGGTTTTCCGCTCATAGTGCGGCCGCAGGGGCTACCCGAAATATGCGCGGGATAGACTTCGATGTAGTCGGGAAGGCTCAAGAGCTTGCGCTGGATCGAATCGTAAAGGGTCCGCGCGGCTTCGGGTCCGCCGAAGTCGGGGCGCCCGACGTCGCCAACAAAGAGCGTATCGCCCGTCAGAACCATCCACGGCGCCTCCCCTCTGCTGCGATCGGTTACGAGCAGCGAGACGCTTTCGGGCGTGTGTCCGGGAGTATGGAGCGCGCGCAGCGCGACGTTGCCGAGAGATATTTCCGAACCGTCGCTCAAGCCGGTAAAGGGATAGCCGACCTCGGCGCTCTCATGGAGATAGATGGGGGCGCCGGTCCGTGCCGCGAGTTCGCGCTCGCCGGAGAGGTGATCGGCGTGGATGTGCGTTGCAACGATCGCCTCGATGCGCATTCCGTAGCGCTCGGCAACTTGAATGTATTCGGTCACCTCGAACTGAGGATCGACGACCGCGGCGCGGCCCTGACCGCCTCAACCCAAGAGGTATGATGCGCAGCCCGTTTCGGCGCGTAATAGCTGTCGAAAGATCAACGTATCGACTCCTTGATTCGCGGGTGAGTTTCGCGCATGCGTGCGATGACGACGACGCCGGATAGGAAGGTAAGCGCCGCGACCGCCCCAATGGCGCTGCTTTGGCCGAGCCGATCTGCAATGACGCCGGAGAGCAGCGCACCGATCGCGTAACCGGAATCGCGCCACAAGCGATAGACGCCGACGGCACTGGCGCGTACGCTCGGATCGACCGCGTCCCCGATAGCGGCCAGAAGGGTGGGGTATACGAGCGCCGTGCCGGCGCCGAGCAGAACCGCGGCCACGAACCAGAGCGCGAAGCCGGCGCGCGACAGAAAGAGCGAGATCGCCAGCGCCTGAAGACACATGCCGCCTGCGATCATCCACTTTCGTCCGAGGCGATCCGAGAGGGCGCCCGTGCCGGCTTGCAAGATTCCCCACGTTGCGGGATAGACGGCGGCCAGAACCGCGATGCGACGGACGTCCAGCCCGGCAGCTGCGAAGTACAACGGGAGGATGCCCCAGGCCAGACCGTCGTTCAAGTTGTTCACGAGTCCGGCTTGACTGATCGAGGACAGTGTCGGGTCCCGCCAAGAGACCGTTGCGAAGAGTGACGCGAAGCGGCCTTCCGCGCCCGAAGGCAAAAACGTTGCGGCCGAGCCCTGCGCGGCCTCGAATCGAGCATGTCCCTGCGTCTCGCGAACCGCGAAGACCGAGAGGGCGAGCGCCGTCAGTGAGACCGCGATCCCCAGCACAAAGGGCCACGGACGCAGACCATAGGCTTGCGCGATCGCACCGCTCAAGTAGGCCGTGACGCCGACGGCGAGGTAGCCGGCAAACTCATTTAGCCCCATTGCAAGGCCGCGCTGCTTCGGCCCCACAAGGTCGATCTTCATGACGACCGTCATCGACCAGCAAAGGCCCTGATTGATTCCGAGCAATACGTTGGCGAAAACGATCCAGCTCCACGCCGGCGCAAAGATGATGAGAAACGGAATCGGCAAACCGACGAGCCAGCCCGCCACGAGCAACGGTTTGCGTCCCGTGCGATCCGCCGTGCGGCCCGCGTAGAGATTTGTGAGCGCCTTCGTGAAACCGAAGGTTACGATGAAGCTGACGATCGCAGTTTGCGAAGCGAGGCCGAATGAGCGCGCGCCCATCAGCGGCACGACCTCGCGCTCCAGGCCCACCATCGATCCGACGAACGCGTTGACGAGCACGAGCAGCCAGAACTGACCGGCGTTCGCACCGAGACCGAGACGCAGCCCTCGCGACGGCGACACGATTAGCCGGTCGGTTCCAGTGCCTCGCCCAGCAGCGCCCAATCCGGCGCTCCGAGCAACAGGCGCCGTGCGATGAAGCCGCGGTGCCGCAGAATCTCGACCGCTTCGTCGGCCCAGATGCAATAGGGCCCGCGGCAATAGACAACGATCTCCTTGCCGCGCGGCAGTTTCGGCGCGCCTCGCTTGCGCGCGAGCTGCTCGATCGGGATGCTTCGCGAGCCTGGGATGTGCCCGGCTCGGTATTCGGCCGCCGGCCGAACGTCGACCAGCAGAGCGCGGCCGCCCTTGACGCGGCGCGCCACCGCCCGCGGCTCCGTCGTATCGACGGAGCGCGTCCCGAGGTGCCGATCCAGCGCCGTACGGACTTCGGGTAGGCGCTCTTCGGCCGCCTCGCCGATCAGCCGAAGGACGCGCAGC
>DHWK01000110.1:42554-54880 GCA_002413145.1 bacterium UBP12_UBA5184
GATTGGGCTCGCGAGCCGGTAGTGCGCGAACGTACCGGAACGCCGCACCTCGACGAGTCGGGCTTGAGCGAGGACCCGGAGGTGGCGCGACGTGTTTGCGACCGAAAGGCCGAGTTCGCCGGCAAGGTCTTCGACGCTGCGCTCGCGCTGGGCTATAAGGTCCAGCACCTCGAGGCGCTTGGGGCTCGCGAGCGCTGCCCCGACGCGAGCCAGTTCGCTATAGAGTTCGTCTTTAAACGCGCGGTGGTCTACGTTCGGCATGCTCAACTATTCAATTGAGCAATAGACAAGCACCTTTCGGCGGCGTCATTTAGCGCGGCTCCCCCTCTTGCAATACTCGTAGAGCGCGTCGTAGAGCGGCATTTCGGCGCGCAGCATCGCATGGTCGTTGAGAAACCGAGTTGGCTGCAACAGGTGAAAGCCGCTCGCGATCGCATACAGGCCGGCCGATTCGGGCGTAAGATCGAGCGCGTCGGTGTCGGCGCCGCGGACGATCGCCGCCATCGTTTGGAGCGCCGGGTCGTCGAGTCGGTACTTTGCGAGAAAGGCATCGAACGAACAATGCTCCCCGTGGTGGCCAAGCTCGACGTTTGGAACGTCGAATGGAATCGCGTCGTCGCGTTCGGCGACGCGCATCACGTCGGCGGCCGGCACGAACAGAAATTCGGCTGCGGCATCGATGAAGCGATGGACGAGCCACGGGCAGGCGATGCGGTCGACGCGAGCGTGAGCGCGGGTCACGAATTTCATTTTACGAGCTCCTTCTGTGGGGTTGGCGCGCCTTTGAATGCGGCATGGAGGGCGTCGAAAGCTTCACAGGCGGCGTCGAGGAATCGATCGTCGGAGAGATGGCGCTCGCGCAGGCCGGCGAGTAGCGCCTCCAGCCCCGCAGCCTCGGGCGCGTGGCCGCCGATGTCGAGCGCCTGAACGATCGTGCCGAGGCGCGCGAGTGCCGAATCGCCGGCCAGAGCGAATGCGATCAGCATGACCTCATAGGTCGTCCGGCTTCCGACATGCGTGAATTGCGCGCCGTCGAAATCAAAACTGACGACGTAGGACGGGCAGGCTGCCGGTTCGGCGAGCCAGACGAATTTCGGCGCCGGATCGATGAAGCGGCGAATGAGCCAAGCGCAGGCCAGGCGGTCGATCCACGGCCGAGCACGCGTCGCCCAAAAACGGTTGGCGAAGTCGCTCGCATCGAGGTGGGGGATCGATGCCTCGATCGCGTTCGGCTCACCCGGTGAGAAGAGTGCGAGCAGGGCGATCTCGAGGTTGTGCAGCGCGCTCGCGGCGCGCTCGCGCCGGCCGCTTCCAAAGTAATCGACGTCGGCCAGCGACTCGAAATCCCGCGAGAGCCGCCTGAGCGCACGCCGAGCCTCGCTCTCGCTTCGGTGCGGCAACTCGCGCCGGGCCTGCTCGGCCCCCGCCGCGAGGGTCGCGAATTCGGCGCTGCGATCGAAGAGCGTCTGAAGCTCATCGTCGTCACCCCGGCGTCCGCCCACGAAGTGCAACACCCGGGCCGATCCTCCGGTGTCGCTCACCTCGCGGCGTAAAGCCTCGAGGGAATCGGCCAGGTCGGGCCGGTCCGGCAGAAGATAGACGCCGTCGCGCAGGGCGGCAGCGCCGAGTGCCTTGAGGGTGCGCCAGGAGCGGATCCGCAAGGCTCCGTTTTGGCCGGGAAGGGTGCTCACGAGAAGGAGCCAGTCCACGCTGCCTCGATAACTATGGAACGAATGTTACATTACAGTAACAGCTATTACATAAAACCGTCAAGCACTGCCGCGTCCCGATGAGGCAGTTCCCCCTCATCCTGCTCGCACGCAGCTTGCGAAACGCGGCCTTCGGCGGGTTGGCGGTGATCCTCGCGCTCGCGCTCGCCGCTCGCGGGCTCGATGCGCTGGGGATCGGCGCCATTTTCTCGCTGGCGCTGTTCGCGGGCGCGGCCTTCGCCGCATTGACGGGTCCGCTCGTGCGCCGCCTGGGAGCGCGCCGCACCCTCATCGCCGCTTCGCTCGTGATGGCGCTAGCCGGCGTGTTGCTCGTAGCCGCGCCGAACGTTGCGCTCGTGGTCGTCGCCGTTCTGCTTGGAACCGTCAGCCCGACCGGTCAAGACGTTGGGCCGTTCATCCCGGTCGAGCAGGCGCTGATTGCCGGCGAAGGCAGGCCCGGCGACGCTTCGATCCGGCGCTTTAGCACGTACAATATCGTCGGCAACACGGCGACGGCCGTGGGCGCGCTGCTCGCCGCTGCTTTTGCGCCGGGTGCCGTGCTCGTCGCTTACGGCGTCAGCGGCGTCCTGTTGGCTTCGGTCTATGCGTTTCTTCCGACCGATCGCATGCCGCAGCCCGCGGCGGAAAAGCCATTACCGAAGCCACGTCTGCGTTTCGGCATCGTCGAACGGTTGACGCTGCTCTTCGGTATCGACGCCTTGGCGGGCGGCTTCGTCGTGCAGAGTTTCCTGGCGTATTGGTTTCACGTGCGATTCGGCGGCGACTCCCACCAGCTCGGGCTCTTGCTGTTCGGCGCGAACATCCTCGCGACGGCGTCGCTGGTGCTCGCGCCGTGGCTCTCGAGCAGGATAGGGTTGCTCCCGACGATGGTCTTCACGCACCTCCCCTCCAACCTGCTATTGATCGCCGTGCCGTTCATGCCCAGCTATTCACTCGCGGTCGTCGTTCTGCTCGCGCGCTTCGCTCTTTCACAAATGGACGTACCGACACGTCAAGCGTTCACCATGGCGCTGGTCGCGCCCGAGGATCGCGCGCGCGCCGCCGGCTGGACCAATGCGGTGCGTCCCGCCGCGGCCGCGGTGGCGCCGGTTTTGGCAGGACTCGCGCTGCAAAGCGCGGCGTTCGGTCTTCCCTTCATCGTCGCCGGCGGTTTGAAAGCGGCCTACGATCTTGCGTTTTTGGCAGTCTTTTCTCGCCACCGCGGTCTTCGCTAGAAACCCTTCGCGGTCGGAAGGCGATTATTTGCCCTCGAGAAACTCCGCCAGCTGGGAGATCTTCGATACATGTCAGTTCCGTTGCGATGGAAGCGTACGTTAGAGTGTTTCCGTTTTTTTTGTGAAGGGCTTCTTAACCCCGATCTTCGACAGTTTTTAGATACGCGTTATTTTTGGCACAATCTAGCTTTAGTAGAGCCCAGCATAGATGTGTTTCATTTTCCTTTTCTTCCCGAGTACGGTGACGCGCCCACGTTCTTCCGCCAGAGAGTGGAAAATTACTTGGGCGCTCGCGTTTTAGAACTCGGTGCGGGTTCTGGCTGGTTGAAATCTCGGTGGGAGATTCAAGAGTACGTTGGAGTTGAGCAAAATGACTTTACGCGCCCCTACCAAAAACAGCTGAGAGAGAAAGCACAAGATAATGGAGTTCTCTTGGGCACTCGGGTCAGTGATGTCATACGGAAACTTAGACATGCGGCGCCATTTGATAGCATTGTCTGTTATGAGTCATTTCATGCCTTTCCGAACGATGCCGTGCGCGTCGCACTATCTTCTCTCTTACGCGACAAAGGAACGCTAATTCTGGTCGACGGTGCCGGGTGGTGGCCCAAAACCTTGGACTTCAGCGCACTCCGGCTGAAGAAAGTGTTCGCAGAAGAGATTCCGACGGATCATTTTGACAACAAGAAAGTCTATGACGTCACGTTTCGCGCTCTGGATGTTTTGGATAAAGTAGTCCATTCACGCTCGGCGCTGGTTCGCATGGCCAGTCCTATGGTAGATCGTAAGGTCGGCATGCTAATGAAAGACGGTACTCCGATCAAAGAGATCCAGAATACGCTTCAAGCTCCGGAGTTCGATGTTGACCTCCACTACGGAGTCTTCGTCTTCGAGAAACTTTCGGTTGACGAGTACCAAACCTGGCGGACTCGCAACAGCGTTTCCAAGTTTCCCGATGATCTTACCAAACCGAAGCCCGAATATTCGGGACTCTACGAAGATGGATGGATAGCGGAGCGCGCCCACCTCGCCCTCAGTGCCGGAGCGGGTGCCGCGCAACGACTTAGGATCGCGGGCGTTGTGCCGCTGATCGGTGACAAAGATTTCGAAACCGAATTAACGATATCGGTCGACGGCCGAACGGTTGGCCAGATCCGGCTGCCACCGGGTACGTTTGCATTCGAGCGCGACTTCCCGCTTGCTCCGGGTCAGCATAGACTCGCGCTGGCGTTCAGCAGAACTCAAGTGCTCCCCCTTCCCGATACGCGCAAAGTCGCGGCTAGGCTCAGTTTCGCCGGATTCGAACAGGCGCCGCCTAACGCCTGAAGTGACGCCCGCCGGGCGTCGAATTAGCAATTTGCGATCGAACGGCCATCGACGCTAGGCGAGTTTGCCCGTCCTCGCTTCGAGTAAGTCCCAAGCGGCGGTTCCGAACTCGGCCTTCCAACGCTCGTAGAACTTCGACTCGCGGAGCTTGGCCCGAAACGACGCCGTCTCGGCGTTCGCGACGAGCATACCGCGCCGCTTCAGTTTGTCTTCGAGCGACGCGTTGAGCAGCGCGGTGTCGCGCCGCTGCAGGAGCGCGTATTTGGCGGCGTTTTTCGAGACCACGCTTTGGATGTCAGGCGGCAGCCCCTTCCAGGCGTCGCCGTTGCCGAGCAACCAGAACGCCGACCACATGTGATTGGTTACCGTCAGATACTTCTGGACTTCGTAAAGCCGTGCGGTGTCGATGATCGCAAACGGGTTCTCTTGGCCGTCCACCGTGTGGTTTTGCAGCGCCAGGTAGACCTCATTGAACGCGATCGGCGTCGGCGCGGCACCGAGCGACTTGAAGAGATCGACCCACAAGCGACCGGGCGGCGTGCGAACCTTGAACGAACGCAGATCGTCCGCGTTCTTCATGGCGTGGTTGCTCGAGGTGATCTGACGCATCCCGTTTTCCCACATCTTCTCAAATGCGTAAAGACCCTTTGCTTCGATTTCCTTGCCGACGTAGGTTCCGAGCGGGCCGTCCATCGTCGCAAAGGCTTCGGCGGAGTTCTTGAAGGCGAAACCGACGCCCTGAATCGCGGCGACGGGTACGACCGATTGGAGAATCCCTCCATCGAGCGTGAAGAACTGGAGCGCCCCCGAGCGCAATTGGGTGAGCATCGCCGGATCGCCGCCGAGCTGATTGTTGGGGAACACCTGCACCTTCAGGCGGCCGTTCGTCTCGTGGTTCACGGCGTTCCACATCTGCGTCATCCGCACGTTGAGCGGATGATCGACCGAGATGTTGCTGGCGTATTTATACGTAAATTGCGGCCCGACGGCGAGCGCGCGCGACTTGACGGCGGCGATCCCGGCGAACGCGGCGGCGGCCCCGGCCGAGAATCGGCTGCGTGAAATCGAGTTCTTCATTCTGGGCGTCCTTTCAAGGCGAGGTTCAGTCGAGGAGTAAGCCGCCGTCGACGGAGAGCATCTCCCCGTTGACGTAAGACGCGGCCGGTGAGAGAAGCCACGCGATCGCTTCGGCGATCTCGGTGGGATTTGCGGCGCGGCCGAGCAGCGTCGAGCCTTCGAGGTGCGCGCGCTTGGATTCGTCGTCGAGCGACGCTTGCAGCATCGGCGTGAGCACCGGTCCGGGGGCGACCCCGTTCACGGCGATACCGCGCGCGGCGAGATCTCGTGCGGCGCTGCGCGTCAGGGCGATGACCGCGCCCTTGCTGGCTGCGTAGGCTGCGGTTCCGTGCAAGCCGCCGCCGCGTTTTCCGGCGACGCTCGAAACCGTGCAGATACGCGAACCCTGTTGCATGTAGTTGACCGCTTGGCGGATGCACAGGAACGTTCCGATCGTATTGATCTCGTAGACGCGCAAAAACGTCGCAGCGTCGAGTTCCATGAATGGCGTCGTGTCGAGGATGCCGGCCGGGGTTGCCAGCGCGTCCAGGGGCGCTCCGAGGGCCTCGATAGCCCGCTCGAACGCGGTCGCGATCGCGCGCTCGTCGGTGACGTCGCAGGCGAAGGCGGAGCCGCCGATCGCGTCGGCGACGGCGCGTGCGCCGAGTTCGTCACGATCGAAGACGGCGACGCGGTAGCCGTCGCGCGCCAAAACCTCGCACGTCGCTTTCCCGATTCCGCTCGCGCCGCCGGTAACGATCGCCGAACGCGTGCTGTGGCGGAGCCCGACCCGATCGTCGGCGAGCACCTAGCGGGCTGCCACTAGAGCAACATTCCGGGGTCGGCGAAGCGCGCCGCGAGCGCCGAGAGAAAACGTGCGGCCGGCGCGCCGTCGACGAAGCGATGGTCGAAGCTCAGCACGAGCGTCAGCGACCAGGCCGGCGCGAGGACCTCGCTCTCCGAGCCAGGTCGTTTGACGACCGCCGGACGGCGCGTCGCGGCACCCATCCCGAGAATCGCCGTCTGGGGCGGGTCGACGAGCGGCACGACGCGATCCACGCCTTGCGGTCCGACATTCGAGATCGTAAAGGCCGCTTCGCCGAAATCCGAGCCGCTCAGTTTTCCGCCACGCGCCTCCCCGGCGAGACGGACGATCTCTGCCTGCGTCTCTCGCAACGCGCGGTTTTCCGCATCGCGGACGACCGGGACGAGGAGACCGTTCGGCGTTTCGGCGGCGACGCCGATGTCGCAACGTGCGTGTGGCGCGCCGGTGCGCGCGTCGATCCGAAGGTCGGGGTGCTCGCGCAGGAGCCGGGCCGTAGCGAAGACGGCGAAGGCCGTCCAACCGAAATCGCCGCGCCGCTCGATCAGGGCTCGCAGTGCATCCACGTTGACGACCGTCTCGACTTGGGCCAGCGGTAAGAGCGCGATCTCGCTCATCCGCCGGAAGATCGTGCGGCGCGCGGCCGGTAGCTCGGTCGGGTACGCGCCCGGCGCCGGGCCTGCGGGGATCGCGGCGTCTCCAAGGCCGGGCGAATATGCGACGACGTCGTCGAGCGTGATCCGACCGCGCGGTCCGCTGCCTCGCACTTCGCGCACGTCGAGCGAGCGTTCGCGTGCGAGTTTGCGCGCCGCGGGTGACGCGATAACGCGCGACCCGCCGGGTGGGGCGCCGTTGCGCTCGACCGGCACGAAAACGTCGCCGTCGACGCTGACGATGCCGACGACCGCACCCGGCGCGAACTCCTCGCCGATCGCGCCGAGAATCTGCGTGAGCGTACCGGCGACGGGCGACTCGACTTCGTAATTGATCTTTTCGGTCGAGACTTCGAGCAGCGGCTCGCCTAGCGCGATCGTCTCACCCTGAGACTTCATCCAGCGCACGACCGTCCCGGTCGTCATCGTCAGCCCGAGCTTCGGCATCGTGATCTCGGTCGGCATCAGCGACTCTTTCGGACGAGATCGCGGCACGCGGCCGCAATCGCCGGCGCCCGAGGATACATCGCTTCTTGCAGGTTCGGCGCAAAAGGCGTCGGCACGTGGGCCGCGCCGAGCCGAACGACCGGCGCGTCGAGGTCGTCGAAGCAATGCTCCGCGATGAAGGCCGCGATCTCGCCACCGACGCCGCCGACGCGTACCGCCTCGTGCGCGATTGCGACGCGATGGGTCGCCGCGACCGCGTCGGCGATGGCGTCGTAGTCGAGCGGCCAGATGGTGCGCAAGTTCACGACCCGAACGTCGATCCGTTCGTCGCGCGCGAGCTGCTCGGCAGCTTCCAGCGCGCGGCCGACCGTGATGCCGTAGGTAATCACCACCGCGTCTCGTCCGTCGCGCACGGTTTCGGCTTTCCCGATCGGGATCAGAAAATCGTCGTCGTCGGGGACCTCGCCCTTGCGCGGAAAGAGCGACTTGTGTTCGAAGTAGAGGGTCGGGTTATCGCTGCGAATCGCGCTCTTGAGCAACCCTTTCGCGTCGCGCGCGCTAGCGGGGATCACGACTTCGAGGCCGGGCGTGTGCACGAACCAGCTTTCGAGCGATTGCGAGTGCTGCGCGCCGGCCGACTTCGTGATTCCGTCGGGCGCGCGCAAGGTTAGCGGCACCGTGCATTGCTCGCCGAACATGTAGCGCAGTTTGGCGGCCTGATTGACGAGTTCGTCCATCGAGCAGGTGATGAAATCCGCAAAGTGCATGTCGACGACCGGTCGCGTCCCCGCAAGCGCCGCGCCGACGCCGGCGCCGACCAGCGCGGCCTCCGAAATTGGCGTATCGCGGACGCGTTCGAGTCCGAATTCGTCGGGAAGCCCCTTGAACTGGCCGAAGATGCCGCCCTGTTTGGCGATGTCTTCGCCCATCAGAAAGACGGTCGGATCGCGCCGCATCTCTTCGCGCATCGCTTCCAGCGTCGCTTCGGAGAAACTGATCGTGCGCGCCATCAGTGAACGCTGCCCGTCCCTGCACTCGGAGCGTCGCTGAAGAAGGGCGCGAACGAAGCCTCCTCGCGCAACGCGAACGCGCCATGCGGCGTTTCTGGGTCGCGATCGCCGGCATACGCGCCGCGAAAAGCTTCGCCCGTTTCGGGCGGCGCGGAAGCGCGCGCGAACGACAGGGCCTCGGCGAATTCGCTCTTCGCCGCGTCCCACAGCGCCTCAAATTCTCCTTGGGACAACTCCCCGGCGAGGCGAGCCTGGAGGCGGACGATCGGATCGTCGCTCTTATGCGCTTCGACTTCGTCCTTGGTGCGGTACCGTTCCGGATCGCCGATGTAGTGGCCGCGGACCCGGTAGGTCTTGCACTCGATGAAGGTCGGCCCGGCCCCGCGTCGCGCCCGCCCAATGGCGTCGAGGGCCGCGTGGTGTACCGCGACCGCGTCGAACCCGTCGACGATCCGGGCGGGCATCCCGTATCCGTCGGCGCGAATCGCTACGTCCTCGATCTTCATCGTCTCGGCGGTTGAGGTCGTCGACGCATAGCGATTGTTCTCGAGGACGAAGAGCGCCGGCAGATCCCAGATTGCCGCGAGGTTGAGATTTTCGTGGAACGGGCCTCGGTTGGTCGCCCCGTCGCCGAAGAAGCAAACTGCAACTTGGTCGGTTTTGCGCAAGCGCGCCGCCAGCGCCGCGCCGGCGACCAGACCAAAACCGCCGGCGACGACGCCATTGGCCCCCAGCATCCCGATCGAAAAGTCGGCGATGTGCATCGAACCCCCCTTGCCGCGGCACATCCCGTCGGAGCGCGCGAACAGCTCGGCGACCATCGCCTTCATCGCGGCGCCCTTGGCGAGCGTGTGTCCGTGGCCGCGGTGCGTCGAGGCGATGTAGTCGTCGCGTCGCAGCGCCGCGCAGACGCCGGCCGCGACCGCCTCTTGGCCGATCGAGAGGTGGGCGAAGCCGGGAATCTCGCCGGCGAGAAAATGGCGCTCGATGCCTTCCTCGAGGGCGCGGATCCGGACCATCATTTGCAAGAGCGTCTTGCCGAGAGCGATCTCACCCTCGGCGAGCGGGGCGGCCGGCGCAAGCGTGTAGGTCACTCGGGGTCCTGCGCAGCGCCCGGTGAAGATTCCTGGAACGCGAACGGCTCGGGCTTGGTGTCTCTCCGCCAGGCAGGCAAGGAGATCGCCATCCCGCGCCGCACGTCGACAAGATATTCAAGGGGTCGCTGGGTCGTTTCGAATAGCGAAAGAGGCTTTCGCGATGTTCCTAGCCCGGCGCGGCTGCCGCAAAATAAAGGAGACATCGTGAGTGCACGTCAGTTTGCCCAGGTCTTCGGAGCGATCTATCTGATCGTCGGCATCCTCGGGTTTATCCCGCCGCTGGTGAGCAACGGCGCGCTGCTCGGCATTTTCCCGATCAACTACCTCCACGACGTCGTCCACATCGTTCTCGGTCTATGGGGCCTCTTGTCCGCCGGCTCGATGGTACGAGCGGTGACGTTCTGCCGGGCCTTCGCCGCCGTCTTACTGATCCTGGGGGTCTACGGTCTGTTCGGCTGGAGCTCGCCGCTTCCGACCGACGGGCTCGTGCCGCTGGGCGGCTACGATTCGCTGCTGCACCTCGCTTCGGGGCTAATCGCCGCCTACTTCGGTTGGGGAGCTCCCTCGAAGGCGCCGGCCTAGCCACGAGTCTCCCACGCCGCCGCGGCGCGACGCAGAGGTCGGGCCGCGCCCCGGCGTAGTCTGTTGCGTTGTCGCAGCAATCGTTTGGGTTCGTCCCGCCGACGGTCGTCCCGGAACGGCGCGTCGAGCCGATCTCAGTCGGCGGAGGCCGAATTTACGTTGGGACGTGCGGCTATTCGTACAAGGACTGGATCGGCCGTTTCTATCCGGAAGGGATCAAGAGTTCGGCGATGCTGCCGTTCTACGCCGAGCATTTTTCGGCGGTCGAGATCGACGCGACGTACTATCGCATCCCGAGCGCGGCGACGTTCGGGTCGATGCACAACCGCACGCCAAATGACTTCCGGTTCGCGCTCAAACTGCCTGGGACGCTCACGCATCTGCCGAGTGACGACGCCGAAGTTGTCCCCGACGACGCACGCCTCTTTCGGGAGAACATTCAGCCGTTGGTGGCCGGTGGAAAATTAGCCGCGGTCTTGATGCAGTTCCCGAGCGCCTTCCGGCCGAGCCCGCGCAGCGCGGCGTACGTCCGGGCTTTACGCGAGGCCCTCCCCGACCTCGCTCTCGTCGCCGAGTTTCGGAATCGGGAGTGGCAGCGACCGGAAACGATCGCGCTGCTGAGCGCCGCGTCGGTCGGCTGGTGCAACGTCGACGAACCGCAGTTCGATAGGCTTTTGCGCCCCTCGAGCGACGTCGTCGGACCGTTGGGCTACGTGCGCTTTCACGGCCGCAACTACCAGAAGTGGTGGCGGCACGAAAAGAGCGAGGAGCGCTACGACTATGAGTACACCTCCGAGGAATTGGCGCCTTGGACGGGACGTGTCGCCGAAATGGCGAGTGAAACGAAGACGACGTTCGCGTTCTTCAACAATCACCGCTTCGGCCAGTCGGCGAAGAATGCCGACATGTTCGCCGGGATGCTGCTCGCGAACGTCGGCTCGTGATCTATTGAATGTGCGGCGTCACGAAGCAATCGGATGTCGCGAGGTCGTCGCCCACGAGCAGCAGCAGCGGCGTCCCCTTCGGCAAGACGACGTCCTTGCCGCGATGGAGCGCATTGTAGCCGCCGACCATCAAGCCGACCCCCGGAATGATCTCGGCGCCGCCCGGCGCGTTCTTGGTTTTCCCGCTGACGATCCGCTCATCCGAAACTGGATTGGCCATCACCGGGATGTGACGCCCACCGGAAAGCACCACGTAGCGTGGTTCGAGAACCAGCATCCCCGCTTTTCCGCCCGCGCCGGCATGCGTCGCGTAGGCGATCAGTCCGTAGCCTTTCGTTCCGCTTGGGAGGGCCGGATGAGCGCCGTTGGGCTCGACGCCTTTGACCAGCGTGAACCTGAAGGCGTCTCCCGCGACGTTCGCCGTCGTGCTCAGTTCCACGTCGAGTTTCGCGGTGGCCTCGACGCAGTGCGGCGGACCCGAGGGTGCCGGCGACGGCGACTCGAGCAAGGCTGCGAGCACGAATGCGATCAAATGCGCTTCCGCAGGTCGTCGAGCGCGACAAAAAACCCTTCGATCTCATCGTCGCTCGTATAGAAGTGCGGGCTCACGCGAATGCCGCAGCCCGGCCGGTAATCGACGAAGACGCGTTGCGCGAGCAACGCCGCGGCGACGCGCTCGGCGCCCGAAAAATCGAGGCCGACCCAACCGGTGCGCTTTTCGGGCTCGCGCGGCGTCGGCGACGTCAGGCCGCGCTCGTCAGCCATCCCTAGAATCGCGGTCGTCAACCGAACGTTGTGGGCGCGGATGCAAGCGACGCCCGCTTCGCGGATCGTGTCGTGGCCCGGTCGCGCGACGAGATAACCTGGAACGGTCGGCGTTCCGGTGTTCCAGCGGTGCTGATTCCAAGACAGCCGAATCGGCGCCGGCTCGAAGGCAAACGGCGACTCGTGCGCCATCCAACCGGTGATCGCCGGTTCCAGTTTTCCGCGCAGCGCAGGCTTGACGTAGATGTAGCCGCAGCCCGGTCCACCGCACAGCCACTTGTGACTTCCGCCGACGGCGATGTCGACGTCGAGGGCGCTCACGTCGAACGGATAGACGCCGGCCGTTTGATACGTATCGAGTACGAAGAGCGCACCGACCTCGCGGCAGCGCGCGACGATCGGCGGGACGTCGATGAGCGACGCCGAGACGTACGCGGCGTGCGACAGGACGACGACCGCAGTTTTCTCGGTGATCGCGCCGACGATGCGTTCGGTCGACATCGTCCGTCCGTCATCGGACGGGACGCGCGTGATCAGGGCGCCGAAGCGCTCCCACGCTTTCCAGACATAGGTGACCGAGGGGAACTGGAGGTCTTCGAAGATGACTTCGTTGCGCGCGCCGCGCCAATCCAGTGAAGACGCGATCGCGGCCTGCAGCACCTGTCTCTTATACACATCT
>DHWK01000179.1:0-364 GCA_002413145.1 bacterium UBP12_UBA5184
ACGATGCCGATCGCCGCGAACGGCACCGCCATCATGATCGCGAACGGGTCGATGAACGATTCGAACTGCGACGCGAGCAGCATGTAGATGAGCAAGACCGCGAGGGCGACGACCAGCGCCATCGAGCCGAAGGTGTCGGTGTTCTGTTTGATCGAGGGACCGAAATCCCAACGATAACCGGACGGGAGCGGATACTGCTGCATCACCGCCTTGGCCGCGTCGACGACCTCACCCAANNACCGTCGCGTTGATGTCGATGCGGCGCTGTTTGTTTTGGCGGCTGATCTGCGACGGGCCGACGCCGTTGACGACTTCGGCGAGCGCCCCCAGCGGGACGCTGCCGAGCGTCTGCGCCGCGCCGAAA
>DHWK01000179.1:491-9447 GCA_002413145.1 bacterium UBP12_UBA5184
CCGCCGCCGCCGCCTCCACCACTCGACCCCGTGACGCTCGTCGTCGGACCGCTCGAGCCGCCGGGCGTCAGACTCCCCGCCGCCGATGAGCCCCCGCCGCCCGAGGGCGGCGTCAACAGCAAGCTCGCGATCGATCCGAAGGAGCGGCGCTCGGAGGACGGCGCCTGGACCATGATCGGGTACTGCACCCCGTTGATCTGATAGTACGACGCGATCGTCCCGCTCGTCGCCGTCGCGATGTCGGCGGCGATGTCGGCGGTCGTGAAGCCGTATTGCGCCGCCTTGCGCCGATCAATCCTGACGTCGACTTCAGGTTGGGTCGGAGAGACGTTCGTGTCGGGACGGATGACGCCCGGTATCAACGCGAGCTGCGTGATGGCGCCCTGCGCCAAGTCGTACAGCTTATTGACGTCGGGGCCGAAGAGCTGGATCTGCAGATTGTCGGCGCCTTGCGTCACCTGCTGTTGAAGAATGTCGATCGTCCGGCCGCGGATGGTCGTGCCGATCAATGCCTTGCGCAGCGCGCGGCGTTGGGCCAGGACTTGTGGCGGGACGTTGGGCGGCGCCGTCGGCGCGGCGCTCGGCCCGGGACGGGTCGCGGCGCCGCCGAGCCGGCGTTGCCAATCGTTGACGAACGCGGTCGCCTTCGAGCCTTCGATCCCTTCCTTCAAAATGACGGAAAACTGCGCTTGGTTCGTGATTTGGCGCGCGCCGCCGCCGCCGAAGGCCGAGCCGACCGTGACGCCGACGCCGACCACGCGCGGATCGCCGCGGAACGCCGCCTCGACGAGGCTCGCGATCCTGTTCGTCGATGCGAGCGAGCTGCCGTTCGGCAAGCGCACGTCGAAGCGCGTGTAGCGGGAGTCCGAGGCCGGGAAGATCTCCGTCTTCACGATCCCGAATTTAACGAGCGTAATCGAAACCACCAAGAGCAGCACGCCGGTGCCGATGATGAGAGCGGGGCGCTCGATCGCCCAACCGAGTACGCCGCGATACCGAGTTTCGAAACGATCGTAGATCTGGTCGAAACGAACCGCGAAGCGGTTCTTGACGTGCGCGTCGGCGGGTTTCAAGAAGACGCTGGAAAGCATCGGGACCGTCGTCACCGCAACCAGGAGCGAGATCGCGACGCTGGTCATGACCGTCAGCGCGAAGGGGCCGAAGATGAGCCCCTGCAGGCCCGGGATAAGCAGCAGCGGCACGAAGACCGTCACGACCGTGATCGTCGACGAGAGAACGGCGCTGAAGATCTGCGTCGTCGCGTTCCGCGCGGCGTCGAGTGGGGAGTCGCCCTCGTCGAGGTGCCGGAAGATGTTTTCGGTGACGACGACCGCGTCGTCGACGATCAATCCGACGGATAGCGCCATCCCGCCGAGCGTCATCGTGTTGAGCGTCTGGTGCGTGATGTAGGCCGCAAACATCGTACCCAGCACCGCCACCGGCAGCGAGATCGCGACGATGACCGTCGAGCGCCACGAGTGCAGGAACAGTAAGATGATGAGCACCGCAAGGACGGCGCCGAGGATGGCGGTGTGTTCGAGCGCCGTGATCGCTTCGAGGATGAAAGCGCGCTGCTCGAGGACCGGCTGGAAATGCATCGTGGGATAGCGGCGTTGCAGCTCGGCTATCTTGGCGTAGATGCCGTTCGCGACGGCGACCACGTTGGCGTCGGGTTGCGCGCTGATGCCGAGGCGCAGTGCCGGAATGCCGTCGAGCCGCGTGAAGATGCGCTGTTCTTCGATCGAATCGCTGACCCGCGCGACGTCGCGCAGATAGATCGGCGCACCGTTTTTGACGGTGGCGACGGTGTTGGCGAGTTCGTCGGCCGACCTGTAGAGTTGACTCGTGCGAACGCCGAACTCGCTCGGGCCGATGGCGATGATGCCGGCCGGATTATCGACGTTCTGCGTCGAGATCGTTTGGATGATCGAGGCGTTGGTCAATCCGTCGGCGGCGAGCAGCCGCTGATCGGGCTCGACCATGATGGCGCGCGTCTGGCCGCCGGTGACGAAGGCGCTCCCGACGCCGGGGATCGCCGAAAACTCGTCGGCGAGATAATTCGTAAAGAGATCGTTTAGGTCGCGCTGGGTCCGCGACGGGTCGGTGACGTACATGAAGACGACCGGCAGCGAATTCGGATCGGCCTTCTGAATCTGCGGTGGTTGAAGGCTCGGGTCGTTCGGCAGCTGGTTGCTGACGCGCGCGATCTGTTGCTGGATGTCCGTCGCCGCGACGTTGATGTTGGTTCCGAATTTGAAGATCGCGCGCACGACGGTCTGGCCCTGGAACGAATCAGATTGAAGGTAATCGATCCCCGAGACGCGCGCGACGGCATTTTCGATCGGGCGCGTGACGGTCGACTCCATCGTCGCCGGCGCGACGTTGCCGTAGTTGACCGTGACCGAGACGACCGGCGGCTGGAAACTCGGCAACAGGTCGATCGGCAGGCGTGGAAAGGCGAAGATGCCGAGCACGACGATAGCAAGCGCCAGCATCGTGACCGTGACCCGTCGGGTAACGGCAAACCGAGCGATCGGGGCGGCTTCGTCTTCGCTTTTGGACAGTGCGGATTCTCCGGAGCGGGCGGACGTCGGTAGGCCTGAGTTTTTCGTCGGCGGCCGGCGAAAGTCGTCCCTGGCGAGGGGCCGCTGCCCCGGCCTTTCCCTTCAGACCTTGCCGTCGGGGAAGAATCGCGTGATATGGTAGGTGAGTTTTTCCGGCAGGTGAAATCGCCGGGTGACTCGTGCGGAGGCTCCTCGGCACGACCCACTGCCCCCAAAGAGGGGGCCGTTTGCCTCGAACCGAGGCGACGTCCGTAGAGGGAACGACCGATGACGACTGATTACGAAGTAACTTATATTATGCGCCCGTCCTTGGAGGAGGCTGAGATCGACACGAAGGTCGATCAGGTAACCAAGGTCCTCAAGGACAACGGAGGCGAGCTGGTCGGCGAGATCGAGAAGATGGGCAAGCGCCGCTTGGCCTACGAGATCGACGACGTCCGGGAAGGTTATTACGTCGTCATGAAGTTCAAGGGGGAGCCTGCGACCGCGAAAGAGCTCGAGCGGCAGCTGCGGCTGAACGAAGATGTAATGCGCGCGCTGCTGATCAATATCAACGAATAAGGAAGGCAAGATATGGCCGGCAGCTACAATCGCATCGTTCTCGTCGGTAACCTGACCCGCGACCCGGAGATTCGCTACGTCGACGGTGGCGGCAAAGCCGTCACCAAATTCGCGCTCGCCGTCAATCGGCGCACCAAGGCCGGCGACGACACGATGTTCATCGACATCGTCGCTTGGGATCGCCTCGGCGAGATCTGCAACCAGTACTTGAAGAAGGGGATGTCGGCGCTAGTCGAAGGTCGCCTCGCCATCCGCAAGTACGAAACCAAGGAAGGCGAGAAGCGCACCGCGGTCGAGGTCGTCGCCTCCGACATGCAGATGCTCGACAAGAAGTCGGCTGGCGCCAACGGCGACGGCGGCTCGTACGGCGCGCGCCCGAGTACCGGCGCCGCGCCCGGCGAAGCCGCCGAAGAAGACGTCGGCGACGAGATTCCCTTCTAACAAGCGCGACGGCGAAGAATAGGCGCCAAGGCGTGAATCTTCGCGGGTCGATGCCGCCGCTCGTCACGCCGTTCAAAGCCGGTGAGGTCGACTACGCGACGTACGAGCGCCTCGTCGAAATGCAAGTCGCAGGCGGTTCGCACGGGATCGTCGTGAACGGAACGACGGCCGAACCCTCGACCCTGACGATCGCCGAGCGCAACCGTCTCGTCGACGTCGCGCTGAAGAGCGCGCGCGGAAAACTCGCCGTCGTCGCCGCGACCGGGTCGCAGTCGCTAGCCGAGACCGAAACGCTCACCGAACACGCCGTCAGGGCCGGCGTCGACGCGCTGCTCATCGTTACGCCCTATTACCTCAAGCCGCCGCAGCGCGGCCTGGTTGAGTACTTTCTCACGCTCGCTCGCGGCCACGCCGTACCGTGGATGATCTATCACATCCCCGGCCGGGCGGCAGTCGAGGTAACGCTCGACACGCTCAAACGCATCGCCGAAGCGAGTCCGACCTTCGTGGGGATGAAGCATGCTTCGAGCGACCTCGGCTTCGTCTCCGCCGCCCTAGCCGCGCTACCCGGCTTGCGCATCTTTGGCGGGCTCGAAGAACTGAGTTTCCCGATGATGACGCTCGGCGCTGCCGGGGTGATGAATGCGGTCGGGAATCTCCATCCCAAAATCCTCGTCGAGTTATGCGACGCGGTCTGGGACGGCGACCTGGAGCGGGGTCGCGCGCTGCACGACCGTCTGCGCGAACTGAACGAAGCGGTTTTCTTCGACACGAATCCGATTCCGATCAAATACATGATGAAGAGACTCGGCCTCATTCCGGTCAACGAACATCGCTTGCCGATGGTCCCACCGACGGCCGAGCTCGAACGCCGCCTCGACGCGGTCCTCGAGCGTTCCGCCTCCTTCGTGGCGTGAAGCTCGCCTCGTTCGCATCGCGCGATCGAAGCGGCGTCGGCGTCGTCGCCGGCGACGGCCTGATCGATCTCCGCAGCCTATTCGGCGACGAGTTTCCCGACATGCGCAGCGTTCTCGAAAGCGGCGCGTTCGCTCGCATCGAGCGCGCCGCCGCCGGCGCGCAGACGACCGATGCGCTCGCCGGCGTGCGCTTTTTGCCGACCGTCACCAACCCCGACAAGATCTTTTGCGTCGGCGTCAACTACGTCAACCGCAACGCCGAGTATCGCGACGCTTCGGACGATCCGAAATATCCGAGCATCTTTATGCGCACGATCGGCTCGCTCGCCGGCCACGGCGAACCGCTCCTCCAGCCGCCGGAGTCGGAGCAGCTCGACTACGAGGGCGAGATCGCGATCGTCGTCGGGAAACGCGGCCGCCGAATTCCGCAAGAGATCGCCGACCGCCACATCGGTGGCCTGACCTGCATGAACGAAGGCTCGATTCGCGACTGGATGCGGCACGGAAAATTCAACGTGACGCAAGGGAAGAATTTCGCTCGATCCGGAGCGATGGGCCCGTGGCTAGCGACGCTCGACGAGTTCGAAAGCCTCTACGACCTGCACCTCATGACGCGCGTCAACGGCGAGGTTCGGCAAAACGATACGAGCGCGAGCATGCTCTTTCCGTTTTCGTATCTCATCGCCTACATCTCGACCTTCGCCGAACTCTTGCCCGGCGACGTCATAGCCACCGGGACGCCGACCGGCGCCGGCGCCCGTTTCGATCCGCCGCGTTATCTCAAAGCCGGCGACGTCGTCGAGGTAGAGGTCGCGGGCGTCGGCATCTTGCGCAATCCGGTCGTCGACGAACGGACGTTGTGAGCATCGAGCGCTCCCCGCGGGCCCTTCGCCGGCGGTCGCCGCCCTCGGCCGGCGGGACGCCGGCAAAAGTCATCGCCGGTTCCTCTTGCCGCTGGCTCCCTTTTGCGGTACTATCCGTTGGTTTCCCAAATCCGGCCTTTGCGCCGGTGGTGGCGCGAAGCTACCTATGTAGGGTTGCGGGCCTGCCAGGCCACGTAACCGCCCCCACCTACATTTGAAAGAGAGTTATGGCAGTCAGTTCGAAGAAGCGCGCCGCCGCGAAAAAAGATCGCCGGCCGAAGCGCAAGTCCTGCACCTTCTGCGCCGAAAAGGTGCCCGACATCAACTACAAAGACACGACGCGCCTGCGCAAGTACATCTCCGAGCGCGGAAAGATCCTGCCGCGTCGCATCTCGGGCAATTGCGCCAAACACCAACGCGGGCTGACCGTCGCCGTAAAACGTGCGCGGGTTATCGCTTTTCTCCCCTTCGTCGCCGAGTAAGCGCATGAAAGTTATCTTGATGAGCGACGTAAAGTCGCTGGGCAGCGCCGGAGCGGTTCTCGAAGTCGCCGACGGTTATGCGCGTAACTTCCTCCTTCCCAAAGGCCTTGCGGCCGAGGCATCGTCGGGTTCTCTCGCGCTGCTCGAGCAGCGCGGGCGCGCGAAGGCGCGCCGCGAAGCCGAGGACCTCGCGAGCGCCAAGGAGCTCGCGGCGAAGCTCGAGGCGGCTCAGGTGAGCGTTCCGGCCAAGAGCGGCGGCAACGGCAAGCTCTTCGGCTCGGTGACCAACGCCAACGTCGCCGAGGCGATCAATCGCGAACTCGGGATAGAAATCGACCGGCACAAGATCCAACTTCCCGACAATATCAAGGCGCTCGGCAGTTATACGGCCGAGATTCGGCTCGGCAAGAACATCGTCGCCAAGACAACGGTGAAGGTCGTCTCGGCCTAAACGTCTTCCATGAAAGGCGCGGATCAAGCCTACGTCGCCCGTTTCCGCCGCAAGACCGGCGGGGACGAGGGGATGCGTCGTTACATTGCGGCGCTGTACGACGTCCTCTCGAACGCGATCGGTTCCGACAAGCTCGTGCTGCGGGCCGGAAAACTCAACGCGCTCAAGATGATGCGCTCCCCGCAGTTGCCCGAGCGCGTCCTCGCGTTACAGCGCTTGGTGTTCGAGGATCCGACGCTCGATCGTTTACCGCAGCCCGGCAAGTATCGCGACGCGATCGCCGAAATCGAGGACGGCTTGGCCGATCTCGTCGCGCAGCGCAGCGTCGAAGAGAAGATCGACACGAAGGTCAACGTCAAGATGGCCGAGCGCCATCAAGACTACCTCAAAGACCTCAAGCTCGAGGCGCTGCGCGAAGACGGCGGACCCGAAACGCCCGCGACGCAGAAGCGCCTCGCCGAACTCGAAGCGCTCGATAAACAAAAGCTGACGACTTCGGCGCTTGCGCTGCTGCGTCCGAGCGCGCTCGCGGAGGTGGTCGGCCAAGAGTCGGCGATTCGCTCGCTGCTGGCAAAGATTTCATCGCCGTACCCGCAACACGTCATCTTGTACGGGCCGCCCGGCGTCGGCAAGACGACCGTCGCGCGGCTCGCGCTGGAAGTCGCCAAGCGCCGCGATTACACGCCCTTCGCCGCCGGCGCCCCGTTCGTCGAGGCGAGCGGCGCGACGCTGCGCTGGGATCCGCGCGAGACGACCAATCCGCTCTTGGGCAGCGTCCACGATCCGATCTATCAGGGTAGCCGGCGCGAGTTCGCCGAGACCGGCATCCCCGAGCCGCGGTTGGGTCTCGTCACCAAGGCGCACGGCGGCGTGCTCTTCATCGACGAGTTGGGCGAGATGGACGCGAACCTGCAATCCAAGCTGCTCAAGGTTCTCGAGGACAAACGTTTCGCGTTCGAGTCGTCGTACTTCGACGAGTCGGATCCCAGCGTCCCAGCCTATATCAAGAAGCTCTTTCGGGAAGGCGCCCCGGCCGACTTCGTCTTGATCGGCGCGACGACGCGCGATCCCGAGGAGATCGACGCGGCGATTCGGTCGCGTTGCGCGGAGGTGTATTTCGAACCCCTCTCCGAGTCGCAGATTCGGGAGATCGTAACCGGCGCGGCGCGCCGCCTGGGCGCCAAGTTCGAACGCGGGGTTCCGAAATTGATCGCCTCGTATACGATCGAGGGCCGCAAGGCCGTGCAGATTCTGGCCGATGCGTTCGGGCACGCGCTCGAGCGCAGGTCGGCGTCGAAGAGCAAGACCAAGCCGGAGAAGGCGCCGCAGGCCACGATTGGCGAGGGCGACGTCGCCGAGGTGGTGCAGTCGGGCCGGCTCATCCAACATACGCCCGTGCGCGCTCGCCGCGGGCGCGAGGTCGGAAAAGTTTTCGGGCTCGGAGTTTCGCATCACGTCGGCAGCTTGATCGAGATCGAGGCGGTCGCATTTCCGTCGGCCGAAAAGCGCAAGGGCACGATCCGCTTCAACGACACGGCCGGTTCGATGGCGAAGGACAGCGTCTTCAACGCGTCGTCGGTCGTTCGCGCCGTCGCGGGTCTCGATCCGGTCGACTACGACCTGCACGTGAACGTCGTCGGCGGCGGCGACATCGACGGGCCATCCGCCGCGCTCGCGATCTTCCTAGCGCTCTACTCGGCCTTGACCAGGACGCCGGTTCCGCAGGACGTCGCGAGCACCGGCTCGCTTTCCATCGGCGGGAAGGTGCGCGCGGTCGGCGGCGTAATCGAGAAGGTCTACGCCGCGAGGCAAGCGGGGATGCGGCTGGTGCTGATTCCAAAGGAAAACGAACGCGAAATCCGCGCCGGCGGGACCGGCGTGCAGATCGTTCCGGTCGCCAACGTCGCTGAGGCGATCGACGCCCTCAAGGCCAAAACGCGCAAACGCGCGACTCCACGCTGATGGAAAGAGCAGACTGATGGCAACGATGGCTGCGTCGGGTCTCGGAAACGCCGATCGGATCCCGCCGAACAACCTCGAAGCCGAGATGGCCCTGATCGGTTCGGTCATGGTCGATCGCGAGATGATGGCGATCGTCAATGAAGTCGTACAGCCGAACGATTTCTACGCCCACGTCCACGAGTCGATCTACACCTCGCTCCTGCAATTGTACGAACGCGGCGAGCCGCTCGACAAGGTGACCTTGGGCGAAGATCTGCGGCGGCGCAACATGCTCGAGAAGGTCGGCGGCATCGCATACTTGAGTTCGCTGATGGACACGGTGCCGACTGCCGCCTCGGCCGAATACTACGCGAAGATCGTGCGCGAGAAATCGACCCTGCGCGCGCTGATCCACGCGGGCACGGTCATCACCCAAGCGGGGTACGAGAGCGAAGAAGACGTCGACGGGGCGCTCGACCGCAGCGAACAGACCGTCTACGAGATCGGGCGGCGGCAACGGCGCGGGGAGTTCGTCCCGATCTATAAGCTGCTTAAAGGGACGTTCGAGCAGATCGACCGGCTCTACCACAGCCACGGCGACCGCACCGGGATCACTTCGGGCTTTCGCGACATCGACGAGTATACGGCCGGCTTTCAGACCGGCAACTTGATCATTCTGGCGTCGCGACCGGCGATGGGCAAGACCTCGCTCGCGCTCACCATGGCGGTCGCCGCG
>DHWK01000127.1:0-332 GCA_002413145.1 bacterium UBP12_UBA5184
CCGGCGTCGACGCGACCACCGGCGCGGTCGCCGGTCACGCGGTTCGCGCCGGCATCACGGTGAGTCTCGGCGCGTTAAAGGTCGGGTTATTACTCGATCCGGCCCGGGCGCAGGTCGGGACGCTGTACGTCGGCGACCTCGGACTCGCCGATGAAATCGCTGCGCTCGGCGCGCCGTTCTATGCCGCGCTGAGCGCGAACGAATTCTGCGCGCTACTGCCGCGCCGAAGCGAGACGGCCGACAAACGTTCCGCCGGCGCGCCGCTCATCCTCGCCGGCTCGCATCAGTTTCCCGGTGCAGCCGTCCTTTGCGCGCGCGGCGCGGCGCGCTCG
>DHWK01000127.1:445-30524 GCA_002413145.1 bacterium UBP12_UBA5184
GCGCGCTCGGGGGCCGGTTACGTGACGGTCGCGACGCCGAACGATAGCGCCGACCTGCTGCGCGCGCACCTGGTCGAACAAGTCGTCGTCGAATTCGACCCACGCGAGGGGGCCCAGGCCGTCGAGGGGCTGCTCGATCTGACGAACCATTGCGGCGCGGTCGCGATCGGCCCCGGCCTCGGGCTCAGCGATGCGGTCGGCGAGATCGTCCGCGGTTTCATCGCACGCTTAGAGCTTCCGTTCGTGGTCGATGCGAGCGGGCTGTTCCATCTCGCGAAGCACCTCGACATCTTGCGCGGCAAGGCGTGTGTGCTAACGCCGCATGCCGGCGAATTCGCGCGTCTTTCAGGCGAAGGGACGGTCAAGGAAGGCGAGCGCGTCAGCCGGCTGCGCCGTTTCGTCGAACGGACCGGCGTAACGACACTGCTCAAAGGCCACGCGACGTTGATCGACGACGGGCTCACGCTGCACGTGAATCCGACCGGGACGAGCGCGCTCGCCACCGCCGGTACCGGCGACGTCCTCACGGGAATGATCGCGACCTTATTATCGCAGGGTCTTTCACCGGTCGACGCGGCCCGCGTCGCGGCGTATTGGCATGGCCTCGCAGCCAAGTTCGTAAGCGGCGGCACTCGCGGGATCATCGCCAGCGACGTCATCGATGCCGTAAGCAGCACGGCCACGATGGCGCCTCGCCTGGTCACGGGATACTGGCCGGGCGAAAAAGACGCTCCCGACAACCGGCGGCTGATTTGCATCGGCTCCGACGGCCCCTTGCGTGTACGGAGCGAACCGTGAAGCCGCCATCCCTGTTCGGACTCGGGCCGAACGGGTATAAGTGCTGCGCCGAATGATCGCCGCCGCACGTTTCGGGAGGCCAACATGCCGAAGAATCATCGATTCACCGTGAAAGAACATCGTCAAGTCGAACACATCAAAGAGAGTGAAGAGCGGCGTGGAAAGTCATCAGACGACGCCGAACGGATCGGCTACGCAACCGTGAACAAGAACGTGGTCGCGACTGATTCCAAGCGGCGCTTTACGGCGAAGGAACACCGTCAGGTCGAGCACATCGAAGAAAGCGAAGAAAACAGCGGCAAGTCGCCCGAAGAAGCCAAGAGCATCGCGTACGCGACGGTGAACAAGCAGAAGAGCCGCGGTTAGCGGCGCTGCCCCAAGACTTAGCTTTCGAGGAGCTTGCGCAGCTCGGCTTCGTCGACGACGGCGACGCCCAGGTCCTTGGCCTTCACGAGTTTAGAGCCGGCTTCTTCGCCGGCAACGACGTAGTCGGTTTTCTTGCTGACCGAACCGGCAACTTTGCCGCCCGCGCCCGCGATCAACTCGCTCGCCTCCTCGCGCGTCAGTTTCGGTAAGGTCCCAGTCAGCACGAACGTTTTGCCGGCGAGCGGCCCGGTCGCAGCCATCTTCCGCTTTGGCGCCGTCGTATCGACGCCGTGTTTCTTCAAACGTTCGATGACTTTGAGGTTTTGTGGCCGGTCGAAGAAGAACGCGACGCTCTCGGCGATCTGCGGCCCGATGCCGGGAATCGCCGACAACGCATCTTGCGATGCCGCGGCGATTGCGTCGATCGAGCCGAAGGCGCCGGCCAAGAGCGCCGCATTCTGGCCGCCGACGAAGCGAATGTTGAGCCCCGAGAGCAGCCGCGCAAGGCCGCGTCTCTTCGAGGCGGCGATGTTATCGACGACGTTTTGGGCCGACTTCTCGCCCATGCGCGGCAAGGCAGCCAATTTCTCGACCGCCAACTCGTAGAGGTCGGCGACGTCGTGAGCGAGGTCGGCGGCGACGAGTTGGTCGGCGAGGACGTCGCCGACGCCTTCGATGTCCATGGCACCGCGCGAACAGTAATGCCGGATGCGTTCGGTGACCTGCGCCGGGCACGCGACGTTGGTGCAGTAGGAAAAGACGTCATCGGGCGGCTGATCGATCGCCGACCCGCAGACCGGGCACTTCTTGGGCATCGCGAAGATGCGCGCGTTCTTCGGCCGCAGTTCGAGCGCCGGTCCCACGACGTACGGTATCACGTCGCCGGCGCGATGCACGACGACCGTATCGCCGATGCGGATGTCCTTGCGCCGAATGTCGTCGAGATTGTGGAGCGTCGCGCGTTCGACGGTCACGCCGCCGAGCGCAACCGGCTCGAGAATCGCGTAGGGGTTGAGTTTCCCGCTCCGGCTGACGTTGATGCCGATGTCGAGCAATTTAGTCCGCGCCTCGCGCGCCCGAAACTTATACGCGATCGCCCAGCGCGGCTCGCGCCCCGCATAGCCTAACTTTGCCTGCAGCGCGAGATCGTCGACCTTGATGACGACGCCGTCGATCTCGTAGTCGAGCGACTCGCGTTCGTCTTCCCAGCGGCGGCAATAGGCCAAGACAGCTTCAAGCGATCCGCAGCGCCGCGCGTTCTCATTGACCGGAAATCCCGCCTCACGCAGATAGGTCAGCAGCTCGAGCTGCGTCTGCGGCTGGACCTTCGCGCCCTCGAACGCGCCGCTGGCGTAGGCGAAGAATGCGAGCCGGCGTTCGGCGGTCAAACGCGGATCCTTCTGCCGCAGGCCGCCCGACGCGGCGTTGCGCGGGTTGGCGAAGGCCGGCTCGCCGCGGGCTTCGCGCGTCGCATTCAACCTTTCGAAGGCGCTCTTCGCAAGGTAGACTTCGCCGCGCACGTCGAGTTTCGCGGGCGGTTTGGCGCGCAGATTCATCGGGACCGTGCGAATCGTGCGAATGTTGGGCGTGACGTCCTCGCCGACCATCCCGTCGCCGCGCGTCCCGGCCGAGACCAGGCGGCCGCCTTCGTAGCGCACCGAAACCGCGAGGCCGTCGATCTTCAGCTCGCAGACGTAGGCCGCGGCTTTTCCGGCGAGCTTCGTGACCCGCGCGTCGAACGCGCGCAAGCCGTCTTCGTCGAATGCGTTGCCGAGGCTGAGCATCGCGACGGCGTGCGGATAGGGCGGAAAATCCGACGACGCGGCGGCGCCGACGCGCTGGGTTGGCGAGTCCGGCGTCGCCAACTCCGGATGGTCCTCTTCGAGTCGCAGCAGCTCTTGGAAGAGGCGATCGTATTCTTGGTCGCTGATCGCCGGATCGTCGACGACGTAGTAGCGATAGTTCGCATCCTCGATCAACTCGCGGAGGTCGCGCGCGCGTTCTGTCGGCGACGCCGAGCGGGTGGTGGCCACGCCGACTCCTACGACGTCGGGCCGGAAACTACCGGCGGCCTTTGGAGCGCGGCGTCGAAAACCGCGCGCATGACCGATGCCTATATCTGCGACGCGGTTCGAACCCCGATCGGCCGCTACGGCGGCGCGCTAAGCGGCGTGCGCGCCGACGACCTCGCCGCCGTCCCGATACGCGCGCTCGTCGAGCGCAACCCGAAGGTGTACTGGCCGGCCGTCGACGACGTCATCTACGGCTGCGCCAACCAAGCCGGCGAGGACAATCGCAACGTCGCGCGGATGGCCCTCCTGCTCGCCGGCCTGCCCGAAAACGTCTCGGGTGCGACCGTCAACGGGCTGTGCGGTTCTGGGATGGAGGCGGTCGCGCAGGCCGCTCGCGCGATCGAAACCGGCGAGGCCGAACTCATCATCGCCGGCGGCGTCGAAAGCATGTCGCGCGCGCCGTTCGTGCTGCCCAAAGCCGAGACGCCATTTTCTCGCAACGCGCAGATCTACGATACCACGATCGGCTGGCGCTTCGTCAACCCGATCCTCAAAGAGCAGTACGGCGTCGACTCGATGCCGGAAACGGGCGAAAACGTCGCCGCAGAGTTTTCGGTCTCGCGCGAAGATCAGGACGCCTTCGCGCTGCGCAGCCAACGGCGCGCCGCCGCCGCGCAAGCCGCCGGCCGTTTCGCGCAAGAGATCGTCCCGGTGACGATCCCGCAGCGGCGCGGCGAACCGCTGATCGTCGAGCGCGACGAACACGTCAGGGGCGACACCACGCTCGAGGCGCTCGCGAAGCTACCGACGCCATTCCGGAAAAATGGGACCGTGACCGCCGGCAACGCCTCCGGCGTCAACGACGGCGCGTGCGCACTCCTGCTCGCATCCGAAAAAGCGGTGAAGCAATTCGGCTTACAGCCGAAGGCGCGCGTCGCCGGCGCCGCCGCGGCGGGCGTCGCGCCGCGCAGTCGTTGGCGGTGCTGCGCCTGCTGGGGATCGCCGATGACGCGCCGCAGGTCAACCCCAACGGCGGCGCGATCGCGCTCGGCCATCCGCTCGGCGCGTCGGGCGCGCGGCTCGCGCTCACGGTCATCACCGAGCTGCAGAAGCGCGGGGGCCGCTACGGCCTGGCCTCGCTTTGCATCGGTGGCGGCCAGGGCATCGCGGCGATCTTCGAGCGCGTCTAGCGGCGATGACCGCGCCGCGCGTCGCGGTCGCGTCGATCGCCGTGACCCGCGCGGCTCCGGGCAGGTGGAAGGTCCGCTGGCGGATCACGAATGAGGGTGACGCGTTGCATCTCACGCAGGTCGCCGCACCGCACGGCAAGTTCCGCTCGCCGGACCGCTTGATCGACGTCGCTCTTCCTCCGGGCGGGTCGTTCGACACGCAGCTCGAGATCGCCTGCGCCGAGCCTGCGGGTCAGGAGATCGAGAACACGTTCCTCATCCTCACCGCCGAGGCGGAACGTGGGGCCTGGCGGATACTGGCCCGGATGCGGATCCGCGTCGATGCCGATGGCGTGCCGCATCCGACGACGGAACGGATCGACGTGCAGGAGGTCGGGTTCAGTGGACAGCGATGACCGCTACATCCTCGAACGGCTGAACGGCTGCCGCCGTAACTGAAGCCGCGGCTTCGAGGAGACCATGGGCATGGTCTCGAGCGCGTTGGAGATGGAGCTGGCCGATCTTCGGAAACAGCTCGAGCGCATCCGCGCGCGCTGGAACGACGACCCTGAGTACAAGGCGCTGCGTGCCACACTGCCGAAGCAGTGGCCGATGTGACCATGCCGCGCTCCTGCCTGGGCTTCTGTCGTCGTGACCATCAGCGACATCCGGAGAGTGGTCGGCGGCCAGCGAGGCTGCCATGATGCCCCGGTGCCGGACCGCCGCGATCTCGTCACCCGGCGCGACCTGTTGCGAGGCACCCTTGGCACCGCGGCCGCCCTCGCCGGCGGTGGCCTCATCGCGGCTTGCGTGGCCCCGGGCGGACCGACCGGCGTCCCGTCGCCCGGCGCGACCCTGCCACCCCCCGAGATCACCAAGGTGCGGTTCGTGAACCCGTCCGCGTGCGATCCGCCCGCGGCGCTCGCGAAACAGTTCCTCCTCGAGGAGGGCTTCACCGACATCCAGTACGTGCGCGTCCCGGCTACCACTACGGAGTGGTTGACCAAAGACCTGGCCGACTTCAGCAGCGGCTACGGGAACCTCATCGCCTCCGCGGTCGATGTGGGCTTGCCGTACCTCGCGCTCGCGGGGGTGCACCCTGGCTGCCTCCAGCTCTTCGCCAGGCCCGGCATCTCCACCATCCGCGACCTGCGCGGCAAGACCATCGCAGTCAACACCAAGAATGCGTCGGACCTGTTCTACGGATTCTTCTCGATCCTGCTCGCGTACATCGGGATGGACCCGCGGACCGACGTGAACTTCATCGAGATCGGTCCGGACATCCCTGCGTTGCGGGACGCGTTCGTGGACGGCCGATCCGAGGCGTTCATCGCGTCCGCCGCGAACGGTCCCCAGCTCCGGCGGAACCCGAAGAATCCGGGCACGGTCATCCTCGACACGACGATGGACAAGCCCTGGTCGCAGTACTACTGCTGCCAGCTCGTGGCCAACCGCGACTGGGCTCGCCGGAATCCGGTCGCGACCAAGCGCGTCACCCGCGCGGTGCTGCGGGCGGCCGATCTGGTNNATCGCGCTCGGCCATCCGCTCGGGATGAGCGGCGCGCGGCTGGTCGCGACGGCGACGTACGAACTCGCAAACAACAAGAAACGCTACGCGCTCTGTACGATGTGCATCGGCGTCGGCCAAGGCATCGCACTCCTCATCGAACGGGTCTAGCGTTCAGGGCTTGACGACGATGGCGCCGCGCATCCCCCTTCCCTGATGGTATGCGCATGCGAAATAGAATATGCCCGTTGGCCCGGTATTGAAGATTTTCGACTTGCCGTGCGACCGAACGTTTCCCGTGCTCCACTCGCTGGCGTCGATCATGCTTCCGTGCACGACCGTCGGATCGCCTTGAAACCGGTAATTTTCGGGAACCGTCTGTCCGCCGAACGAGTAGCCGGTAGCGGTGTGCTGATTGTCGTCCGTGTTCACGAATTGAATGCGATCGCCGACGTGCACTTCGGTGACGACGGGATCGTATCCCGAGAGTCTGCCTTGCGTAGGTCGCTTATGTGGCCGAAAATCGATGTCCATATTGATAATCAGAAGCCGATGCGCAGGCCTCTTGTGATTCCCTTGGTAGGCGCGCACCGTTTGCGCGGAGACGGGCAGAAGGGCGCCAAACGCCGCGAGGACAAGCGCCGCGACGCAGCTCCTGGCAACAGCCGAGCGCTTGAAAAGACGCTCGACCGTTTGGCGATCTTCCTTAGCGGCGAAATAGCATCCACGGCAAAGCGACCTCCTAAAGGTGATAGAAATGCATTCCCCGGGCTCCCAGAGTCGAAACTTTTGCAAAACCTCGGCGTGCCGGCTTGGGAAGGCGGATGGGCGGGGATATGTGAGGCATGAACGGCTACCCTAAGGAGTTCTTGACCCGACAAGTCGAGCAGCGTTCGGCCGACTTGGGGCGCCAGGTCCTTGGCGCCGCCGACAGCTTGCACCGTATCGCGCAACAGCTGCGGCAGGACGAACTCGCGCACCGGGCCGCCGACCTCGCCGACGGCGGCGCGGCGATGATCGAGCGCTTCGGACGCTACTTGCAGGAGAGCGACTTCGACCAGCTCGTCTCCGACGCCGAGGAGTTCGGCCGAGAGCGGCCTTTGGCCGTCGCCGCCGCGGGGCTGGTCGCCGGCTTCGTCGCCTCGAGGATGCTCAAGGCATCCGCGGCGCAGCGGCATACGCTGTTGAACGAGCGCGGTTCGACGTCGAACGGTCGCAGGCGGGGTCGGGCTGGTCGTCGTTCGCGCCGCAACGCTAATCAGGAGGGATGAAAGCCGATGCAACGAGACGTTCCGCGGTTAGCTGATAGAGCGATTCCCGAGCTGCTTCGGCAGCTTTCGGCCGATACGGCGATGCTCGTGCGTCAGGAGATGCAACTCGCGCGAGCCGAACTCGCCGACAAAGGCAAGAAGGCCGGCCTATCGGCTGGACTCTTCGGCGGCTCGGCGATGTTTGGATTGGCGGCATTTGGGGCGCTCACGCTAAGCCTCATCGCCGTCCTTGCCAGCGTGCTCCCCGCCTGGGCCGCCGCACTCATCGTCGGCGTGTCGTACGGGGTCATCGCGGCCGTTATGGCACTGGTCGGGAGGGCGTCGCTAAAAAAGGTCGGCACGCCGATCCCGGAGCGGACGCTACGGAGCGTCAAGGACGACGTGAGCAAGGTGCGCTTGGGCGTACAACGAGGCCGATGATGGAGAGCAACGATCCGGACGCGATCCGCCAAGACATCGACCAAACCCGCGAGCGCTTAGGAGACACCGTGGAAGCCCTCGCGTACAAGACCGACGTCGCTGCCCGGGCTAAGGACGCCGTAAGCGACGGGGTCGACGCGGCGAAAGGGGCCGCTGCGAAAGCCCTCGAGGCGGCGCGATCGACGGTCGCCGGCGTCGGAGCGCGAATTCCGTCCAGCCATGACGCGAAGGCCGGCGTTCGAGAAGCCGGTTCGCTGGCCGCACGCAATCCGCTTGGGCTCGCGATCGGCTCGGCCGCAGTGGGATTTCTCATCGGTCTCATCCTGCCGGTGAGCACAGCGGCACGTGACCGCAGCGGCCCCTGCGAACAGATCGCCGAAGAGGCCGGCGCCATCGCCAATTCCGTAGGCGGAGCGCCGGGGCAGGGCTAAATGCCGCTTGGCTGCGCAACGAGGCGCGGCGAGACAGAAGGCATGATACCGACGACCGCGCGCGAGATCCGCCTGCGTTCGCGCCCGGCCGGCTGGCCGGCGCCGGAAAATTTCGAATTGTGCGAGGTCCCGGTCCGTCAGCCGGACGAGGACGAGGTGCTGGTGCGCAACACGCACATGTCGGTCGATCCGTATATGCGCGGCCGGATGAGCGACGCGAAATCGTACGTCGCGCCGTTCGCACTCGGAGAGGCGCTGCAAGGCGGCACGGTCGGGTGGGTCGCCGCCTCGCGCTCGCAGATCCCGGTCGGGAGCTGGGTCCGTCACGATCGCGGCTGGCGCGACTACGCGACCATCGCGACGAAGCTCGCCCAGCCCATCGACGTCAACATCGCGCCGCCGAGCGCATACCTCGGCGTCCTGGGGATGCCCGGACTCACGGCGTTCGTCGGCCTGCACGACATCGGCGGCCTGGGGCCAAGCGACGTCGTCTTCATCTCGTCGGCGGCCGGCGCCGTCGGCAGCATCGCCGGTCAATTGGCGAAGGCGCACGGCGCAACCGTCATCGGGAGCGCCGGCAGCGACGAGAAAGTCGCATATCTGACGAACGAACTTGGTTTCGATGCCGCCTTCAACTACAAGAACGGGCGAAGCGTCGACCAGCTGCGACGCCTTGCGCCCGACGGCATCGATCTCTATTTCGACAACGTCGGCGGCGAACAGCTCGAGGCGGCGCTCGCGACGCTCGTCGATCACGGGCGCATCGTGGCCTGCGGCATGATCTCGCAGTACAACGAAACCGCCAAGGCGCCGCGCAACTTGACCGCGATCGTTCGCAGCCGCCTGACGATGCGCGGCTTCATCGTCTTCGATCATCAGGCGCGTTCGGGCGATTTCGTGCGCGAGGTGGCGCCGCAGGTCAAGAGCGGGAGAATCAAATTTCCCGAGTCGATCGTCGACGGTCTCGAGAACGCGCCGCAGGCGTTCATCGACATGTTGCGCGGCGGCAAATATCTCGGCAAGGTCATCGTCCGCCTAGCGGATGCCGAAGCTCGCTCACCGAATACATCGTCGTGAGCGACACATTTTCTTACGCTCGACGAGCCGAGCCGCCGACCGGCAAGATGACGAAGGGCGAAGCCGATCGCGCCGACCGCGAATATTGGCGCTCGGTTCCCGGTTCGGAAAAACTTTTGGACCTTTGGCAGTTAGCGCGCATTTGGATGGACATGCATGGAGTCCCAGAAGGGGAACGTAGACTTCAGAGATCTGTTGAGGCGATTCGCCGACGAAAACGTTAGGTATCTGATAGCACTTCTCGAGGATGAGGAGGGCTAAGAATCGTGCGTGCGACGGGCGCCCTCCCCATCTCGGAAGCGTTGCGGGCGGCAATCGGCGCGGCCGAAAGTGCGCTGCTCGCGCGGCAGCGCGAGGACGGCCATTGGGTCTTCGAACTCGAGGCCGACGCGACGATCCCTGCCGAGTACGTTATGCTCGAGCATTACCTCGACGAGATCGACCCGCAACTTGAAGCGAAGATCGCCGTCTATCTGCGCCGCATCCAAAACGACGACGGCGGCTGGCCGCTCTTCTATCGTGGCGACAGCGACGTCAGCACGACCGTCAAGGCCTATTACGCGCTGAAATTAGCCGGCGATTCGCCGGACGCACCGCACATGCGCCGCGCTCGCCAACGCGTCCTCGCGCTCGGCGGCGCGCCCCGCTGCAACGTCTTCACCCGAATCGCGCTCGCGCTGTTCGGCCAGGTTCCCTGGCGCGCCGTCCCGGTGATGCCGGTCGAGATCATGCTCTTACCGCGCTGGTTCCCGTTTCATCTCGAGAAGATCTCCTACTGGTCGCGCACGGTCGTCGTCCCGCTGCTCGTCTTGACCGCATTGCGGCCGCAAGCGCGCAACCCGCGCCGGATCGACGTCCCCGAACTCTTCGTCACGCCGGCGCAGCACGAGCGCGGTTACATGCGAGCCGCAACCGGCTCTCCGCTTGGGAGAATATTTCTGGGGCTCGACGCCGTGTTGCGAAGGCTCGAGCCGCTTTTCCCGAAAGGGCTGCGCCGGCGTGCGATCGCGAAGGCCGTCGCGTTCACGAAAACGCGACTCAACGGCGAGGACGGACTCGGCGCGATCTTCCCTGCGATGGCCAATAGCGTGATGGCGTTCGACGCGCTCGGAGCTGCGCCCGACGATCTGTCGCTGGGGACCGCGAAGCGCGCGGTGCGCAAACTCCTGATCGTCGGTGACGGGGAGGCGTATTGCCAGCCCTGCGTCTCACCGGTTTGGGACACGGCGCTCGCCGCGCACGCTTTGTTCGAATCCGCAGGCGACGGCGCTTGCGCGGCAATCGCGCACGCGAACGCTTGGCTCAAACCGCGTCAGGTACTCGACGTCGCCGGCGATTGGGCGGCGCGGCGGCCGAATCTGAGGCCCGGTGGCTGGGCCTTCCAGTACTGGAACGACTATTATCCCGACGTCGACGACACCGGGGTCGTCGCGATGGCGCTGCACCGCGAAGATCCGCAGAAATACCGCGAGGCGCTCGAACGCGCCGCCGAGTGGATCGTCGGGATGCAGAGCAAGAACGGCGGCTGGGGCGCATTCGACGTCGACAACGACCACTATTCGCTCAACCACATCCCGTTTGCCGACCATGGCGCGCTGCTCGATCCGCCGACCGAAGACGTAACCGCGCGCTGCGTCGGCTACCTCTTGCAACTCGGACGTTCGCCGAGCGAACCGGCCGTCGCGCGGGGACTCAAGTACCTGCGAGGGACGCAGCAGCCCGATGGTTCGTGGTTCGGTCGCTGGGGGACCAACTACATCTACGGCACCTGGTCGGCGCTCAACGCGTTCGCGCCGCTGGGCGAAAATGCGGCCAATTCCGAGACCGTGCGGCGCGCCGTCGACTATCTCGTACGCTTCCAGCAAGCCGACGGCGGCTGGGGCGAAGACGGCGGAAGCTATTGGGAAGCGCGTCGCGGGCTGTGCCAAGCGAGCACGGCGAGCCAGACGGCGTGGGCGCTGCTCGGCTTGATGGCCGCCGGCGAAGTTGCGAACCCGGCGGTCGAACGCGGGATTCGGTTCTTGCTCGCGACCCAAAATGCGGACGGGCTATGGGACGAGGCGTGGTACACCGCCGTCGGCTTCCCGCGCGTCTTCTATTTACGCTACCACGGCTACCGCGCGTTCTTTCCGCTGATGGCGCTGGCGCGCTATCGCAATCTCACCGAACGCGGCGAGAAGCCGGGTCGCTTCGGTTTCTAGACCGGGACCGGGAGATCGTGGCGGCCCGCGCCGTCCCGGTCGGCGGACTCGTGGGCGCTGCCGGGCTCGTCGAGCCCTCCCGGCATCTCGTCGTGCAGAGGTTCGGGGGCGGGTTTGAACGGGTCCAGCGTCGATCGGAAACCGTCGCTGAAGCCCGCCCAAACAGTAGGCGAAAGGTGGGGCCGCATGCTGGGAAGCTTTCCCACGAATCGGTCAAACGACGCGGGCGAGGAAGCGACCGCCTAACAGCGATTAGTGGCGGTCGCGGTCCTTGTCGCCGTCATGATCGCGGTCGCCTTTGTGTCCCTTGTTCGGCTTGTTCGGGTGGTAGGCGGCCTGACATTGCTGCCGTTGCAGGTCGAGCTGGTGCTTCTGGGCGTCGAGCTGGAAAATCTGAGCTTGGATTTGGCGCTTGAGACTCTGGCGGTAGGCAGCGTTCCCCGGACCGCGGTACTGGGCGTTGATCTGATGCTTCTGAAGATCGAGCTGGTGTTTCTGAGCGTCCAGCTGTTGTTTTTGGCCCTGCACGTTACATGCGTTGCCGGGCGCCGCCGCCGCCGGAACGACTGGCGCGGCTATGACGGCAAAAAAGACGAATATGCCGATGAGAGCTCTGAACATGGGGATACCTCCAAGGACGGGCTCTGGAAACGGTCGGTTTGCTCCTATTAGTTCCCGGCCGGGCTGTTTTCTATGCTTCGACGGGGACCTTGGCGCGCTCGCCGGAGGCGAGGTCGTGCAGGCTCGCGAGGTTCTCGCGTTCGAGTTCTTCCATGTGGCCGCGATCGGGCCGAACCATCCCGTGCGCGCGTTCGTCGGCGAGCGCCGGGCCGAGGTATTGCCCGGTAAACGACGTCCGATTGCGCGCGACGTTCTCCGGCGTCCCGAAGGCGACGATCGTCCCGCCGCGGTCGCCACCCTCCGGCCCGAGATCGATGAGGTAATCGGCGGTCTTGATCACGTCGAGGTTGTGCTCGATGATCAGCACCGAATTGCCCAGCGACACCAGCCGCTGCAGGACGTCGAGCAGCTTGTGGATGTCGGCAAAATGCAGACCCGTCGTCGGTTCGTCGAGGACGTAGAACGTCCGGCCCGTGGCGCGCTTCGAGAGTTCGGTCGCGAGCTTCACACGTTGCGCCTCGCCGCCCGAGAGCGTCGTCGCCGGCTGCCCCATCTGAATGTAACCGAGGCCGACGTCGCAGATCGTCTTGAGCCGGTTGTGGACGCGCGGAATCGCCGAGAAGAACTCGGAGGCTTCGTCGACGCGCATCGCGAGGACGTCGGCGATCGTCTTTCCTTTATACTTGATCTCGAGGGTCTGCGCATTATAGCGCTTGCCCTTGCAGACTTCGCACGGAACGTAGACGTCGGGCAAAAAGTGCATCTCGATCTTGATGATGCCGTCGCCCTCACAGGCTTCACACCGCCCGCCCTTGACGTTGAATGAGAAGCGGCCTGGACCGTAACCCCGAATTTTCGCATCGGGAACGAGCGAATAGAGTTCGCGAATCAGATCGAAGGCGCCGGTATAGGTCGCCGGATTGGAGCGCGGCGTGCGCCCGATCGGCGATTGATCGATGACGACTAACTTGTCGAGCATCTCGGCGCCCACGATCGTCCCGTACGTCCCGCCCGCCGGTTGCCCATGCAGGTGCTGGTTGAGCGCCTTGATGACGATCTCGTTGACGAGCGTCGATTTCCCCGAGCCGCTGACGCCGGTGATGCAGGCGAACACGCCGAGCGGGATGTCGACGTCGACCCCTTCGATGTTGTTGGCGCGCGCCTTGGCGACGCGCAGCCACGCCTTCGGCGCGCGCCGCTGCTTGGGGATCGCGATGAACTGCCGCCCCGAAAGATACGCGCCGGTCAGGGACTCGGGGTTCCGTAAGATCTCCTCGAGCGACCCGACCGAAAGGATGCGGCCGCCTTCCAAGCCGGCGCCGGGACCGATGTCGACGATCACGTCGGCTTCGCGCATCGTATCCTCGTCGTGCTCGATCACGATCAACGTGTTGCCGAGATCGCGCAGCGTTTTCAAGGTTGCCAGCAACCGAGCGTTGTCGCGCTGATGCAGTCCGATCGAGGGTTCGTCCAAAATATACAGGACGCCGACCAGCGACGAGCCGATCTGGGTCGCCAGGCGGATGCGCTGGGACTCGCCCCCCGAGAGCGTCGTCGCGCTGCGCGCGAGGTTCAGATAGCCGAGGCCGACGTTGGTCAGGAAACCGAGCCGGGCCCGCACCTCTTTGAGGATTTGATGGGCGATCAGCTCCTCGCGTGGGGTCGGTGTGAAATCGCGGAAGAACGTTTCCGACTTTTCGACCGACATCCCGGTGAGCGCGTGAATGTTGATGCCGCAGACCGTCACCGCCAGCGCCTCAGGCTTGAGGCGCGCGCCCTTACAGGTCTGGCAGGTCGTCTGCGACATGTATTTCTCGATCTCTTCCTTGACGTAGTCCGACGACGTTTCGCTGTGGCGGCGCTGCAAGTTCTTGACGACGCCCTCGAACTGGGCTTCGTAACTCCACGTGTGACCGCTGCGCGACTCATAGGTGAAGCGCTGCTTGCCCTCCGCCCCGTACAACAACGTCCGGACGACGTCGGGCGGCATCTTCTCGAGCGGCGTCGAGAGCTTGACCCGCCGCGAGCGCAGCAGCTTCTCGACCTGCTGCATGTAATAAGGATTCATCGACGGGAATTTGCCGCTGCCGATGTTCTTGCTCCAAGGAAGGATCGCGCCTTCTTCGATCGATTTGCTGCGGTCGGGAATCACTTTCCAAGGATCGATTTCGATCTTGACGCCGAGTCCGGTGCAGTCGGGGCAAGCGCCGTAGGGCGAATTGAACGAAAACAGGCGTGGAGCGAGTTCCTCGAACGAGAGTCCGCATTCGATGCAGGCGAGCTGTTCGGAAAACGTCAGCTCGCGCGTCGCCGGCGCGGACGCACCCGTCTTTGCCGGCTCGGCGACGACCGTCAGGATGCCGCTCGAGAGACGCAAGGTCGTCTCGATCGAATCGGTCAGCCGCTTGCGAATGTCCGGGCGCATGACGAGCCGGTCGACGACGACCTCGATCGTGTGTTTGCGCTTCTTGTCGAGGACGATCTTTTCGCGGAGTTCGCGGATCGTACCGTCAACCCGAACGCGCGCGAAGCCTTCCTTTTGCACCTCTTCGAAAAGCTTTTGGTATTCGCCCTTGCGGCCGCGAATCACCGGCGCGAGCAGCTGCAAGCGCGTCCCTTCGGGTAATTCCACGATCTGATCGACGATCTGTTCGCTCGATTGCGCGCTGACTTCGCGCCCGCAGTTGTAGCAGTGCGGTTTGCCGATGCGCGCGTAAAGCAGGCGCAGGTAATCGTAGATCTCGGTGACGGTTCCGACCGTCGAGCGCGGGTTGCGCGAGGTCGACTTCTGATCGATGGAGATCGCCGGCGAGAGTCCCTCGATGTAATCGACGTCGGGCTTCTCCATCTGGCCGAGAAACTGACGCGCATACGACGACAGCGACTCGACGTAGCGGCGCTGCCCTTCGGCGTAGATGGTGTCGAAGGCGAGCGAGGACTTCCCCGAACCCGACAAGCCGGTGATGACGATCAGGCGGTTGCGCGGGAGGGTAAGGTCGACGTTCTTGAGGTTGTGCTCGCGCGCGCCCTTGATGACGATCTGGTCGAGGCCGCGTGTAGATCCGTCGCTCTTGGGGCCGGCCGAAACGTGAGAGGGCACGATATCTAGACCGGAATCGAGAGCCGGACGTTGCAAACCTGCTCCCGCTACGGGAGCGGCAGCGCCGCCTCGACCTTATCGATGCTCGCAACGATCGCGTCGGGCAGCGGACCGCCGGCGGGGACCGTCTCGTCGCGCACGTTGAGCCAAACGGTATAGAGTCCGACCTCGTGCGCGCCGCGAACGTCGCGTTCGTAGCGATCGCCGACCATCGCCGTCGTCGCAGGGGTCGCGCCGAGCCGTGCGCAAGCCAGCCGGAAGAGACGTGGATCGGGTTTGATCATGCCGACCTCGTCGGCGATGAACACCTCGTCGAAGGCGTCTTCCAGGTTGAGCAAGACGAGTTTCTCGCGGTGCGTCTCGGCGAAGCCGTTCGTGACGAGTCCGAGTTTGAGGCCCCGTTCGCGTAAGGCGATCAGCAGTTCGAGCGCCCCGGGCCACAATTTGAGGTGCTCCCTGCGGTAGCGGTTGTAACTGACGCCGCAACGTTCGGCCAGCTCCGGGGCGTCGACGCCGATGTCCCGCAGGGCGGCGAGCCACATTCGCGCGCGCAAGCCGACCAGCGGCGTGCCGAGATGTTCGGGCGCGAGGTTGATCCAGAACGCCTCGGCCTGCTTGACGTAGGCCGCAAACAGCGCCGCCCCGTCGACGCCGGTCTCGGCCGCGACGTCGCGCGAGACGAGCTCGGCGGCGCGCCGATAGGTGGCGGTGTCGTCGTGCAGCGTGTCGTCAAGATCGAACAAGATCGCGGCGAGGTGCGGCCTCACGCCGCCTCAGCGCGCAATGGGAAAACGTGCTTCGAAGGTGACGCCGCCGCCGACGTTACGGTCGACCAATTGGCCGGTATTGAGGTTGCGCGTGTGGTACGAGAGCCCGCGAATGCCGAGCACGTAGCTCGTCGTGCCGCGCCGCCAGCCGTAACCCGCCCCGTAGTCGACCTCGGCGCCGAATTCGGGCTTGTCGGCTTTAGGCTGATTGTTGAAGTGGTGAGCGCCGAGATTTGCGCGCACGTTGGGCAAGACGGCAAACGAAAGCTCGACGAAACGATCGTGCGCCGCGGGGAGCGTCGCGGCGAGTTCGTAGCGCGGCGACGTCGCGCGCGAGTAATCGGTGTCGCCGTTGGTGCCGTTGAAGTTGCGTAAGTTGATCAGCTGAAAGCCCGCGCCCGCCCGGATGCGACGGCGCGGATCCAAATCGACGAGGGCCATCGCGTTCAAAATCGAGAGCGACGCCCGCGAGCGTCCGAACGCGCCATCGTTCGCGCCCGAGGCGGCGACCTGCGGTATACCCTCGAGATGGATGCGAAAACCTCGCCAGCGCTGCGTAAGCTCAAGGAGCGCGCCGGGGACGACGCCGGCATCGGGGGTCGGATTAACTTGGCTGACGTGCGTCCCGGTAAAGAGCCCGGCCAGAACGCCGACGTCGGTCTCCGCAGACGCGGGGCTCGAGCCGAGCCAAAGAAAAAGCGCCGCTGAAAGTGCGAGACGAAACATGCCGTTCTATTCGCCCTCGAAGTAATCGAGCGCCGGGTGATCGCGCAGCATCAGGCCGGCGCGCTCGATCAACACCTTCTTCGAATCCGGATAGAAGCAACAGTCGTGCGGCACGACGTTTGCGATCATGACGATGTCGCAGGGCGCATTCGATTCGTTGACGATCTTGTGCGCGCCGCTGGCGCGAGCCGGAAAGGCGACGAAATCGCCCTGGCGCAGCTTCCAGGTACCGCGCGGCGTGATCAAGGTCGGCTCGCCGCCGGTGACGATGAAGAGCTCTTCTTCGGCCGTGTGCCAGTGTAAGGGGCAAAACGACTTGCCGGCCGGGATGCGCGCCACGCGGTAGCCCAATTGCTCGGCGCCGATCTCGAAGTCGACGTCGGTCCAGGAACCGACGTACGGCTCGCGCGTCCCCGGCGGATCGTGTTTCCAGTCCGCCTCGTCGACGTTGATCTTGTTGACGTACGCGTCCGGGCAGGCTTCGAGGCAGCGCCAGAGCGCGCGCGTCGCGCCGCCGAAGATGCACTGCCCGTCGCCGATCAGCAAGTTTTCTACCCGCAGCGCGGCGAGCCGTCGTAGGGAGAGCGCCGCGCGGCCCGCGTCGGCGAGCTTCGGGCCGAGTCGCAGTTTGCCGGCGACGTCGCCCCACAAGGCGTCGCCCGAAATCGCCGTCTGCTTGGCACGAAAATGCAACGCGATCTCGCCCGCCGTCTTCAGGCCATCGAAACCCAACACGCGCGCGCCGCCGATCTCGTCGCCGTCTTTGAGCCTGCGATCGACGGAAATCCCGAGCAGCGGCGCATCCGCCTCGCTGGCCGCGATCTTCGCGCCGAACCGCGCCGCCACGTTTTTCGCGTCCCGTTCGTGATCGCGGTTGGTGATGACGACCCAGGCCGCGCCGCCCCGCTCGTCGATCTGCGCCGCATCCGGCTCGGAAAGCGGCAGCGGATCGAGGATCAGATTTCCGCCCTCCGCCGCGACGAAAAACGAATTGAAGAAGACGTTCGGCGCCGACTGCCACGCCGACCACATGAAAAGATCGTCCACGACCGTTGCTTGCATGGAAAGACTCTTCGTCGCTCGGCCGCGACTAACTCCCGACCAGCTCCTTCAGAGCGTGCGCGAAAATCTTGGGCGCCTTGCCTTGGAAGAGGAGGCTCTCGTTACCGCCCAACTGCTTGCGCAATTCGAGCAGCTCGTCGCGCAAGGCCGCCGCCTTCTCGAACTCGAGGTTCCCGGCCGCTTCCTTCATCTCGCGCTCGACGTCGGCCGCCATCGCCAGCGCGACGTCGCGCGGTAACCCTTCGCCGCGCAGCTTGCCGGCTTCGGTCGGTTCCTCTGCCGTCGCGACGAGGTCGAGGATGTCGCGCACTTCCTTGCGGATCGAGCGCGGCTCGATACCGTGCTCCAAATTGTAGGCGACCTGACGCTCGCGGCGGCGGCGCGTCTCGCCGATCGCCCGCTCCATCGAGGCGGTCACGAGATCGGCGTACATGATGACCTTGCCCTCGACGTTGCGCGCGGCGCGGCCGATGGTTTGGATCAGCGACGTACCGCTGCGCAGATAGCCTTCCTTGTCGGCATCGAGGATGCCGACGAGCGAGACCTCCGGAAGGTCGAGCCCTTCGCGCAACAGATTGATGCCGACCAGCACATCGAAGACGCCGCGCCGCAGATCGCGCAGGATCGCGATGCGTTCGAGCGTTTCGACCTCGCTGTGCAGGTAGCGCACCTTGAACCCCATCTCGAGCAAGAAGTCGGTGAGGTCTTCGGCCATCTTCTTGGTCAAGGTCGTCACCAGCGTGCGTTCGCCGCGTTCGACCCGTTGCCGGATCTCTTCCATGAGGTCGTCGACCTGGTTCTTGGTGGGCCGCACCTCGACTTCGGGATCGACGAGCCCGGTGGGCCGGATGATCATCTCGACGACTTGGGTCGATTTGCCCATCTCGTACGTCGAGGGGGTTGCGCTCACGTAGATCGCCTGGTTGAGGTGCGCCGAAAACTCGTCGAAGGTCAGGGGGCGGTTGTCGAGCGCGCTCGGCAAGCGGAAGCCGTGCTCGACCAGCACCTCTTTGCGCGAACGATCGCCGGCGTGCATCCCGTGCACTTGCGGAATCGTGACGTGCGACTCGTCGATGAACAGTAGCCAGTCTTTCGGAAAGAAATCGAGCAGGCAGGAGGGCGTCGCCCCGGCCTCGCGCCCCGCCAAATGCCGCGAGTAGTTCTCGACGCCGTTGCAGTAACCGACCTCGCGCAACATGTCGAGGTCGTAACGGGTGCGCATCTCGAGCCGCTGGGCTTCGAGCAATTTGCCGCCGTCGCGGAAGACCTTCAGCCGTTCCTCTAGTTCGATCTCGATCGCCGCAACGGCGCGCTTGAGCTTCTCCTCCGGCGTGATGAAGTGCTTGGCCGGAAAGATCGTGAGCTGGTCTTTGGATTCGACGTACTCGCCGGTAAGGATGTTGACGACGTTGATGGCCTCGATCTCGTCGCCGAAGAACTCGATGCGATGAACCAGTTCCTCCTCGACGCCGACGAATTCGAGCGTATCGCCGCGCACCCGGAACGTCCCGCGAACTAGGTTGAGATCGTTGCGGCGATACTGCATGTCGATGAGACGGCGCAGGAAGACGTCGCGGTCCATCCGTTCGCCGATCTTCAGAGCGAGCGACATCTCGATGTAGTCTGCAGGCGAGCCGAGACCGTAGATGCACGACACCGAGGCCACGATCAAGGTGTCGCGCCGGGTCAAGATCGACTGCGTCGCCGAGTGCCGCAGTCGTTCGATTTCATCGTTAATCGACGAATCTTTCTCGATATAGGTGTCGGTGTGCGGGATGTACGCTTCGGGCTGATAGTAATCGAAGTACGAGACGAAATACTCGACCGCGTTCTCGGGAAAGAAATCCCGAAACTCGGCGCAGAGCTGCGCCGCAAGGGTCTTGTTGTGGCACAGCACGAGCGTCGGCTTCTGGACCTGCTCGACGACGCGCGCCATCGCGACCGTCTTCCCGCTGCCCGTCACCCCCAGCAGCGTCTGGCCCCGATCGCCGCGCAAGACGCCTTCGGCGAGCTGGTCGGTCGCACGCGGCTGATCGCCCGCCAACTGATACGGCAAAACGAGATTAAAATTATCCATCGGCAGCTACCATTAAACTCTACCACCCTCCCCTCAGGTTTCGCTGCGAGGACGCGACCTCGATCGAGGAGCGGATATGCGGCGGCAGGGCGGGACGTTGCCGACGCGGGCGCCTGCGCCGAGCGAGCCCGGAGGGCGAGCGACAAAGCAGTCCCACGAGGCGGCACGAGTTCCACGGATGGAACGAGTCCGCCGTCCCGGCGGAGGCGATGTCCCGCCCTGCCGCCGACATCCGCAACATCCGCGCCAGCATGGGACGACGGCCTCGAAAGGGAAACCAATACCAAGCAAGCACCCCGCCGTCGCGAGACCACGGTCTCCCGTCAGGAGTCTGCCCATGATTCAAAAACCCTTGCTCTTTGCCGGCAATTCGAACCCCGGGCTCGCGAAAGAGATCGCCGGCCGGATGGAGTCGCGCGTCGGGAGCGCGCTGGTCGACAAGTTTCGCAACGAAGAGTGCCGCGTCGAGATTCGCGAGAACGTGCGCGGCGCCGAAGTCTTCGTGGTCCAGTCGATCTGTAAGGCTCCCAACGGGCAAACCGTCAACGATTCGTTGATGGAGTTGCTGCTGATGATCGATGCGCTCAGCCGCGCTTCAGCCTACCGCATCTCTGCGGTCGTGCCGTACTACGGGTACGCGAAGCAAGACAAGAAGACCAAAGGCCGCGAGCCGATTTCGGCCAAGCTGGTCGCCAACCTGATGGCGACGGCGGGCGTCAAGCGTCTGGTGACGCTGGATTTGCACGCGGCGCAGATCCAGGGCTTCTTCGACATCCCGGTCGACAATCTCGAAGCGACCCCGACGCTCTGCTCCTACCTCAAGCAGCAAGGCCTCGAGGGGAACAAGATCGTCGTCGTCTCCCCCGACGCCGGGGGCGTGGCGCGCGCCGAACGCTTTGCGAAGCGGTTGCGCTCGACGCTTGCGATCGTCTTCAAACGGCGCCCGGAGCCCGACGTCTCGGAAGTCACCGAGATCGTCGGCGAGGTGGACGGCAAGATCGCCGTCGTCGTCGACGACATGATCTCGACGGGCGGGACGCTCGCCAAGGCCGCCGAAGCGCTCATGCGCCGAGGCGCCACGAAGGTCGTCACCTGCGCGACGCACGGCATCTTCGCCGGCGACGCCGTCCGCGTCCTCAACGATTCGCCGATCGAGAAGATCATCGTTACGAACACCTTGCCGAACTCCGAGTCGGAATTGGGCGAGAAGTTCAAGGTGCTTTCGATCGCACAGATCTTAGCCGACGCGATCAAGCGCATCACCGCAAATCGCTCGGTCTCAGAACTATTCGCCAAAGAAGACAGCGACGAACCTTCCCGCTCCGTAGGCCCCTTGCTCGAACTCCCCGACGTCCTCACCGTCAGTTAGAAAGTTTCGATAATCCATCATGGCCATCAACGCCGGCACCGCTTCTCGTCTCGCGGTAGAATCGCGCTCGAAGAGCGGGACGACCTCAGCCAACGCGCTTCGCAAAGCCGGGAAAATCCCGGCCGTCCTATTCGGCCACGGCAGCGATCCCATGGCGGTTTCGCTCGACGCGAAGGCCTTCGACGCCCTCTTGCACGCCGGCGGCAAAAACCGGTTGCTGCACCTGACGATCGATGGGGGCAAGAAAGATACCGCGCTGGTGCGCGACGTGCAGCGCGATCCGATCACGCGCCGGGTTCTACACGCCGATTTGCAGCGTGTCAGCGAGAGCGAGACGGTGAGCGCGGCGCTGCCGATCGTGACCGTCGGCGTCGCCGACGGCGTTCGCAACATGGGTTGCGTGATGGACGTCATCCTGCACACGCTCGACGTCGAGGGCCCGGCCAACGCGATCCCGCCGCATATCGAAGTCGACGTCACCGAACTCGCGATGCACGCTCACCTGACCGCGGGCGACGTCAAGCTGCCGCCGAACTTCAAGTTGCGCGTCGACCCCTCGACGATCTTGATCTCGATCGAACCTTCACGCACCGAGCAACAGATGGCCGAGGCCGCCGTCGCGACGGTGGAACCGGTGGAAGTGCCGACCGTGGCGGAGACGACGCCGACCGAAGAGGAGCCTGAATAGGCACCAGCACTCGCATCGTCGCCGGCCTCGGCAATCCCGGTCGCAACTACGAACGGACGCGCCACAATCTCGGTTTCCGCGTCGTAGATCGCGTCGCTCGGCACTTCGGCCTGACCAAGTGGAGAAACAAAGATCGCGCCGAGCAGGGGCACCTCGCCGCGCAGTCGCTCGTCTTGGTGAAACCCCAATCCTACATGAACGAAAGCGGCGCTCCGGTCGCGCGCATCGCCGCTTGGTGGAAGACGCCGCCGAGCGACGTGCTCGCCATCGTCGACGACCTCGACCTGCCCTTCGGACGCCTGCGCATGCGCGCCTCGGGCGGTTCGGGCGGCCACAATGGGTTGCGCTCGATCATCGAATACCTGGGCGAGGATTTCCCGCGTTTGCGCATCGGAATCGGACGCGGCGACGGGGACGACGCGATCGATCGCGTCCTCGCGACGTTCACTACGGAAGAGGAACGCCGGCTCGAACCGATCCTCGACGTCGCGACCGAAGGCGTGCTGCGCTGGTTTGACCGCGGGACGACCGAGGCGATGAATTACGTCAATGGCTGGCAGCCCGAGGAGGAGAGTTCGGCGGATCCGGACCAAGTGGATCGAGCATGATGCGCCGCATCGCGCTCGTCGCACTGGCAGCGTCGTTCTGCGCGGCGCCGGCGGCCGGCGGACGGAACAAGGCCGACGGGACGTACGACGCGAGCGCGACCACGAAAAACAGGATCGCAAGAACTCCNNTTCGAGCCGCTCAACGTACCGCCGGTCGCGCTGTACGACCAGCCGTTGCTCGAAGCGGCGATGTTCGACGAACTCAACGCGGAACGTGCGCGCAACGGGCGACGGGCGCTCGTGCTCGATCGGCAACTCTCCGCGATCGCTCGGGGCTACGCGCGCGAGATGCTCCAAGAGCGCTTCATCGGTCACGTGACGCCGAGCGGTGCCACCCTCGAAGTGCGCTTGCACCGGGAAGGGTACGTCTACCACCATGCTGGGGAAAACCTGGCCTACACGACCGGCGACGAGAACGAAGCGTTCGCCCACCTCGTTGCCAGTCCAGGACATCACGCCATCATGCTCGACGGACGTTTCACCAAGGTAGGAATCGGCGCGGTCGCCGCGAGCGTCTACGCGACGATGTTCGTCCAGGAGTTCGCCGATGAGTAACGCGGCGGGATTCTCCGGCAGAACGTTCGTCCTTCGCATCGACGGCGCTCTGCTCGCGCAGCATACGACGCTCGACGAGGATCTTTCGTTCTTGCTGGAGCGCGGCATCAAACCGATCTTGGTCGCGCCCGACGCCGAGATCGCGCGCGGCTACGTCCGCGCGCTCAACCGGCATTCCAACGTCGCCGTCGGCCTTTCGGGCGCCGACGCGGCGCTGCTCCCGGCAGCCGGGCGCGTCCAGACGGGGATCCTTGCGACCTTGACCGCGGCCGGCTACATCCCCGTGATCGAACCGACCGCCCTCGGCATCGGCGGAAACGACGTCGATCTCGCCGCCGATGAAGTCGCGGCCTCGATCGCCGGAGCGACCGAAGCGGCACGCGCGTTCTTCTTCCACGAATCCGGCGGCGTGCTCGACCCGGTAACCCTCGACCTCATCGCCGAGCTGACGCCGGCGGAGGCGCTGGCGCTCGCCGAACGGGAGGGTCTCGACGCTCGCCTGCGGGCCGCGATGCGCGCGGCGGCGCGCGGCGTCCGAGCGGGCGTCGGTGCGGCCCAGATTCTCGACGGTCGGATCGCCCACGCGACGATCGTCGAGTTCCTCACCGAACAGCATCTTGGAACGCAAGTCACCGGATCGGTTTTTATGGGAGCGACGGTCTGAGACCGCACCTCGCGGCGCTGCTCGCGCTGGCCTTCTCCGCCGGCTGCGGCCCCGGCGGTCCGCTCGGAGATTCGGTTTCACCGCCGTCTCAATCGTCGCCGCCGGCAGCGCCCTCAGGCGTGGTCGGCAACGCCGAGTTGGTGGTGCAGACCTCGCTGTTCTCACCGGGCAATAGCCTCACGGTCGGCGGCCACATCAATTTCGAACAACGCGACACGCGCGTTCGCGTCGACGTGCTCTCGCTCGCGATCCCCGGAATGGACCCGACCGTCGGCGCGCTCGCGAACGCGAGTGCGCAAGCGCTGGAATTTTTCCCACCCGGCGGCTTTACGGTCGTCCTCGATCAGAAAGCGATGACGTACACCCTGTGGGCCGCGGCAAAGCAGCGATACTTCGTCGGCAAGCTGCGTTCGCCGGCCAGCACGTCGGGCTCGCCGACGCCGACGCCGGCACCACAACCGAGCGCTGCGGCCGCGGCGTTCGACCCGTTCGCCGCGTTCAAGACGCTAAAGAACATCAAGGCGTTTTCGCTCGCGCTCAAAGGTCACGGGACGAGCAACGGACATCCGACCACCGAGTACGACTATCAGATCGCGCGCGACAACGGGCGCGGCGACACCTTCGAATCCCATGGTCAGGTGCAACTCGCCGACGATCTCGATGAGTTTCCGGTCCAGATTCAAGCCAGCGCGAAAGGCAATACGCTTCCGGCGAGTTCGGCCCGGCTCGACCTCACGCGACTCGAACGCCGCCTACCGCCGAACGAGGATTTCGCCATCCCGCGTGGTTACGTGCGAGCCGAATCGCCGCAAGAAGTCATCGGCCGCTAGTCTCTTTTCCGTCGAGCGACGAGCTCGGCGTACCGAAAACAGTCGACGCGGTGATCGTTCACCATCCCGACCGCTTGCATGAACGAATAGACGATCGTCGGCCCGACGAAGCGCATCCCGCGCAGCTTGAGCTCGCGGCTGATCTTCGCGGAGAGCGGCGTCTCGGCCGGCACGGCCCCGCGCCGCCGTCCGCTTTGGAGCGGCTCGCCACCGACGAAACGCCAGAGGTACGCGTCGAACGAGCCGAACTCGTCCGCGATCGCGAGGACGGCGCGCGCGTTGCCGATCGCCGAACGAATCTTGGCGGCGTTGCGAACGATTGCCGGCTGCAACATCAGCTTCACGATCCGGCTTTCGCGAAAGCGCGCGACCTGCGCCGGATCGAAGTCCGCAAAGGCCGCCCGATAGCCGGCACGCTTGCGCAAAATCGTCTCCCAGCTCAAGCCCGCTTGCGCGCCCTCGAGCACCAAGAACTCGAAGAGCGTGCGGTCGTCGTGGACCGGGACGCCCCACTCGCGATCGTGATAGTCGATCATCTCGGGAGAGCGAGCCCACAGACAACGCTTCAGGGGCACGGATCGGGGCGGCCCGTCGCGGCGGCGATGCGCGTCCCAAGGGGCGGCGTCGGCCAGAAATAGATCGTCGCCAAGCGCGACGGACAAAGCAGCACGAAACGGCGGTCCGCCGAGCGCACGTACGAACGCACGGCCGAGGTGGGATCGTGCGTCAAGCCGAGCGCGTAGGTGTCGGCTTTCTCCTCGATGTGCCGCGAGTAGACGTTATAGAGGGGAAAGGCGAGCAGCCCCGCCACACCCGCCAGCGCGCCGACGAGCGCGAGTCGCGCCAACGGATCGTCGTCGCGCCTGAAGCCGATGCGGTCGGCAACTAAAACGCCGATGGCGATCGAGAGCACGAAGAAAAACGTCCACACGAAGGCGGTGCGCAGCGGATCGTCGCGGCGCACGTGCGCGACCTCGCGCGCCACCGCATAGCGGATCTCGCCCGGCGTCCCCGCCGCGAACATCGTGTCGCCCAGCACGATGCGAACGCTCGGGCCGACCCCGATCGTGCTGATGTTCGGGATCTGCGATTGGCGGGACGAGTTGAAGCGCCAGAGCGGCGTCGCAATGCCGGCGGCGCGCTCCAGCTCGCGGAAGGGCGCGGACTCCTTCGCGCTCATCGGCCAGTAGTGGTTGAAGAGCGGCGCGATTGCGAACGGCGTGATCAATCCGCCGACCACGCTCACCAAGAAAATTCCGGCGATGGCAAAGATCCACCACGCTCTGGTTCGGGCGACCAGCGTCATCACGAGCGCGACGATGAGTCCCACGACGAGCGCGTCGATGAAGACGTGCAGCACGCCTTCGCGCAGCCAGCGCAAGAATGGTTCGCTCGATTGGTCGAAGACGACCGAGACGCGGTATTGGGCCGCCGAGGCCGGTAACGCGGCGAGTCCTGCGATTGCGGCCAGCGCGAACCCGTAGGCGAAGCGCAGCCAGAACCGCGAACGAATCCGGCGACGCAAGAGATCCCGGATGCGCGCCGCAGCCCCCGACTGCCACAACAAATAGAATACGAAGATCTGCGAGATCGCCCAAAACGAAAACAGTGCGCGACGATAGATCGCCAACGCCTGCGCGATCTCTTGACGCGGCCGGCTGATCAGGCTCTGCGGGTCGCTTCCCAGCAGTTGCGCGGCCGGCAGTGCGGTGACACGGCGATCGACGTACGCCTGCGACGCCGCGCTCGCCGGCGCCGGTGCGAATGCCGCACCGCACCAGCCGAGCGCGACCAGAGCGAGGGCCCAGCGCGCGAGGAGCTCAGCCCAGCTTAGCAAGCTCCTCGAAGATCTGCTCCTCGTCGGGTTGTTCGCTGCCTTCGTGGACGTCGACGTAGCGGATCGTGCCGGATTTGTCGATGATGAAGATCGCACGTTCGGCGAACCCTTCGGGCTTCAGGACGCCATACGCTTGTGCGACCGCGCCGTGCGGGTAGAAATCGCAGAGCAGGGGGAAACTGATTCCGCCCAACTGCTCGGCCCAGGCCCCGTTTGCGAAGCGAGAATCGATCGAGATGCCCACAACTTGGGCATCATGCTCGTCGAACCGTGCGAGATTCGCTTGGTACGACGGGATTTGAACCGTTCAAACCGGGGTGAAGGCGAACGGGTAGAATGCCAGGACGACGTTCTTGTGCCCGCGCAAATCCGAAAGCTTGAAGTCGGCATTGGCGTGCGTCTTGAGGGCAATGTCGGGCGCCGCGTCGCCCACCCGGACGGTACTCGTCCGGTCGGCCTTCGAGCGGCGCCCCTTGGTGACGGCCATGATGGTCCTCCAGAAAAAGGGGCTAGGTCGGTTCGTTCTTCGGCTTTACCCCTCAACTCGCTTTTGCGGGCTCGGCGGGGGCTTCCGAGCGCCGGCGGTTCGCGACCGGATTGCTGATCGCGATGTAGCGCGGGCAATCGGGGCCGTTGGGCTCGTTGCAGTAGCCGCGGACGCAGGTCGCGCCGGCGCGCACGAACAGAACCGGCGCGACGCGTTTTACCAGCCGCAGCATCGCGAAGGCCAATTCGCGGATTTCCCACTGCGCGTTGTTGCAGGTCCGCAGCGTAAAAAAATCGAGCAGCGCGCGCGCGTTTGCGGTGATGACGACCTGCGTCTCCGAAGCGTTGGGCAACGCAAAGCGCGCGTCTTCCGCCGGCGTCCCCGCTTCGATCGCTTCGCGGTAGAACTCGGCCACGTTCTCCATCAATCGATCGAACTTGGCCGCGATCTCCGGCCGGCTCGCGATCGAGGGCGGCATCACGAAGGGGATGCGCCCCTTGTATTTGATATAGCGCTGGCTCTTCTGTTCGTACGACATATGGCGATGACGCACGAGCTGGTGCGTCAACGCGCGCGAGACGCCCGCGACGCCGAAGGTGAACATCGTATGCTCGAAGGTCGAGAGGTGACCCGCATCGCGCACGCGAGCGACCATCTTGGCGATTTCGTCCTCGCTCCAGTTATCGTCGATGCTCTCGATGTCGCGCGGGCTGTAGCAATTGCGCGCCGCGGTGGCGACGGCGCGTTCGGGCTCGGGCGAATAGGACAGAAGAACTACTCGGAGCGCCATGCGGGACGATTCGCCGGTCTCGCGCCGAGGCCCGCTCGGATTCGGCTCAGTCCGCCTTGCTCGCGAGCGGCCTGGCGGGATTTCCGGCGACGCGTCCGCCGGCCGGAACGTCCTTGACGACGACGCTGCCGGCGCCGGTCAGCGCGCCGTCGCCGATTTCGAGCGGGGCGACGAGCGAAGAATTCGTCCCGATGAACGCGTCCTTGCCGATCGTCGTGCGGAGCTTCTCTTTTCCGTCGTAATTACAAGTGATGGCGCCTGCGCCGATGTTCGTGCGTTCGCCGACCGTGGCGTCGCCGATGTAAGCCAAGTGCCGGGCGTTCACCCCGGCGCCTAAGTGCGACGATTTCACTTCGACGAAGTCGCCTATGTGCACGCCGGTATCGAGGACGCTTCCGCCGCGCACGTGCGCCCACGGCCCGACGCGCACGAAATCGCCAAGCGTGCTGTCGACGATGATGCTGTCACCGATCACGACGTGCTCGCCGATCTCGGCGGCGACCAGCCGGGTGTTGGGACCGATCTCGCTGTGTGCGCCAATCTTCGAACGGCGCCCGATCGCGGTATTGGGCAGAATCGTGACGTCGGCGGCGATCTGGAGATCCGGCTCGAGATAGGTCGTCGCCGGATCGAGGATGGTCACGCCGTTGCTCATATGGTATTCGCAGATGCGGCGGCCGAGGAGCGCGGCCGCCGTCGCCAGCTCGCTGCGGTCGTTCACGCCGAGGACCGAAATGAAGTTTTCCGCCAGCACCGGAACGACCCGCTCGCCGTCGCGAACGAGCCGGTCGATCGTGTCGGTAAGGTAATACTCGCCCTGCACGTTGTCGTTTCCGAGTTCGGCGAGGACGCCGCGCAGCTTCGTCTCGTCGTACGCATAGAGCCCGGCGTTCATCTCGTCGAGGGCGAGTTCGTCCGAGTTCGCGTCGCGCGCTTCGACGATTTTCGAGACGCGGTCGCCCCGCCGCACGATCCGCCCGAGCGACGACGGCAGCGGAACTTTTGCGGTCACGAGCGCGAGCGCGCCGCTGCGCGCTTCGACGGCGCGCTGGATCAGCGCAACCTCAACGAGCGGCAGATCGCCGTTGAGGATCAAAAGCGTCCCCGGACGCGACGGCAGTTTTTCGAGCGCAATCTGGACCGCGTGTCCCGTCCCGAGCTGCGGCTCCTGAATCACGACGTCGACGCTGCCGTGACCCGCATCGGCGCCGATCTCCGGCATCCGTTCCGCGATCTCGGCATTCGCGACGACCAGCAACTCGTCAACCCCGGCGTCCCGCAACGCGCGCAGCACGTACCACAGCATCGGCCGGCCGCACAATTCGTGCAATACCTTGGGCCGGGCGCTCTTCATGCGAGTGCCCTTCCCGGCGGCCAGGACGACGGCGCGAACGCGGCTCATACGAGCAGCTTCTTCCACGCCGTCTGCTCGGCCGCCGTCGCGCCGCCCAAACGCTCGAGCGCGACGCGCAAGCGTTCGCGCACGAGATCGCGGCCCAGGACGACCATCGAGTCGAAGAGCGGCACCGATTGCGCCCGACCGGTGATCGCGACGTAGAAGGGACGGACGACCTCGCGGAGCTTGTTCCCGAGCAGCTCGGCGAGCGTGCGGAAAACTCCCTCGATCTGCGGGACGTCCCACGTCTCGAGCGTCTCGAGGAGCGCCGCCGCCAGAACGAATGCCTGCCGGAGCGCCGGCTCGTCGAGTTTTCCGTCGCGCAGTTGCTCGGCCGAGATCTCGAGCCGGCCCGAAAAGAAGAACGCGGTCAGCGGGCCGAGGTCGGAGAGCCGCTCGATCCGCGACTGCGCGAGCGGCGCGATCCGGCTCAGGTACTCTTCGTTAAAAGCCCAGGCGCGCGCGCGCTCCTGGAAACCGCGCAGATCCAATTTCTCGCGCAAATAGCGGCCGTTGAGCCAGTCGAGTTTCGCGACGTCGAAGACGGGGCCGCCGACCGAAATTCCCTCGAGCCTGAAGCGTTCGACCAGCGCCGCAAGATCCATGATCTCGTCGCCGTCGAGCGGCGGGACGGCGAGCAAGCCCAAGAAGTTGACCAGCGCTTCGGGCAGATAACCCATGCGCTGATAGAAGAGGATACCGGTCGGATTCTTGCGTTTCGAAAGCTTGCTCTTGTCGGCGTTGCGCAACAGCGGAAGGTGCGCCAGCTGCGGCATCTTCCACCCGAAATACTCGTACAGCAGCGCGTGCTTGGGCGCCGACGAAATCCACTCTTCGCCGCGCATCACGTGCGTGATCTGCATGAGGTGGTCGTCGACGACGTTGGCCAGATGGTAGGTCGGCCAGCCGTCGGACTTGACCAAGACCTGCATGTCGACCGTGCGCCACTCGAAGACGATCGGGCCGCGCAGGAGATCGTCGATCGTGACCGAGCCTTCGCGCGGTACCTTCATCCGTACGACGAACGGGACGCCCCGGCCCTCGAGCGCGACGATTTCGCCCTCGGCCAAATTCAGGCAATGGCCGTCGTACCCCGGGGGCTTTCCCATTTGGCGCTGCTCGACGCGCACCGCTTCGAGACGCTCGGAGGTGCAGAAACACTTGAAGGCGTGACCCGCGGCGAGCAGCTCCTTCGCGTAGCGCGCGTAGTACGCAAGGCGTTCGCCTTGCCGGTATGGGCCGTGCGGGCC
>DHWK01000127.1:30579-30958 GCA_002413145.1 bacterium UBP12_UBA5184
CAGGGTATGGGCCGTGCGGGCCGCCGACGTCCGGGCCTTCGTCCCAATGCAAACCGAGCCAGTGAAGCGCGTCGAGAATCGCGCCTTCGGCTGCCGCCGTGCTGCGCACGCGATCGGTATCCTCGATCCGCAGCAAGAACTGACCGCCGTGCCGTTTGGCGAAGCAGTAGTTGATCAGCGCGACGAAAGCCGTGCCGACGTGAGGATCGCCGGTTGGTGAGGGAGCTATTCGGGTTCTAACCGTCACCCCACGAGCTCGCGGCGCTTACCACATTCGCGCTCGACGAATTCGACGATCTGCGCCAGCGGCGCACCGGGCGTGAAGATCTCGCGTACGCCCAGACGCTTGAGTTCCGCGGCGTCGTCGGCCGGAATCGTC
>DHWK01000080.1:0-6241 GCA_002413145.1 bacterium UBP12_UBA5184
CAGGGATGAGAGGCGCCACATAGTGGCGCCCGATCGACAACGCGCAATCGCTCTCGATAAGTGACGAGTCGACGGGAAAAGCAGCGTCGATTGAGTGCAGCGGAAGGTTGATGGGCGTTACGAGAACGTCTCGAGGCGGAACGACTAAGTGCGGAATGACCAACGCTTTATGCGAGCGATCGCGAAGCGCGATTCCGCGTAGAATCAAAGGCGTCGTACCGTAATTTGGGATGATGAGAAAGCCGCTACCCGGATGTCCGAACAGGGTAGCAAACGAAGCGCCCGGCGCGAAATCGACGGAGCGCGCCGAATGCGCCCTCCGCAAAGCTTCATCGAGGGCAGCCCGATCGAGGCGGCGCTGCAGCGCTACAACGAGGCCGCCGGCTTTAGTGTAGCGCTCAAGGCGCTTGAGCGCCGTCGCGGCGAACTTCTGATGTGCCGCCGTGCTCGAATCCGGCGGCAGAAAAAGGACCGGCAATTCGTCGAGCTGCCTATCGGGAACGAAGCGCAAATCGACCAAGCGACACGTAACTGAGGCACTGCGGCAAATCCCCAGCATCTCGGCCGCCGATTTTTCGATCGATGCCGCCTGATCGGAAGAGAGAGAATTCGGATCAAACGCGCTGATAAGGTATGCAATTCCCGCGTCCCAACGAGGCTGTGCGGCGGCGAGTGAAGGGCCGAAAGACTTCACGAAGCTGCCTATCCGAGAGGTTGGGTCGTAGCGGGGGTTTTGCCCGTTTTGGAAAGTCAGAGCGGCGTCCCAGGCGTAGAACCAGTTCGCAAAGGGTGCTTCCCAGCCGGCCGGATAGAGCGTATCTTGAGCCGGAAAGTTCACGATCCCACGGACGCCCATGCCGAGCAAGGTCGTCATCGCCAACAGCGTGTTCGAGGGATCGGCCGGGCGCGGACGGATGTCGTCGGGGCCGAGGAGCCAGCCCGCCTGGAACTCGCTATACATCAGCGGCTGATGGGGGCGTGTCTGCAGCAGCCCCGTCGAGAACTCGAGTTGCGCGCGATCGTGCTCGCCGATCGAATAGGCGTCGCTCTGATACCAGTTGCCCATCGCCCAGACCGGCGACGACGCCGTCACCTTCATCTGATAGGTGTTGATGAAGACCGGTTCGAGCGGGCCCGTCACCGACTGGACGACCGACTTCAAATGATTCAGATAGGCCGTCAGGTGCGGCGCCGGCCAAGTCTGGTTGTCGAGGTAAGCGCCTTGGTCGTCGTCGAGCTGGACGGCGAGCACGAGATCCGCGTACGGCCGAAATTCTTCGAGGGCGCGCCGAATCCAGCGCGCCGAATAGCGCATGTGGGTCGAGTTGCGCATCCACTCCGCGGCCGCATCGTCCGAATGCGCGTTTTGCAACGTCGCCGTCGGCGGGTAGCGCCCTTCGAGCAGGTCGTGCAGCGGCATGCCGTACTCCGGGCGCGAGAGCAGCCAAGCCGGGTAGCCGCCGTTGCGCCATTCGTTGCGGATCACCGGCCCGGGCCGGAGGATGAGTTTGAACCCGTTTTCGCGCGCGAGTTTCAAGAGTTCGCGGAGATCTCGACGCGGGCTCGTGCGACCGTCGAAATCAAAGTCACCGTCCTTGAGTTCGTGCCAATTCCAAATAACGTAGAGGTCCAGGGTGTTGATTCCGAGGGACTTGAGCGCCCTCATCGAGCGCGCCCATTCGGTTCGCGGCAAGCGTTCGTAGAAAAACGCGGCGCCGTAGACAAAGAACGGTTTGCCGTCGACCTCAAAGATCGGAAAACCGTCGCGCTCGACGATCGCAGCGTGCGTGAAGGTCGGCGCGGACGCCGTCTGGGGCGTTGCCGCCGGCGACGGTGAAACCCCCAGGCCGCCGACGAAGAACAAGACCAGCAGCGGGGTCGCGAGCGCGAACGGCCACTGCCCTTTGTGTCGGGCAAAGATCAAGTAGACGATCGTGCCGAGCAGTAAGGTCAGGAGACCGTATCCGATCGCGAGCAGCCCCGACGACCAAAAGATCCAGATCCACGCTGCGGCGGCCGCGATCAGCGGAAGTGGGAAGAGCCACATGCGGTAGGGCGCGCGTTCGCCGCGAGCTCGTAGCGCGACGAGCGCCGCGACTTGGCCCAAGTTTTGAATTAGGATGATCGCGGTGGTGAGCCAAGCGATCACTTGTTCTAGCGGGAGGAAGCAAAACGGGATCGCGAGCAGCCCCGTGACCAGCAGCGAGACGTGCGGAAAATGGTCGCGTTCGTGGAGAATCCCAAAGGGCCGCAAGAAGACCCCGTCGCGAGCGGCCGCATACGGGATCCGAGAAAATCCGAGCAGATTGCCGAACGTCGAGGCAAAAGCCGTCACTAGGATAGCAACCGTCGCCGCCCGCGCAGCCCACACGCCCCAGCCGATCTCGATGACGTTCGAAGCGACGTAGCCGGCCGCGGCTGGAGGCGTTCCATCCGGGGTCGCCGCGACGAGCGTCGTCCAAGGGACGGCGCCGAGCACGCCGATCTGCAACAAGATGTAAAGGCCGGCGACGATCGCCAGCGACGACACGATCGCAAGCGGCAGGTTCCGGCGCGGTTCGCGGACTTCGTCGCCGACGAAACACACTTGGCCATAGCCGTAATAGTCGTAGAGGGTGATGACGAGGGCCGGCCCTAAGCCCGCGAAGAACGCGCTCGCCGCGGAGATGTGGGAATCGAGCGCGACGGCTTGCACCGGCGAGAAGTGCGAACCGGACGCCAGGATGACGGCGAGCACCGTCGCAACCGCGACGATCCCGAAGACGATGCTCGTCTTTGCGACGTTGCCGATCGGTCGATACAAGAGGACGACCGTAACGATGGCGACGGCGGCGGCGACGACGCCTTGCGGTAGCGGCGCGCTCAGCCCGGGCCACAGATACGCGGCATAATGCGCGAAGCCGATGTAGCCGCTCGCAAGCAAGAGCGGCGTCGAGAGCACCGTCTGCCAGGTGAACAAGAACGCGAGCATGCGCCCCAGCCCTTCGCGCCCGAACGCCTCCCGCAAGAAGACGTACGTCCCCCCGGAACCCGGATAGCGCGAACCGAGTTCGGCCCAGATCAGACCGTCGCAGAGCGCCACCAGCGCTCCGACGATCCAGGCGGCGAGCGCGAGGCTGCCGTGCAGGTGGTTCAACACCAGCGGAATCGTGATCAGCGGCCCGATCCCGATCATGGTGATGACGTTGAGCGCGATCGCGCCACGCAGTCCGATCCCGCGAATCATCTCGGGGCGCCCTTGCGAACAGGAGAGACGCGGCACCTCCCCGAGTTGAGCGATGATGGCAACTTCAGAATTCGGGCGCCTTCTGCGCCTCCACGGCGATCTCCACATCGACTTCGTCGATTCAGCGGCGCTACGCGGCAACGCCCTCGGCGATCCGTCGGAGCGTCCGATCGCAGTCTACACTCCGCCCGGATACGATCCCCAAGGCTCGCGGCGCTATCCGGTGCTCTACGTGTTGCATGGCTACACCGGCGATGTCGCGGCGCTGATCGCCGGCCGTCCGTGGGAGACGAACGTCGTCCAGTGGGTCGACCGCGTGATCGTCGAAGGGAAGATGCCGCCGGCGTTGCTCGCAATCGTCGACGGCTTCACCCGTTTGGGCGGTTCGCAGTACATGGATTCCGCACAAAACGGCGACTATGCGACCTATACGGTGCGCGACGTGATCGGAGCCGTCGACGCCAAATATCGTACCATCGCGAAGGAAGGCGGGCGAGGCGTCCTCGGCAAGTCGTCGGGCGGCTACGGCTCCTTGCACCTCAGCATGACCCGGCCCGGCGTCTTCGCGGCGATGGCTTCGCACAGCGGCGACACGAACTATCGGGGCTCGATGGTGCCCTCGTTCGCGAACGCTCAGCGCGAACTCGAAAAGCACGGCGGTTCGATCGAGGCGTTCGTGACGGCATTCGAGGGGAAGCACAAGCGTTCTCAACCGGAGTACTCGACGATCGAGATGATCGGATACGCGGCGGCCTACTCGCCGCGCTCGAGCGAAGCGTTCGCGATCGACCTTCCTTGGGACGAAAAGACCGGCGAGATTCGGGACGACGTCTTCGGGCGCTGGCTGGCGTGGGATCCCTGCGAGATGTGCTTGTCCAAGAGGGCGGAGCTGGCGCGACTGCGTTTGCGCTACGTCGATTGCGGCCGAAAGGATGAGTACGCGCTCGACATCGGGGCACGCATCCTCGTGCAACGCATGCGTGACATGGGATTGGAGGTGCGGCACGAAGAGTTCGACGACGACCACCGCAACGTCGGCTACCGCTACGCGGTCTCACTCCCGGCGCTCGCGGAGGTTCTCGACAAGGGATGATTTTGAGAAAGACTTGGCTCGTCGCCCTGAGCGCGGCGTTGTTGCTCCTCGGCGCGAACGCAGCCCTCGCGGCCGACGATCCGCTCGATTACAGCGATCCGGGGATGCACTTCCGGCCGCCCGACGGCTGGGAGCGCGTCCCCATGCAAGACGTTGGATCCGGAGAGGAGGGCAAGGGGCCGCCCCGCGCGATCTACGTTCTCAAGAAGAATAAGTCCGATCAGCGCGTCATCAGCATCACGATCGAACCCTTCCAAGGGACGCTTGACGGTTTCGCTCGGAACCACGCCGGCGAACTGCGTCAGCAAGGCGACTCGACCTTCATCGAAAAGCAGGAGAAGACGACGCTCTCCAACGGCATGCCCGCGATTTGGATGAAGGTCAATCAAGGCGCAAAGGTTGGCCAGTTCTTCCGGCGTTACGAATTCGTCGTCATCGACCTCAGCCGCGGCATCGTCGTCTCCTACGCCGGCCGCGTCGGCGACTTCGACGAGAAGGAAGCGAAAACGGCACTAGCGTCGCTCTACGTCGTGGTCTATCCGCGAGGGCGCCCTTAGCCTAGCGGCTGCCGTCGAGGGCTGCGCGCAGATCCGCGACGAGGTCGTCGGCATCTTCGATACCGACCGAGAGCCGCAGCAACGAATCGGTAACCCCGCGCCGCTCGCGGTCTTCCTTCGGAATCGAACCGTGCGTCATCCGCGCTGGGTGACAAACGAGCGACTCGACGCCACCCAGGCTCTCCGCCAAACTGAAAAGTTTCGTACGCTTTGCAATCTCGAAGACACGTGACTCGGGTCCGCGCGGAAGGAAAGAGACCATGCCCCCGAAGCCGCGCATCTGGCGCTTGGCGAGTTCGTGCTGCGGGTGCGCCGCGAGGCCGGGATAGTAGACGGCCGCGACGTCGTCGCGCGAGGCCAAAAACTCGGCGATCGCCTGCGCGTTGCGAGCGTGTTCGCGCATACGGAGCGCGAGGGTCTTGAGGCCGCGCATGACCAGCCAGGCGTCGAGCGGCCCGGGGACGCCGCCGACGGCATTCTGATGGAACTTGATCCTCTCGGCGACGGATGCGTCGTCGGTGACGACGGCTCCGCCGACGACGTCGCTGTGGCCGCCGAGATACTTCGTCGTCGAGTACACCGAGAGATCGGCGCCGAGCGCGAGCGGCGACTGGAAGTAGGACGTCGCGAACGTATTGTCGACGGCCAACAGCTGCCCCGGTTGCTTGAGCGCCGCGACGGCCGCGACGTCGATCAGCTTCAATAACGGGTTGGAGGGCGTCTCGACCCACAGCAGTTTGGTTTCCGGCTTGAGCGCGGCACGGACGTTTTCGGCGTCGGTCATGTCGACGTACGAAAAGGTGACGTTATAGCGTTCGAGCACCTTGGAGAAGAGACGATACGTCCCGCCGTACAGATCGTCGCCGACGACCACGTGCTCGCCGGCGGAGACGAGGTTGAGCACCGCCGCCGTCGCCGCCATCCCGCTCGCAAACGCGCTGCAGAAGCGCGCCTCTTCGAGCGAGGCGAGTTGTTTCTCGAGCGCCACCCGCGTCGGGTTGACCGTGCGACTGTAATCAAAGCCCTTGTGCTCGCCGATCGCGGTTTGCGTATAGGTCGAGGTCTGGTAAATCGGAACGATGGTCGCGCCGGTCGCCGGATCGGCTTCCTGCCCGACGTGGATCGCGCGGGTCGAGAATTTCACGCCGTCGCCGTCGACAAGAACATGATGACGTCTTGGCGGGTCACGACCCCGACCGGGCGCTCGTTTTCGGTCACGAGGATCGCGGCATTGGCCAGGGTGAGCAGTTTGTAGGCGCTGTCGATGTCGGCCGAGGTTTCGAGCGCCGGGAATGGGCGGCCCATCACGTCGCGAACGGCCTCGTGCAAGAGATCTTGCTGATCGAAGACCGCCTGCATCACCGC
>DHWK01000080.1:6360-6586 GCA_002413145.1 bacterium UBP12_UBA5184
CCGCGCATCACCGGCATCTGCGAAATTTCGTACTTGCGCAAGAGGTCGAGAACGTCTTTGACGACGTCGTCTTCACGCACCGAGACCATCGGCGGTAAGGGTTCTTTACTGCGCAGGACGTCGCCCACCGAGGCCTTGCGTTTTCCTTCGGCGATGAACCCGTTGGCGATCATCCATTCGTCGTTGAAGATCTTCGACATATAGCCGCGACCGGAATCCGGGAAGA
>DHWK01000020.1 GCA_002413145.1 bacterium UBP12_UBA5184
GGCATACGCGGCCGCAGCCTGGACGTTCATCCTGCGCCGGCCAGCGGCTCGCGCGCGATGCGCGCCGCGATCCCAATGAGAATCGCGCCGCCGGCCCGTTCGATCCAGAGCGAGGCGCGCTCTGCGGCCGGGCTGCGGCGCAAGCGGTCGGCGGCCAGCGTGTAGCCGCTCAGGACGGCGAGTTCGATCGCGATCGAGGCGATCGTCAGAATCACGAGCTGCAGCCAAATGACGCCGCGCGGATCGATGAACTGCGGTAGGATCGCCACGAAAAAGACGATCGCCTTCGGGTTGGAGACTTGGGTGACGAAACCGCTCCCGAAGGCGCGGCCGCCGTCGCCCCGCTGCGGGCCGTTCTCGCCGGGCGTAACGCCGCGGTGCGCAAAGAGTGCCCGAACTCCGAGAAAGGCGAGGTAGAGAACACCCGCCCACTTGAGGATCGTGAAGACTCGATACGAGGCGAGCAAGAGTGCGACCACGCCGAGTCCCGAAAGAATGAAGTAGAGCGTGTTCCCGGCCAGGATGCCGCTGGCCGCGGTCAGCCCGCCGCGCGTCCCGCGTCGCAACGCGTACGACAACGTGAGCAGCACCGCCGGGCCCGGGATCAGGCAGAGCGTCAATTCGAGGAGCCCGAATGCGGCCAGCGTCCCCAGCGCCATCGGCCGCACGCTTCGCTTACGCCGGCGGCACGTCCCACAGGACGACTTCGCCGGTTCCGCGCAGCGCGAGGGCGAGTGGTCCGGCGATTCGGACGGCGTCGCCTTTGTGCAGCGTCTCGCCGTTCGCGCGCACCTCACCCGCGGCGACGAACAAGAATGCGAAGCGGCCGGAGACGACTTCGTGTGAGAGGGCTGCGTCGGCCAGGCGCGCGACGTAACACGTCGCGTCCTGCCAGATGCCGATCTTCGACTCGATGCCGGCTTGCCCGGACGCGACCGGCAGCCAGCGATTGTGCCGGTCTTCGCTCGCATAGTCGACTTGGCCGTACTGCGGCGTGAGCTTGAGGGCGCGCGGCGCCACCCACATCTGCACGAGATGGACCGGGTGCTCTTTAGAATGGTTGTATTCCGAGTGAACGATTCCGGTGCCGGCACTCAGGTACTGCACGGCGCCCGGCTCGATCACGCCGACGTTGCCCATGCTGTCCTTGTGTTCGAGTTCGCCCTCGAGGACGTATGTCAGGATCTCCATGTCGTTGTGCGGATGAGCGCCGAAGCCCTGACCCGCCTCGATCACGTCATCGTTAAAAACGCGCAGCGCGCCCCAGTTCACATTCGTGGGATCGACGTAGTCGGCGAAGCTGAACGAATGGTACGTCTGCAGCCAGCCGTGGTCGATGAAGGCGCGCTCGCCCGAGCGCTGGATCCGAAAGTTCGAAGCCGTCTTGGTGGTCATCTTACCTCCTATAACCCGAAACCGGTTGCAGGACGCTCCTCGACGGCGCTGGGAAGCGATTCCTTCCCTCGGCGCGGCGGCGCGCAACGGGCCCGGGGCAGCCAGCCAGAGAAATTCGCCTTCGCGGTGGGTGATTTACAACAACGGCGGACGCAGTGCTGCATCGCCGGCGGCGGACCGGCCGGGGTCCTGCTCGGTTATCTCCTGGCGCGCGCCGGCGTCGACACGGTAATCCTTGAGAAGCACGTCGATTTCTTCCGCGATTTTCGGGGCGACACGATCCACCCGTCGACCTTGCAGGTCATGGACGAGCTTGGACTGCTCACCGACTTCTTGAAACTTCCGCACACCGAGATCCGAGAACTAGGAGGCCGAGTCGCTGGCCAGAGCGTCCGCATCGCCGACTTCAGCACGGTTCCCGGGCGCTGCAAGTTCATCGCGCTCATGCCGCAATGGGATTTCCTCAATTTTCTCGCCGATCGCGGCCGGCGTTTCGCGACGTTTGATTTGCGAATGGAAGCCGAGGTGACCGATCTTCTCAGGGAGGGCGACCGCGTCAACGGTGTGCGCGTGAAGACGCCGTCAGGTGAACTGCAGGTGCGTGCCTCGCTGGTCGTGGCGGCGGACGGCCGGACTTCGATCCTGCGCGACCGCGCCGGGATGAGTGTCGCCGAAAGTGGCGTCCCGATCGACGTCTTGTGGTTTCGCCTCTCCAAACATTCGGACGACCCGCCCCAGACCTTCGGCAACGTCGCGGCCGGCGGCATCCTCGTCACGCTCGATCGCGGCGATTACTTTCAGTGTGCGTTCGTGATTCAAAAAGGCGGCTACGACGCCATGCGCGAGCGCGGTATCGAGTATCTCCGGCAGCGCATCGTCGAACTCGCGCCGTACCTCGCCGACCGCGTCGCCGAGATTCATGGCTGGGACGACGTCAAACTCCTAACGGTCGCGGTCAACCGTTTGCCGGTATGGTACCGCCCCGGCCTCCTCTTCATCGGCGACGCGGCCCACGCGATGTCGCCGATCGGCGGCGTCGGGATCAACCTCGCGATCCAAGACGCGGTGGCGACGGCGAATCTATTGACGGACGACTTGCAGAGAGGGGCCCCCGGCCTCGCTCGTCTCGCCGCGGTGCAGCGCCGGCGCGAATTTCCAACCAAGGTCATCCAGGGGTTTCAGGTGTTCATGCACGACCGCGTGCTCGGTCGCGTCCTCGGCGCGCAGCGACCGTTCCGGCTTCCGTTCTTGTTCCGCATCGTCGACGCGGTGAAGCCGTTGCGCTGGTTGCCCGCCTGGTTCATCGGCGTCGGCGTGCGCCCCGAACACGTGCATACCGGCGTCTCGCCTCAGGCGGAAAGGTCGCCGCGCCCTTCGAGCCACGACAACAAGACGTGATAGTAGAGCATCCCGCGCTGATCACCTAAGATCGCGAGCGTCGCGGCGAGATCGACGGGAGCTCCGGCGAGTCGCGTCAGGCCGCGTGCGATCCCGGAGTCCTTCATTGGAAAGACGTCGAGGCGGCCGAGGCCGCGCAGCAAGATCACCGCTGAGGTCCAGGGGCCGATCCCCTTGATCTCGCTCAGCAGCGAAGCCGCTTCTTGGCTCGAGCGTTCCTCGAGCATCGCTTCATCGAGCGTTCCCTCCAGCAGTGCGCTGGCGATGCGCCGCAGCGCGGCCTGCTTGCCGCCGCTCAACCCAGCGGTTCCGAGCGCCGCATCGCTCGCGGCGAGGAGTGACGGCGGCGTCGGGAAGGCATAGAGCACGCCGCCGTCGCGGGTCAGTGGCGTGCCGAGCGCTTCGATCAAGCGGCGCAAGATGGCCGCCGCCGCGAAGAGGCTGATCTGCTGGAAGACGACCGCATTGACGCAGGCTTCCCAGAGCGTCGGATAGCGCGGCGGTTTGACGCCGCGCATCCGTTTGGCAAGGACGCGCAGCCACGGAATCTTGGCGGCGCGCCGGTCGAAGATTCGCAGGTCGCGCTCGGCGCCGAGCATGCGGCGCACGAGCGCGAGCGCGCGCGCCTCTTCTCCGGCCGGTACGTCGAGTTCGACCTCGAGCGCCTCCGGCTCGCGCTGCCGTACCGTGACGATCGCCGGAGCCGAAAAACCGTCGAGCGCCCGCGAGTAGGCGCCGCCGGCGAGCCGGTCGACGACGTTGCTCGAGAGCCGCCGCAAGACGTTCGCCGTCAGGTCGAGCCGGTACGGCGCGACGACGGGGAGGCGGGTGCGGACGATGGAAGTCGCGCGACGTGAGCTGGGCGGCATACCTTCAGTACTGGAGGATCAATCTGCTGACGATGATCGAGTATCGGGCCAACTTCTTTATGTGGTTCGGATTCACGATCATCTACCACGCGACGGCGATCGCCGCGTTATGGGTGACGCTCCGTCAGTTTCCCTCGATGAACGGCTGGGACTTCAGGCAGATGGCGTTCCTGTACGGCCTCTGGATGCTCGGCCACGCGTTTCATAATACGTTCTTCTTCACCGTCGGTGACGTGCCCAACATGATCCGCGAGGGGCGCTTCGATCGCTACCTCGTGCGGCCGCTCGACCCGCTCTTCCAAACGATGACGACGCCGCAGCAGATTTGGCCGGACGAATTGATCCTCGCCTTCGTCTTCTTCGGATTCGTGACGGTCTACAGTGGAATCCACGTCGACGCGGCCTACGTCTTGTTCGTCCCGCTGGTGATGGTCGGCGGCGCGCTGATCGACTTCGGCATTCAACTGATCATCGCGACACTCGCGTTCTGGGTGATCCGCATCGACACGCTGCGCTGGGTCGTCATGTCGCTCGAACAAGATTTTACGCGCTATCCGATCTCGATCTACACCCGCGCGGTGCGTATCATCTTGACGTTCGTGCTGCCCTTCGCTTTCATGAACTATTTCCCGGCGACGTTTCTGTTGCACAAGGTCGACGGCGCGCTCTCGCTCTCGCCGCAGATCGGTTTATTGACGCCGCTCGTGGGCCTCGTCTGGTTCGCGGTCGGCTACGGCTTCTGGCAAGTCGGCCTCAACCGCTACCAGGGCACCGGAAGTTAAGCCGAAACCTGCGCTTCCGTCGAAAGCGGCTTGAAGAGCGCGCCGGCTTCGTCCGGGACCGGCTCGACGCCCTGCGGTTTGAGATGGCGGATGAGCCAGTGCGCGATCGCGCGTAAGCGTAATATCCGATTGCGCGGTTTTCCCGTGCGCGACAGCCCGTGACCGTCGCCGCTGAAGCGGACGAATTCCGTCTGCTTGCGTCCGAGCCGGCGCAGTAAGGTAAAGAGCTGCTCGCCCTGGTCGATGGGACAGCGGTAGTCGCGTTCGGAATGCTCGACCAGTAGCGGGACGTCGATCTTGTGCGCGTCGCGCATCGGAGAATTTTCGAACAGCTTGCGGCCCCCGTCGCGCCAAATGCCGCCGATCTCTCGCTCGAGAAACCAGCCGAAGTCGGCCGCCCCGACCTCGCTCACGAAATCGTTGACGGCGCGCATCGATACGCCGGTCGCGAAGCGTTTGGAATGGCCGAGCAGCCAGGTCGTCATGAAGCCGCCGTACGAGCCGCCGGCGAGCCCGATGCGCGCCTTGTCGATGCTCGCGTTCTTTTCGGCGGCGTCCAAGAGCGTCAAGACGTCGGCGGCGTCGCGGCCGCCCCAATCGCCGGTGATGGCGTCGGCGTAGGCGTGGCCGTAACTTTGGCTGCCGCGCGGATGGCCGTAAGCGACGCCGATGCCGTGCCCGGCGAGCATTTGAAATTCGAGACTGAACGCGAAGCCGTACGCGTAGTGCGGGCCGCCGTGCACTTGCAGGACGTAGGGCGCGCTCTCGGCGCGGTCGGGTTCGAGGATGAAAAGATCGAGCTGCGGCCCGTCGTCGGCCTGCGGCCGCACGCGCTGCGGCGCCCGCACCGACCGTTCCGAGAGCCAGGGATTACAGTCGGTGACTCGCTCCTCGTTGCCGTACGGGTCGAGGCAGGCGATCTCGCTCGGCACGAGCGGCGACGAATACACGAAGGCGATCGTTCCGTCGCTCGTCCGCGAAAATCCGTAGATGTCCCGCTCGCCGCCGGCGACGACGTGGTGGGTCGAACCGTCGCGAGCAAACGAAGCGATCGAGCAGGCCCCTTCGCTGGACAGCAGGATGAAGAGTTCGGTGTCGCCGGCCGACCAGATCGGCGCCTGTTGACCGCCGGCGCCGCGCACGTCGCACAGGATGGAATCGGTGACCGGCCGATCGACGCCGGCCGAGAGCGAGCGGATCGCGCCGCCATCCGACGGGATGGCGAGCAGTTCGACGTTGAAGCGGCCACCGATGTCGTCGCCGTGGAGGTGTCCGACGAATGCGACCTCCCGCCCATCGTGGGAGAACGCCGGAAGTTGCATCGGCCCGGCGGAGTTCGTCAATTTCACCGGGGTCGCGCCGGGCTCGGGGGTGACGATGAAGATGTCGCTGACGAACGAATCTTCCGCAGCGCCGACTTGCGCGGCATACGCGATGCGGGCGGCATCCGGGGACCAGGCCGGTCCGCCGACATCGAAGTCGCCCGCGGTGATCTGGCGCGTTTCGCCGCCCGCGAGGTCGCAGACGAACAGATGCTTGCGGCGCCCGTCGAGCAGGCCTTCGTCGTCGCTCTTGAATGGCAGCGCACGGATGTGACGCGCGCCGCTCTTCTCGTCGAGGGCGATGCGCGCGTTTGCGGGCTCGTGCGGCGCGGTCGCGACGTAGGCCAAGCGATGCGCGTCCGGCGCCCACGCCAGCGCGACGATCGCATCGTACGTCGGGGTCAACGCCCGCGCTTCACCGCCGCCCAGCGGCATCACGTAGATCTTTTTTCCATCGCCGCGGTCGGCAACGAAGGCCAGGTGCGCGGAATCCGGTGCGACCCGCGGCAGCTTGTCTTTCGTGCCGCTCGTAAACGCACTTGCCGTTGCGCCGGGCCGTCCGCTCCAAATCGTCGTGCGCGATTCGTCGGAGGGTTCGTCCTGCGTCTGCACGACGAAGAAGATACGGCCGTCGGAGGCGCACTGCGGATCGCTAGGCAGGACGAGCCGGTAGAGATCGGCGGGGATCAGCGGCGTCTTGTTCATGCTCCGAAGACCTGCGCGATCGCGTCGAAAAGCGCCTGCGCTTCGCGTTGCTGAAACGAGCGCATCGCTAGCAGCCGTTCCTGCCTCGGGTTCGAGACGAAGCCGACCTCGACCAATATCGCCGGAACGACCGCTTCGTTGGTCACGGCGAGATCGCGCCGATGAAATTCGGATTCGCCGAGGGCGAGTGGCGCGAGACGGGCGCGTACCGCACGGGCTAAGCGCACCGAATTCGGACGCAACCAAAAGACGCTCGTGCCGCGCTTCGCGGAATCGAGCGAAGCGTCGGCATGGATCGAGACGAACGCCGTTGCGTGCAGCCGGTTTGCGAGCGCCGCGCGCGCGCGATTGTCCTTACGTAAATCGGTCGCGATCCGAAACGGATGCGCGAACGAACGAGTTAACACGACCTTCGCGCCGGCGGAACGCAGCCGGCGCGCGAGCGCTTCGGCGATCGCGAGCGTGACCCGTGCCTCGCCGATCCCGTCGGGGCCGACCGCTCCGACGTTGAGCGGCCTGCCGTCGGGATAGCGTACGCCGTGGCCCGAATCGACGATAAAGAGTTCTCCGGCAAGCGAGCGCTGCGGCGTCTGCGCCGCAGCACACGCTCCGGCAAGCAACGCAAGCAACAACCACATGCGCGACGCGACGAGCATCCTGCGCGCTTGCTCGCGAGGAATCGTCGACTCCTCGTTGGTACCCGCCGGTCGTGAAACGCAGCGCATTCATCGCCGGCGCGGCGGCGGCTTCCGTGCCGTTGGCGGCGCCGGCCAAAAGCCTGCACGATGCCGTCAGGATCATCGCCGCAACCGCTAGCGGCTTCGTCGGCGCGTATGCCCGGCGTCTCGGCTCTGCGACGCCGTCCTTGTCGTATAACTCGGAGATCCGCTTCCCGGCGGCGTCGGTGATCAAGGTGCTGATTCTGCTTTCCCTCTACCAGGCTGCCGAAAGGAGGCCGGGACTCTTAGACCGGCGGCTCTACCTACGGGCCGGCGACATGGTCGGCGGGACGCCATTTCTCGACGGCGCGCATCCGGGAAGCGCGTATACGGCGCGTTACCTCGCTAAAGCGATGATCGTCGCGAGCGACAACACCGCCGCCAATGCGTTGATCACGCTCCTGGGCTTCGATCGCATCAACGTGACCGCGCGGCGCGCGCATCTGCGTCACACGCAGCTGAAGCGCCACTTCCTGGACTTCAATGCTGTCGTCCACCACAGTGAAAATCTGACGTCGCCGCACGACATCGGCGCCCTGCTCTACAAAATCGAGGCTGGGGCGCATGAGGGAATTCGCACGGTCGCGTCACCACGATCCTGTCGCGCGATGATCGACCTCATGTCCCATCAGGAAGACCGCGACAAGATCGTCCGCGGCCTCCCGAAGGGAACGCCGGTCGCAAACAAGACCGGCGAGGTCGACTTCGTGCGCAACGACGTCGCGATCGTCAACCCTTACGGGGACGCTCCCTACGTCCTTACCGTGCTGACCAAGGGCTTGACCAACTACGGCGACGGCCTGAGTGCGATCCGCCGGATCGCCAAGACCGTGCACGCGGCGATCGGTCGCGGCTAAGTCGCCGGCTCGATTGCGA
>DHWK01000176.1:0-3581 GCA_002413145.1 bacterium UBP12_UBA5184
CGGGGGCGTGGTCGAGAACGATCCGTCGTTCCGCCGAGCCGTTAGCGTACATCTAGTTCGGCTCGCATCGGCGTCCCATAATGATAGAAGCAGCCGTAGATATAGCGTCCCGCGACGTCGGCGAGGAGCGGGGCCGAGGTCGTCCCCGGCGCAAGGCTTCCCGAAGAAAATCCGCCCGAAAGCGTCGAGCCGCTCGCGCCGAGCGCGGCGCTCGAGAAAGGATATGTCGTCGGGTACGCCGTCCCGGCGATCGAGGTCGCGGTGTGCGGAAAACCATCGCTGTTCTGGAATTGCACGTACGTCCCACGCGCAACGCCGGCCGCAAGCGGCCGGTATCCGCCGGCCGGCCCTGCCGGCGTCGAACCCGACGGGTCGAGCGTCAAGTTGACGTCGATCGTCGCCACCATCGCACCCGCCGGGAGCAAGGCCGCGGCGCCGCCGGATGGCGCCGATGCGCCGGGCGTGCAGGCCGTCGTCAGGGCCAAGAGAGCCGAAGCTGCCAGGGCTCCGGACGGCGACGAGAACTTCACCGCCCGAGCGTACTCAGAGCGGATGAGAAAAGTCTGAAGCTAGTTCTTGAGCGAGTCGCGCATCGAGGCGGCGAGTTCGCGCAGGGACGGATCCTGTGCGCTCTGGGCGGCGGCTTCGAAGGCGAGGCGCGCCTGATCGCGTTTGCCGGTGCGCAGCAGCACGGCGCCGAGCGCGAAGCGGGCCCGGGCGAATTGTGGCGCGACCTCGAGTGCGGCGCGAAGATCGCGTTCTGCGTCGGTGAAGCGCTCCAACTTCATCTCGGCGAGCGCGAGATCGTAGCGCGCGGTCGCGTAGCCCGGATTGAATTGCAAGAGCGCCCCGAAGTCCCCAAGTGCGGTCGCGGCGTCGCCGCTGCGCAGGGCGACGAGACCCCGTTCGTAGAGGCCGCGCGCCGACGTTCCGTCGCGCGCCAGCAATTCGTCGGCGGCTTTTCGTGCGGCGACGAGATCGTTGCGCAGCAACTGCACGGCGACGAGGTTGGCGCGCGCGGCGAAGAAGTCGGGATCGAGTGCGATCGCGGCTTGAAACGAGCCGGCCGACGCCGCGAGCTGTCCGAGGTGGGCTTGTGCTAATCCGAGGTCGTAGCGCGCCGTCGAACCTTGCGGTTCTTTTGGCCCGAGCGTTAAGACGCGCGTAAACTCCGCGGCGGCAGCCTTCCAGTCACCTTTGAGCTCGTGCCGAAAGCCGAGTTCGATGCGTTCGCGAACCTCGCGTGCGCGCGCGAGAGCGAGCAGCGTCGCGGCATCGGTCGAGCGCGGCTGCGGCTGCGCTTGCGGGTAATCCTGTGCGCCCGCAACTGGCGGCACGAGCGCGAAGAGCAGCGCTGCGACCAGCCCGAGCCGAAGCATGAATCGCTCCTAGCGGCTCGTGTCGTCGGGGAGTTCGGCGTCGCGAACCCGAGCGGCGCGGGCGGCCTTCTCCGGAGTGCAATCCCAGCCGGTACGGCCCAGCGCGTCGATCGGGCCGAGCAGCGACGCGGGAGCAGAAGCGAGCGATTGCGCTACCGCCAAGTCGTCGAGCGAGGCGCGCGCGAGGCCCATGCCGCCGAGGATGAGAACGACGATGGCGAGCGGGATCGAGAAGCGCGCCAGAACCCGTAGCATCTCCCACACGATACGCAGAAAACCTGAAGAATTGCTGAAGCGACTCCTGTTCGCGGCCGCGCTGGCCCTGACATGCCCGCCCTCGGCCGCCGTCGCGGACGACGCTTCGTCACTCCTGGTCGGGAGCGTTCGCGATCAGACCGGCCGCCCAATTCGGGCCGAGGTCGTCGCACTCACGCAGAAGGGCCGGGTTGCGGGCAGCGACCGAAGCGCCGCCGATGGGACGTTCGCGATTGCGCTCGGCGCCGCGGCGGCGAGCCTGACGGTCTCCTGTGCGCACTGCGCCCCGCTGCGCGTAACGTTGCGCGGAGACGAACCGCTCGCGCTGATCGTGACGCGCTACCTCGCGCTCGATCAAAGGGGACCCGACGAGCGCGACCTGCAGGCCCTGCCCTATCCTGACGCCGGCGACGCCGCCGGCCTTGGGCGTTTCGTGATTCCAATCGCAGCCGGAGCGCGCATCGCGAGCCTCTCGGATCGCGGTCTCGAGCGCGGTCGCGGTCTCGTCTTAGACGAAGGAACGCCGATCTACGATCCAGCGACCGGCGAGGGCGCACTCTTCGCTTACCCGGAGCGCGCGCTCGGTGCGATCCGTGCGATTCCCGCAGCGCGCGCCTTCACCTACGGAAGTTATGCCGGCGGCGGCGCGTTCGCGCTCGACCGTTTCGAAGAGAGTCCGACGACGAATGCGGTGTACGACAACGCCGGTCCGTCGATGGCGCTCGCGCTCGCTGGAAGATTTGGCGGCCTCTTACCGGCGCTCGCGCGCTCGCGCGACGATGACGGGGTCGAACGCCGGCGCGCAGACCTCGGTTGGACGAGCGCCTTTGCGGGTGGGACGCTGCGGGCCGACGCGGGCCTGGCCGCACAACATCCCGACGATCTTGCGATCGCCGAAGATCGCTCGCGCGAACTCGCCGGCTTCAGTTATGCGACTGCGGCCCGCCGCTCGCGGACGTTCCTTGGCGGGAGCGCGTATCTCGATCGCGGCAATTTTCTGCTGCGGCCGGGCGGCGCGGTGTGGGGGAGCCGCTCGAGCAGCCTCGAGGCCGACGCGCGCGTCGAGCACCCGGCGCCGATCGAATTGGATTTTGGCGGCTCGCTTCGTTCCGCCGGCGGGATGTTTTCGGTCGGCAGTACGGCGCGCGCCGCACATTACACGAGCACCCTCGGCTACCTCGAGGCTTCGCATAGCGGAGCGGTCTCGTACGATGCCGGCATCGCCATCTCGCGCCTCTCGATCGCACCCGGAAACTACGGCGGCCAATCGGCAACCTCGACCGCGTTGCTTCCGGCTGCATCGCTCGCGGCCGAGTTGGGGGGCGGATTCGGCATCCGTCTCGGCGGCTCGACGTCGTTGCGCGCCCCGACGCTCCTCGAGCTGCCGATGGCGAGCGAGACCGAAGCCTATTCGCTCGAGCGGGGAAACTTGCTCGAGGCGACGCTTTCTTACGACGACTCGCGACGCTTTGGAGTCGAGACGACGGCGTACCGGCAGCAGCTCACGGGTTTGGGCGGCAGAACGCTCAGCGGGGTCGGGTTCGGACTCGCCTGGCAGGTTGCGCCGCGGTTGTCCGTGCGCGCATGGACGCTGCACGACGCATCGAATGAGAACGGTACGAATTTGCTGCTCGCGCCGTATTCGGTTTTGACCGGTCCGTCGCTCGAGCGCGACGTCGTGTGGGCTTCGTACGAAGCGCGCGGCGGCTTGCGAGCCGACGCGATCCTTCATCATGGGACGCTCCCCGGTTCAATCGGCACCAACCTCGACGCCGACGTCCTGATACCGCTGGCGCCGGCGCTCGGTTTGGCGATCGGAAGCGCGCAACGCTCTACGGTTCGGCGAAGTTACCTCGGTTTGCGCGTTCACGGTTCGTGAACGCTCCGTTCAGCGCGCTTTAACAACTCGATGCGATCCTTAGAGCGGTTTCACTCCGTCTGATGAGG
>DHWK01000176.1:3693-5639 GCA_002413145.1 bacterium UBP12_UBA5184
GACCCCGACCCCGACCCCGACGAATTCCAACAGTTCGCAACAGGTCGTGCGTCTCGCATTGCCGACGACAGCGATAGGCACCGAAAACGACCCGACCTTCGGTCTGGTCGGCGGATTCACCCAGGCCGTCTTTTCCCAGGTGCTGGGCTTTGCGCCGGGCGCGCAGATCATGATCCAGAACGGTCAGTCCACGACGCAGCACACGCTCGGCGATACCGGCGGCCACGGCTCTTTCCCGGCCTCGGCCTCTCTCTCGATGACCGCAGCCGGCGGTTCGACCATCTCGAGCGGCTTCCAGAGCGGCACGATCAACCCGAGTCAAACGCTCGGTCCCTTCACGCTGACGGCCGGGACGTATTTCATCGGTTGCGCCTTTCACTACGCGAGCAACCAGATGCGCGACGTCCTCGTCGTGGCGGCGGGTGCGACGCCCGGCCCGCAAGCGACGCAGCCGGCGGGAAGTTCCACCCCCAATCCGGGCGGCGGCGGCGGTGGTTACGGGCCGTAAACTGCCATGAAGCGTGCGCTCAGCCTTGCCTTCGCCTTCCTATTTCTCGCGTGCAGCGTCCGAGTGCTCGATGCGCGCGAGGGGGGCCCGCGGGCCATTCCGCTGGTCGATCAGCATGGTGTCCGCTTCACGCTGAACGAGTTGCGGGGCTTGCCCGTGTTGGTCACGTTCGTCGCGACGCGTTGCACCGACGCATGCCCGATCGCCACCGCGATGTTCTCGCGGCTTGACGAAGGGCTGCGCCGGGCGCGCGTCGCGGCGACGCTCGTCGAAGTGACCCTCGATCCCGAGTACGATACGCCGTTCGTGATGCACCAATATGCGAACGCCGCTCGGGCTGGGGACTCCGGCTGGCGGCTTGCCAGCGGAACTCCGGCGGACGTGCGTAGCTTGATGCGCGCCTTTCACGTCACCGCGACGCGAGGTCGCGACGGCGTTCCGGACGTGCACTCGAGCTTCGTCTACCTCCTCGACCCGCAAGGGAAGCAAACGCGGACGCTGCTGCTTTCGACGAGTCTGGTCGACGAGGCGCTGCGTGCGCTCAAACCCGCGCTCGCCGCGCGCTAAGCGGCGCGCGCTTAGTTCCTGGCGCCCTTCGCTGCGCGGAGTTCGCCCAATTCCTGAAAAAGCTTGAGTTCGCGCTCGCTCAGATCGGTCGGAAGCATTCCGACGAGGCGCACGTACTCGTCCCCGAAGCCGCCTTTCGCCTTCGGCATCCCTTTGCCGGTGAGGCGCAGCAATTTGTTGTTCTGGGTCTGGAGCGGGATCGTCATCGTGACCTCGCCGCTCATCGTAGGGACGCGAACTTCGCCGCCGAGCACGAGGTCGTAGATGCCCACCGGAAGGTCGACGTACAGATCGTCGCCGCGACGCTCGAACCGCCCGTCGGGGAGGAAGTGCACGACGAGATAGAGGTCGCCGTTGGGTCCGCCCCCCATCCCGCGAGCGCCTTGGCCCGCGAGGCGAATCCGCTGGCCCTCGCGGACGCCTTTGGGGATGGTTACCTCGAAGCGCTTGGACTGAACTTGTCGTCCGGTGCCGCCGCAGACCGGGCAGACCGCGTTGTTGAAAACGCCGCTCCCAGCGCAACGCGAGCACGTATCGTCGACCTGCAACTGAACGGATTTTTTCCCGCCGTGATAGGCTTCGGCCAGGCTCAAATCGATCGACGCTTCGAGATCGCCGCCGCGCCGGGCGAAATGCGTCGCGGCCTGACGCCGCCCGACGCCGGAGAAGAAGGCGTCGAAGAAATCCGAGAAACCGCTCGGGCCTCCGCCTAGATTCTCGAAGACGTCCTCGCTCTGTTGGCGCGAGCGGTATTGGCGCTGCGCTTCGGCTTGTTGCGATGCGCGCTGCCAGTCGGCCCCGAGCACGTCATACTTCTTGCGCTTCTCGGGGTCGCCGAGGACCGCGTGGGCCTCGTTGATCTCCTTGAAGC
>DHWK01000120.1:0-147 GCA_002413145.1 bacterium UBP12_UBA5184
CCGGCGGCCGCAACGGCGCCCGCCTCTCGCGCCAGTACCAGCGCGAGCGCTCGCGCCGCCGCATTTTCCACCACGTAGCGGTTCGGTTGTCGGGCAAGCGCGGTAATGGGATTGATCGCAACGTTGGCGACGAGCTTGGCCCAGGCG
>DHWK01000120.1:338-11706 GCA_002413145.1 bacterium UBP12_UBA5184
CCGTCTCGTGGGCCCTCGCGTCCCGCTGCCCAGCCGAGCGTCGTCGTCCCGCGGCCGGTCCGCCGGATCTTCCCCGCCTCATCGCGGGCGCCGCCTTCGGTGGTCGGGGCCAAGATGACGGCGCGGAACGGGCCGAGCGTCGCGTCGACCTGCGCAACCTGCTCGACTCCATTTTGCAGCGCGACGATCGGGACGTCGGCGCGCACGATGCCGCGTAAGGCCTGCAGCGCAGCTATCGCGTCGTAGCTTTTCACCGCATTGAAGATGACGTCGACGTCGGCGAGCGCGAGCGGCGGCGCATCGTCGCGTCCCGCGCTGCGCACCTCCGCAACTTCTCGCAGCGCTTCTGCGAAGATGGTGCCGACGGCGCCCCTCCCGACGATCCCGATTCGCATCAGCTGCGTGGCTCTCTGCGCCGCCTCGGGCGAACCCTCTAATCGGCCAGGCGGAGGCGGGCCGCGCGTGGAACCGTAGCGTAAAGATCCCGCAAAGAAAGCGGCGGCGCGAGACCCGTCACAGTTGCCGTTCGCAGTACGGGAGCACTCTAAAGTTCGCTCGCAGCTAGCGATGGAATGGTATGCGCACTCTTCTTCGAGCGTCGTTTTGTTCGTTTAGCGCGGTGCTGCTCGCCGCGTCGTTTTCCCCGGCCTTCGCGCAAACGTCGGCCGCGCACCGGCTAGCGCCGGCAGACGAGTATTTCGGACCGCTCAAGATGAGCGTGCTGGGGATTGGCAACGCCCTGCGCAGCGAAGCCGGGCGGCTCGCCTCCCCCGCGCCGCCCGAGCCCGCCGCCGCGTACGCGCACGCCAACCTCGTCGAGCGCTCGGTGCAGGACTGGGAGGCAAAATATCCGGCGGACCGCTGGCTGCCGCGCACCATCTTCGTCCTGCAGCGTCTGTACGTGCAGATCCCGCACGCCGAGAGCCGGCGGCATGCCCTCGAGGTCGCGACTTGGCTGATCACGCGCTATCCATCGAGCCCCGAGGCAGCGCAGCTGCGCAACGAAGTCGGCTACCTTACAGAAACGTTGCGAACCGGCGAGTAGGCTTGGCCTAAGCCGCGTAGGTCCGGGGTTTCCGTCGCTCGCGCGGCGTAGGAGATCGCTCATGTACCCGCGCGTCCTCGCAGCCGTCGTCCTCAGCCTCCTCTTCGGTGCGCTTCCGGCGCGGGCGACGGCGCCGGCAGGCACCCTCGACCCGCTTTTGCGCGAGGCCCTGCGCGCGCGTTATCCCGGTAAGGTGGCATCGTGTGGCCCGTCGCGCTCGACCGCCGCGGTCGGCTGCGCAAGACCGTCGTCGGCGAGGGATCGGACGGCGCGATCGATGCGGAGATCGCGCACCTGGTAGCCGAACGATGAGGCTCGTTCGCGCATTCGCGGCCGTCGCGCTCGCGCTCGCCTGCCTCGGTGCGGGCCGCCAACCCGAGAAGGTCGTTCTCGCCGGCGGATGTTTCTGGGGGATGGAGGCCGTCTTCGATTCCCTCAAGGGCGTGACCAAGGTCGTCTCGGGATACTCCGGCGGTAACGCGCCGACGGCGCACTATGAAATCGTCAGCACCGGCACGACCGGACACGCCGAATCGGTCGAGATCAGTTACGACCCCTCGCAGATCTCGTTCGAGAAGCTGCTCGACGTCTATTTCCTGGTCGCACACGATCCGACCGAACTCAACCGGCAAGGTCCCGACGAAGGGACGCAATACCGTTCGGCGATCTTTTACACAACCCAGCAACAACGCGCGCTGGCGGAGCGATACATTCGGCTGTTGGATGCGGCCAAGACCTATCGCGGCGCGGTCGTCACGCAGGTCGTTCCGCTCCGCGCCTTCTATCCGGCCGAAGCGTATCATCAGCACTACCTAGCGCACAATCGCGACAGCCCCTACATCGCTTACAACGATTTGCCGAAGTTGGCGCAATTGCACCGCCGCTTCCCAGGGCTGGTCAAACCTCCGTCGCAGTTGGTGGGCCTGCAGCCCTAAGGCGAGACAAAGCAGGGCTGGACCGCGTTTCAGGAACACGGGCGAATCGTCGCTCGCTTCCTACGAGCAGGAGCACAACGTGGCCAAGTCTTTTCTCGGCGCGCTCGCCCTCGCCGCCGTCGTTTTCGTCCTCTCCCCAAGTCCCGCGCCCGCGCAGCCCTATCAGGGGGGACCGTACAATCCGCAAAACTACGTTCGCGTCCGAAACGAGGTGAGCGGACGGGTCACCGCGTTCGAGCCGTACAACCTGTGGCTCGATCGCAGCCTACACGTCGTCTTGCATCACGGAACCGTCATCAATCCGACCGGCATCACGTTGCGGCACGGGATGGAAGTGGTGGTGCTCGGTCACTGGAACCGCGACGGTTCGTTTGAGGCCAACCAGGTCGACGTTCGTGGCGAGCGCTTTCGTCGCGAGCCCTACTGAGGCGAGCCGGCTTTCAGGGCGGAAGTTTTCAGGAACCTACGTCGGCGCGTCGGCGAGGTGCTGCGCGTACTCGCGCTTGTTGAAATACCACGCCGGTAAGGAAGCCGGGAATTTGACGTCGCGGAACGTGAAGTCGACCTCTTTCCCGTCGTCGCTGTAGACGTCGGCCGGATTGCTCAAGTTGGCGCCGACGACACCGTGGATGTCGGTGACGATCGGCCGCCCCTCGAGCCAGCCCATGATGATCGTGAACTTGACGGCGTAGACCGGACCGTGCTCGACGAAGAGCTTGTCGGTCGCGGCGAGTTTCTTGAGTTCTAACGTATCCTTGTCGGCCCAAACCTCGCGGAGACGGTTGCGGTCGGGATCGCGCGTCGGCTCGATCGTCAGATGCAGGTCTTTGCCGACCGTCTCCATCGAGACGACGCGATAATCGAATTCGCCGCTGACCCGGACGTTTGCGATCTCCCGCAGCGGGGTCTGCTGCGGCTCGGGCGTCGGAACGAATTCGGGCGGGCGCGGATGCGCCGGCGCCGGCTCGAAGACGTCGGCCGTCGGCGGACCGGGATCGACGGCCTCGTTGAAAGAGACGCGCTCCCACTCGAGCGGGCCGCGATAGTTGGCGCGGTAGACGCGCCGCTTCAAGGCCGAGCGATCGGTCGTCCGGCACCAATAATGTTCGATATAGCTACCGACATAATCCGGAAAGCCGTGATCGTCGCGTTGGTTTCGCGCTTCGGTATAGGTGACGTACGCCGGCGGCGGCCGGTGCGTCCGAAATTGATAGCGAATGACGGAGAGCGTCTGCTGCGGCGTTAGGGTCGGCTGCGGCTCGGGCGTCGGTGAGACGGCCAGCAGGCTGACGATCAATGCGAGGATGAGCGAGAGGGGCATCGTGGTTCCTATTTACGCGCTCGGCGCTTCGAATGCTTTGCGACTCATGCCGTCTTAATTAAGACGCCGGCCGGGCGGCGTACGAATTGCGTGCGGCCTGCCAGACCGCCTGGCTCCCGTCGCGCATGACGAACGTCTCTGACCCATCGACGTCGGGGTTGAAGTCGGCGTTGCACGCTTTGGTCGCCGGCCAGTCGACGTCGCCGTCGGCGCGGGCCGCAGCCCGGGCCTTCACGTAGGAGAACTGCGGCGCCTTCGCCAGCGTGTTGAGGGAGTTGGTCAGTCGTTGCGCTTGCGTCATAGCCTCAGTATACCAAGGGATAGCGTGCACCGAGCTACGCTCCGGCATCCTAGCCAACTTCCTGAGACGCCGCTAAGGGGCACGGGCCGCTTGCGGCCGCTTGGCTCGCTGGGCGCGCGTTCGACCGATATTCGGCAGCTTTCGTTCTTTGGGATCGGGGAACAATCGGGGTTGAATCTCTCGTTGACGATACGCCCGCTCACCACACGAAGGAGGCAAGGATGACGATTCGAGCCCTGCTGCACCTCGCCGCGCTCGCGGCCTTCGCAGTCTTGGCGCTGCCCAGCGCCGCGCAGGCACAGCCATATTCTTCTGGTCCTTACCAATACGATCAAAATTCCGGGGACTACATCACGGGACGCATCGCAACGTCGCAACCCTACAACGTCTGGTTGGGCGGAAACAACGGTCTCCACGTGAGGCTGCACGGCGGCACCGTGATCGCGCCGACGGGGACGAGGTTGCAATCCGGGATGCGCGTGCGCATTTGGGGCTCCTGGAACGGCGACGGAACCTTCGAAGCCAACCAGATCGACGTCCTACCCGACAGCGCGACGGTACGGCGCTACCCCAACGACCCGTACGGCACGGGCGCTTACGGCCCGGGGCCCAACCGCTACGGCCCGAACTACAACCCGAACTCGCCGTACCAAGGGCCGAATTACAATCCAAATTCCTCATACCAAGGGTACATGACGGGCTATGTCTCGTCGTTTCAGCCGTACAACCTCTGGCTCGGCCGCGGAAACACCGGAAATCTCCACGTCACCTTGCACGACGGCACGGTCATCAACCCGATCGGAATCACGCTCCAGCCGAACATGCGCGTCCGCGTGTGGGGGCATTGGAATGGGAACGGCACGTTTGAAGCCAATCAGATCGAGGTCGTCAACCCCGGCGACGACGGCTCTTAGCGGCCCTCGCCGCCGCTCGAACGAAACGACGGGCTAGACGCCGAACGTCTCGCGCCATTTCGCGACGACCTCCGGAACGCCTGAGGCGAGCCGCTCGACTCTGTTCCGGTAATACTTGATCTTGTCGAGCCGCAATCCGGTCGAGCTGCGTACGTCGGCGCGCAAGGGGAAATTGTAGCTCTCCGCCAGCGCTTGTGAATATTCGCGCGAGTAATAAAAATTCAGGAACAAGCGCGCGGCGTTGGGGTGCGGCGCGTCTTTTAAGACGCCGACCGGATTGACGACCAGGATCGCATCGTCGTTCGGGAAGCTGATATCGATCGCAGCGCCGCTCGCCTTCCGCTCCAAGGCCAAGGCATCCGGGCCGCCGCCGATGACTCGCTCGCCGGAGACGACGTCGGCGACCGTGTCGTTGATCGACCGCCCGATCTTCGGCTGGTTTTGCGCCAATTTTTCAAAAAACGTCCAACCAAACTTATCGTTCAGCGCGACGACCCAGGCGCCCGCGACGCCGCTGAAGCCGGGATGGGCCGCAGTGACCTGACCTTTGTAACGCGGGTCGAGGAGATCGGCCCAGCGTTGGGGATGCGTCGTTTTCGACGGATTGTAGACGAGCGTCACGAAGCGCAACGCGCCGGTGTGATAGGTCTTCTCGTCCGATAACGAGCGCAGGTTCGGCGGCAGGACGCCGATGTCGGGCGGGACGTACGCTGCAAGCGCGCCGAGCTTGCTCAACTGCGGATAATGCGCCTCGTCGGTCGAGGCGAAGACGTCGACTTCACGGACGCCGGCCTTGAGATTCTGCGCGAGGCGCTGATAGATGATCTGCGCGGTCTGCCGGATGAATTGAACTTCGATCCCGGGATACTTCGCTTTGAAGGCGGCGCGGATTTTTTCGGCGGCGTCCTCGGCGTAATGGGCCGTCCACCAGGTCATCGTCCCTTCGGATTTGGCGCCCGCGTAAAGTTTCTCGAGCTCGGGACTGGTGCGAGCTTCGGCAGCAGGCGCCGCCGCTGCCAGCACGCCCGCAGCTAACGTCGCGCGGAGAAAATGTTCGCGATCTAGCAGGCTCATGCTCCCTTCGCCGATTCCGCGTCGGATTCGCGTTTGGTGCGATACAGCAACATCTGGGTGCAGCGGAAAAGCGCGATCGTACGGCCGCCTGTCTCGAGGACGCGCGCATCCCAGACTTGGGTCGAGCGCCCCCCATGCACGAGGGTCGCTTCGCATTCGACGCTCCCCGAGCGCGTCGTTCCGATCAGGTTAGCTTTCAGCTCGATCGTGGTCCAGCCGGTCGAGGACTCGGGTAGATGCGCCAACGTGCCGTAGCCGCAGGACGTGTCGGCAAGCGTAACGACCGAGCCGGCCGCGAGAAATCCGTTGGTCGCCATAAGTTCTTGGCGGAGGACGAGCCGGCTGCGCACCCGTCCCTTGCCGACTTCGAGTATCTCGAGTCCGATCAAGCCGGGGAGATATCCCGCGCTTCGTGCGTTGAGTTCTTCGATGCTGGCGCGTAGACGGTCTGCCATGCTCGTTCGGTAGCTCCCCGCTGGTACGGCATGCGCGGTTATTCACGTCGCGGCACGAGACTCTTCTCCGCGATTCCCGAAGTTAGCCGGAGCCCGGACCGAGCATGGCGCGTTCGACGACCCGTTGTCCGCGGCAGGGGGCCGAACATAGAACCTTGAGGCCGTCACCAGCGAGCAAGCCCAAACTTTCGCTCGCAAAAAGGTCTCGCGCTGGAAGTTGGAAAGAGTCGGGTAGTCGTCGGGTCCTTTCTCTTGCAATCTTCGCTTCATACGCACTTTTCCGGCGGCTCGTTCCCGTAGGATCACTGTTTGGTTCAAGTACTTTATCGCTATCGGTGGCTTCTGTACGAGCTGGTCGTTCGGGATCTTGTCTTAAGATATCGCGGTTCTGCGCTCGGCTTTGTGTGGACCCTGCTCAACCCCTTACTGTTCATGCTCGTATACACGCTCGTATTTTCCGTCTACTTGCGCATCGGGATCGCGCACTATGCCGTATTCCTCATAGCCGGGTTGATCCCGTGGCAGTGGTTCGCAAGCTCCGTCCAGGCAGGCACGAGTTCGATCGTTGACGGGCGCATGTTCGTCGGGAAGACCGTCTTCGCACCGATTATTCTCGTGCTCGTGCCGGTGCTTTCGAATCTCGTGAACCTCTTGCTCTCACTTCCGATTCTCGTGACGATAGTACTGATTTTCCACGTGCCGCTCGGCTGGTCGATCCTGGTCTTGCCCTTGCTACTCGTTATCCAGTTCCTGTTAACGTCCGGCGTCGCTATGTTCCTCGCCACCATGAACGTCTTCTTTCGAGACTTGCAGCAACTCATCGCCGTCGTCCTGCTGCTTTTATTTTACCTGACGCCCGTTATCTATCCGCTCTCCACGGTGCCGGAAGGTTTCCGGCCCTACGTGCTCGGCAATCCGCTGGCGGCGTTGATTTTAAGTTATCAGGACATTTTTTACGCCGACTCGTTTCCGAACTGGAGGCATCTGCTCTACGCTTTGCTGGCCTCCGTGGCTCTGTTCTATGCTGGTCTTGCCGTATTCGAACGGTACAAGGACGCGTTCGCCGATTATGTGTGAACGTAAATGAGCGCCGAAGCCATCCTCGTCGAGGGTGTTTCCAAGAGATTTCGCGTCGTCACGATCCCCAAGCAGATGACGCTCAAGGAGGCGGTCGTCAGCCTTCGGTTGATCCGGCCATCCGAAAAAAGAGAGCGCTTCGTCAACGCTATCAACGACGTCAGCTTTGCGGTTGCGCGCGGCACGACGCTCGGAGTCATCGGCAGGAACGGTTCCGGCAAGACGACGCTGATGCGGCTGCTCGCCGGTATCTACACGCCCGACAGCGGATCGATCCGAATCCCAGGCGAGATCGCGCCGCTGTTGAGCCTCGGCGTCGGATTCCATCCCGATATGACGGGACGCGAAAACGTCAAGATCAACGGCCTCGTACTTGGTATGAACCCGCGCCAGATTGAGGCCAGGTTCGACGAAATCGTCGAATTCGCGGGGCTACGGGAGTTCATCGATATCCCGGTTCGGACGTACTCCTCGGGAATGCACATGAGGCTGACATTCGCGGTCGCGGTCAGCGTCGATCCTGACGTGCTCCTGCTCGACGAGGTCCTTGCGGTGGGCGACGAAGCCTTCATGATCGTGACGGGCGGGGCGTCTGCGGGAGACTTCCTGCGATTACTCGGGAACGGCAGAGAGTTCGGTCTCAAGCATCTCCACTATACATACCAAGAAGGCGAGGGCGGCATCGCGGAGGCGCTCAAGCTCTGCGAGCATTTTGCTGAGGAAGAGCGCATCGTGGTGATGTTGGGCGACAACATCGTTCAAGACGACATCACGCCCTACGTGCGCAAGTTCGAAAATCAGAATTCCGGGGCCCGGGTTCTTCTCAAGGAGGTGCCGAACCCCGAGCGGTTCGGCGTCGCAGAACTCGACGGCGATCGCATCGTTCGCATCGAGGAGAAGCCGGCGCGACCCAAGAGTTCGTTCGCGGTAACCGGCATCTACATGTACGATCGGCGGGTTTTCGATCTTTGCCGCACGCTGCAACCATCGGCGCGCGGCGAACTCGAGATCACCGACGTCAACAACCAGTACATCAGCCAGGGCGATCTTTATTACGACGTGCTCGACGGTGGGTGGAGCGATGCGGGCGAGTTTGAGTCGCTTTTCCGAGCCAGCGAGTTGGTCAGAGCGGCATCACGTCTCTGACCGGCGGATTGCGTCGGTCTCCATATCGGCATTTATCGGGCGCGCGAGGGCGGGCTTCCTTTCAGCGGCGCGTTGAAGGGGTTTTTCGGAGCGAGCACCATTCCTAAATCACCTTGAAAGCGCTTCTGATCGGAGGGTTCGGACAACTCGGCACCGCGATACGGCATCGTTGGACCGATGTCGAGATCGTCGCGCCGAAACGCGCCGAGCTCGACATCGAGAGCGACGCCGACGTCCAGGCCGCCCTCGATCGCGCTCGCCCCGACCTCGTCGTCAACTGCGCTTCTTTTCACGACGTCGATCGCTGCGAGATCGAACCGCGGCGTGCCTTCGCCGTGAACGCCTTTGCAGTTGACGCGCTGGCCCGCCGCTGCCGAGCGATCGATGTTACCTTCGTGACGATCAGCACGGATTACGTCTTCGACGGCCGGGCCGCACGTCCGTATCGTGAGGGCGACGAAGAACACCCGCTTTCTGCGTATGGAGTCTCCAAGCTGGCCGGCGAAATCCTGGCGCTCCGTCTGGATATGCGCGCCTTTGTCGTGCGAACCTGCGGGCTCTACGGGATCGCGGAGCGCCTGGCCAAGTCGTCGTTTATCGACCGCGTCATCGGGCGTGGCGCGAGCGGCGAGCCGGTCGTCGTGACGAACGACGTCACCGCCTCGCCGACATTTGCCGGACATCTGGCGATTGCGCTGCGGCGGCTGATCGATACCGAACGCTACGGGCTCTATCATGCCGCCAACGAGGGGCCGGTTACGTGGTTCGACTTCGCAGCCGAAGCGATGAAACAGGCGGCCGTTTCAACGGCGCCCGTTCCGAGGAGGAGCGAAGCTCGGCCCGACGCGGCAGAGAGGCCCGCATACTCGGCCCTCGATTGCACGAAGCTCGCAAGCCTGGGCATTCAGCTTCCCAATTGGCGCATCGGAATCTGCGACTATCTCATAGAGCGCAACGGGAGAGTTCGGTGATGGCCGACTTCGGTGCGGTCAATCGGCGTAAGGTACGCGCGGTCGCAGCGAATTTGGGTGCATGGATCGCCACCCGCTCGACCTAACCGCGGCACTCGTCTTCATCGTCGTCGCCGCGGCGACGGCATATCTTGCCTACCGGCGGCCGGCCTGGGGAGTCGCCGTTCTCGTCTTCGTCGATCCCTTCGCGTGGTATCACGACATCTCGCGCACGACCGTCACGCTACCCAAGATGGTTTTGGCAGCGATCATCGTCGGACTGATCGCTCGCCGGACACCACTTTGGCCGCTGTGGGGACCGCGCAGCCGAGCACTATCCATCGCCGCGCTAGCGCTGATCGCCGCCAATGCGTTATCGCTCGTTCCCGCTCTTTACGTCGACGTCGTCGCTCGCGAAACGTTCAAGGCCATCGAATATGCGCTGGCGTTCGCAGTCTGCGTCATCGCCGTCGCCGACGATCCCGACCCGCGCCCGTTTCGGGTCGCGCTCCTGGGAGTCGTCACGCTCGTGGCGCTTCTCGCACTCGTTCAAGAATTCTTAGGCGCACCGTCGTCGAGCCTGATCGCGGGTCGCGTCGTACCCCGCATCGCCGGGGTGCTCGAAGGTCCGAATCAGCTCGCGGGTTACCTCGGGCTCGCCATCCCCGTCTTGCTCGCCTACGCGCTGACCGTCCGCGATCGCCTGGCCGCAGCGGTCTCGGCGATTGCGTTCCTCGCGCTCGTTTTGACATTGTCGCGCGCGGGGATCGTCTCGACACTGCTTGCGATTGGGTTGCTCGTAACCGTCGGACGCGGTTTCAATCCCCGCATCGCACTCGCGGCGGCCGGCGGGGCGATAGGCGTCGTCGCTCTCGGCTTAGCAGCCGTCGGTGGACTCAAGCGGCTGGTCAGTTTTAGCGAAATCGGGGCGCCGACAGGTCTGGCGACGCGGTCGCAACTCTGGATGGCCGCGATTCAACTCTGGGAGCGCAGTCCTTGGCTCGGCATCGGCGCCGGAAACTACGAACTCAAATTACCGAGCGTCGGGCTCCTAGGCGTACGAACGCACGCCAATAGTCTCTACCTACAGGCACTCGTCGAAGGCGGGCTCCCGTTGCTCGCCGCGACATTGTGGAGCGTATATGCGTCGATCGCCACATTCGCCGGCGCGCGCGGACGCGATCCGATCGTGCTCGGCGTCCTGGCCGCATGCTTCGGACTAGCGGTCCACCAAATCTTCGATTTCTTGACGTTCTATCCGAAGATCGGCGAGTTTTGGTGGATGCTGATGGGCGTCGCGGTCGGGCGCCTGACATCCGCTTCCGGCCGGCATGCGCGTCAAGGCATATAGTCGACGCGCGTCAACACGATGCCGAGATGGCGCGGGTCCGCGTTGATCCCCTCCCGCACCGGCACGAATTCCTCGCTTGTAGACAGGCGCAGCGGAACGTCGCCGCGTCGTCGTCGGAGGCGCGGCGGCACATCGAAGCTCAGCGTGTAGACGCCGGGACCGTAACAGCAGCGTCTCTGCGCCCGATCACCGTCGATTGAAATGGTGAGCCCCTGTTTGTGCTTTCCGAAGAACGGATAGTCGGGGACGTAGACCGTCAAGTCGAGGTGCGAGGCCGACGCCGGCTTGAGCGTAACCACGCGCGCACGCGTCCCGACCCAGCAACACATCTTATCGTTGGCGACAAAAGATGGGTAGAGGCCGTCGATGTTTGTGGTTCCGCGGAGAGACGCCGGAATGCTAACACCGGTTGGAACGATCCAAGTCGGTCCGGGCGATTGCGCGCGGCCGGTTGGGGACGCACCGATGTCACTCAAACGTTTGCCCGGCAGGCAGCCTCCGGCGAGCGTCATCAACAAGACCGACAGCACGCATGCGGACGCGCGACAATTGGTTTCCCGCAATCCCATTCCCCCGCCGAGCTTCGCCGCCAAAACTTGGCCCTCGACCGCGTCCGCCCTCCACCTAGCTCGCGCGGCTCTACTCGAGGTGACAGGCATCACGGGTCGTTGGCGCGCAAGCACGCTAAGCGCCTTCCTCCCCGGGAGTATCGTCATATCCACCGCCTGCGTCATCCCCTGGAGCACACTCGCTATCGGACCCGACGGAAGGGCTACCTCCGGGTGGGCGGCGCCCCCGT
>DHWK01000120.1:11759-12146 GCA_002413145.1 bacterium UBP12_UBA5184
CGGGTGGGCGGCGCCCCCGTCCTGTTGATCTACCGGCCAGGCGCTCTCCCCGAACCGCGGGCGACGGTCGCACGCTGGCGACGCGCGGCGCGGCAGCAAGGACTGCCCGACCTGCACCTCGTCGGCGGCCTGACCCACGGCCTGAAGGACCTCAGGCCGCTCGGTTTAGATGCCGCGGTGGAGTTTCCGCCGCACGGGGACGAGCCGTCTAAGAATGCGTACGCGGCCGAGGGGATCGAGCCCGGATTCACCGGCGAGATCGCCGATTACCGAGCGGTGGTCGGCCGGCGACTCGCGCTTGCGCCGCCACCCTTCCGGCTCTACCGCACGGCCATGGCCGGTTGGGATAACACGGCACGACGCGGGCGCCAAGCCCCGGTCTTCCAC
>DHWK01000089.1 GCA_002413145.1 bacterium UBP12_UBA5184
TGCACCTCGGCTCGTGGCGGCGCGGCGGCGAGCGCGGCGAGGGTCCGCTCTCCTATCGCGAACTCGCGGATACGCTCATCCCATACGTCAAAGACCTCGGGTTCTCGCACCTCGAGCTCTTGCCGATCGCCGAACATCCCTTCGACGGCTCGTGGGGCTATCAGCCGACCGGGATGTACGCGCCGACCAGCCGCTACGGCGCGCCCGACGATTTTCGCGCCTTCGTCGAGCGCGCGCATCGCGCCGGCATCGGCGTCCTGGTCGATTGGGTGCCGGGCCACTTCCCGACAGACGCTCACGGCCTCGGCAACTTCGATGGTACGCACCTCTACGAACACGCCGATCCGCGCAAAGGCTTTCACTACGGCTGGGGCACCTGGATCTATAACGTCGGGCGTAGCGAGGTGGCGAATTTCCTGATCGCGAGCGCGCTCTACTGGCTCGGCGAATTCCACGTCGACGGCCTGCGCGTCGATGCCGTCTCCTCGATGATCTACCTCGATTACGACCGCGATCCGGGTCAGTGGATTCCAAACGAACTCGGCGGTAACGAGAACGTCGAGGCCACGGAGTTTCTCCGCAGGCTCAACCAAACGGTCTATGCCGAATTCCCCGGCGCGACGACGATCGCCGAGGAATCGACTTCGTGGCCGATGGTTTCGGCTCCGACCTATGCGGGCGGGCTCGGCTTCGGTTACAAATGGAATATGGGCTGGATGCACGACACGCTCGCGTTCTTCGCGCGCGATCCGCTCTTTCGCGGACATCATCTCGACGAGCTGACCTTCAGCCTGACGTACGCGTTCAGCGAAAACTACGTCCTGCCGTTTTCGCACGACGAGGTCGTCCATCTCAAGCGCTCGCTGCTCGGGCGGATGCCCGGCGACGACGAAGCACGCTTCGCCTCGCTGAGAACGCTCTACGGTTACCTCTACACCCATCCCGGCAAGAAGCTCTTGTTCATGGGCAACGAGTTTGGGCAAGAGGGTGAGTGGAGCGAAGCGCGCAGCCTCGACTGGCTCCAACTCGAGGACCCGCGGCATCGAGGACTCTCGACGTTCGTGCGCGATCTCAACCGCCTCTACCACGAAACCCCGGCTCTGTACGTCTGCGAGTCCGACTGGCAGGGTTTCGAATGGATCGAATGCGAGGATCGCAGCAACGTCGTCGCGGCCTTCCTGCGGCGCGATCCGCAGAGCGGAACCTTCGTCGTCGTCACCATGAACTTGAGCGGAACCGCCTACGACGGCTATCGCTTCGGCGTCCCGATCGGCGGCCCGTATCGCGAAATCCTCAACAGCGACGCAGCCACGTACGGCGGACGAAATCGCGGCAATTTCGGGACGGTGAGCGCGACCGAAACGCCGTCGCACGGCAAACCCGTCTCGCTCAAGCTCTATCTGCCGCCGCAGTCGCTGCTCGTCCTCGCGCCCGCCCGGTGATCGAACGTCGCGGACCGTTCGTCGACGCCGGAGCCTCGGCGCCGCTCGGCGCGAGCTGGGACGGCGCGGGCGTCAACTTCGCGCTCTTTTCGGCGCACGCCGAAAAAGTGGAGCTGTGTTTGTTCGACGGCAACGGCCGGCGCGAACTCCAGCGCCTCACCTTGCCGTCGTACACCGACGAAGTCTGGCACGGTTACGTCCCCAGTGCGAAGCCGGGCTTACGCTACGGATACCGCGTCTACGGACCATACGATCCGCCCGCGGGCCATCGTTTCAATCCGAACAAGCTGCTGCTCGATCCCTACGCGAGAGCGCTGGCTGGTCCGCTGCGTTGGAGCGACGCGCACTTCGGCTACCGGGTCGGCTCGGCGCATCCCGAAACGAGCTTCGATCGGCGCGACGATGCCGGGCTGACGCCGAAGTCGGTCGTCGTCGACACGCGCTCGACGGCGCGCGGGGAACGTCCCGACCGTCCTTGGCGCGACTCGATCCTCTACGAACTGCACGTGCGCGGCTTCACGATGAAGTTTCCGGGCATCCGCGAGCCCCTGCGCGGCACGTTTGCGGCGCTCGGCGCACCACAGGTGCTCGATTATCTCGCTCGGCTCGGCGTCACCGCCGTCGAACTGATGCCGGTGCAAGCCTACCTCGACGACCGACACCTCGTCGAACGCGGCCTGCGTAATTACTGGGGTTACAATACCATTGCATTTTTCGCGCCGCATCAGGGCTACCTAAGCGAGGGCGACGTCTTCGAGTTTCGTCGCATGGTCGAGCGCTTCCATGCCGCCGGTCTCGAAGTGCTTCTCGACGTCGTCTACAATCACACCGGCGAAGGCGACCATCTCGGGCCGACGCTCTCGTTCCGCGGCATCGACAACAAAGCATACTACCGCCTCGCGCAGGACCGGCGCTTCTACGAAAACGCCAGCGGCTGCGGCAACGCCCTCGACCTCGAACATCCGCGGGTCGTTCAGCTCGTGATGGATTCACTGCGCTATTGGGCCGAAGTGGTGGGCGTCGACGGTTTTCGCTTCGATCTGTCCACCACGCTGGGGCGGAGGTCGCATGGTTTCGATCCTAACGCACCTTTTTTCCAAGCGATCGCGCAAGATCCGACCCTCTCGCGACTCAAACTGATCGCCGAACCGTGGGACGTCGGTGAAGGTGGTTATCAGCTCGGCCGATTCCCGCCCGGCTGGTCGGAATGGAACGACCGTTTTCGCGACGGCGTGCGCCGTTTTTGGCAAGGCGACGATGGAGCCCGCGGGGCGCTGTCGTCGGCCCTGACCGGTTCCGCCGAGGTCTTTGCGCACAACGGCCGGCACGTGCGCTCTTCGATCAACTTCGTGACCGCCCACGACGGCTTCACGCTGCACGACCTCGTCAGCTACAATCACAAGCACAACGAAGACAACGGCGAAGAGAACCGCGACGGGACCGACGCCAATTACAGCTGGAATTGCGGGGTCGAGGGGCCGGCCGACGATCCCGGCGTGCTGGCGCTGCGCGCGCGGCAGAAACGCAACTTCATTGCGACCGTGCTCTTCTCGCAGGGCGTTCCGATGCTGCTCGCCGGCGACGAACGCAGCCACACGCAGTACGGCAACAACAACCCCTATTGTCACGACGGTCCGCTCACCTGGATCGACTGGTTTCCTGAGGACGACCGCGAACTGACCGAATTCGTCCGCGCCGCGATCGCGCTGCGGCGCTCGAGCTCGGCGTTCGCGCGCGAAGTCTTCTTCGAGGGCGCGGCGCCGGAGGGAAGCAGCCTCAAGGATATCGTCTGGTTACGTTCCGACGGAACCGAGATGAGCGAGGCCGATTGGCGCGATTCGGGGCGGCGATTCGTGGGCTGTCTCTTCGGCGGCGAGGATCCGCGTCGCCCCACGCCCCTGTGCCTCCTCTACTTCAACGCGCACGACGGCGACATCGCGCTCACGCTGCCCCAGGCGGAGTTGGGTTGGGATCTTTTGATCGACACCGCCGGGAATCCGCGCGGCAACGTCGCGGAGCCGATCCCCGTTACCGCCCTCACACTGCAGCCGCGTTCGTTCGCACTGCTACGCTCGCGGCGCAGTCCGTGAGCGAGCGGCGCTCGTTCCACGCCTATCTTCCGCCGGCGCTGCGCGCCGGCCGGCGCGTGTGGGGCATCGGCGCCAACCTCTACGCGCTGCGCTCGGCGCGGAATTGGGGCGTCGGCGATTTCACCGATTTGTTCGAGCTGGTGGCGCTTGCCGAACGCCTCGGCGCGGGCATCGTCGGCATCAGCCCGCTGCACGCACTCGACTGGCTCGATTCCGAAAAAGCCAGCCCCTATGCGCCGACGAGCCGCTTCTTCCTCAACCCGCTCTCGATCGACGTCGAGGCCGTCCCCGAATTCGCCTCGGACGAGGCGGTTCGTGCGCTGGTCGCGAGCGCGGCGTTCCGCGCCGGCTTGGCGCAGGCGCGCAGCGCGCGCTCGATTCGTTACGATCTCGCCGGCGCGTGCAAGCGAAGCGTCTTGGAGTTGCTCTATAACGCGTTCCGCCGCGACGCCGCGCTCGAACGGCGCCGCGCCTTCGGACGGTTCTTGATGCGCGGCGGAGCTCGGCTCCGCCGCTTCGCGATCCATCAGGCGCTCGCGGAACACTTCGCCGAAAAGAAGCTTTCACGGGACGCTTGGCCGGCCGCATTTCGCGATCCGGACTCGCCCGAGGTCGAGCGCTTCGCACGCCAAGCCCACCGGCGCGTCGACTTCTATCGATATCTGCAATTCGTCGCCGACGAACAGCTGGCCGCAGTCTCCGAGCGAGCGAAGACGCTCGCGGTCGGCCTCTACCGCGACCTGGCGGTCGGCGTCGATCCCGGCGGCGCGGACGTCTGGGCCGACCGCGGGCGCTACGTGCTGGAGCAAACGATCGGAGCGCCGCCCGATCTGTTCGGGCCGCTCGGTCAGAATTGGGGGGTTCCGCCGCTCGATCCGGCCGCACTCGAACGCGCACGCGGCGCGTACTACGGCGCGCTGCTGCGCGCCAACATGACCCACGCCGGCGCGTTGCGCGTCGACCACGTGATGTCGCTGCTGCGGCTCTTTTGGATTCCGCTCGGGGCGTCGGCGCTGCAAGGTACGTACGTCCCATACCCGTTCGATCTGCTGCGCGCCGTCACCGCGAACGCCAGCAAACGCGCGCGAGCGCTCGTCGTCGGAGAGGATCTCGGAACGGTACCGGTCGGCTTTCGCGAAGCGATGGCGCGCGATTTCGTCTTGTCGTACCGCCTCTTGCTGTTCGAGCGCGACGCCGGCGGCCGGTTCCGACCGCCGGAAGCTTACCCGGAACTTGCGCTCGCAACCGCGACGACGCACGACCTCCCGACCCTGGCCGGCTGGGTACTCGGCCGCGACGTCGACGCGCGGCGTCAGGCCGGACTCCACTCGGAGGACGAAGCGCTCTCCGCACACGCGTTGCGCCGGCTCGAAGCGACGTGGCTGCTCGAAGCGCTGTACGTGGCGGGCGAATTAGACGCCGCTGCGGTCGAGGAATTGCATCGCACGCTCGACGCTCGCGTCGCGGATGGTCGCGCGTACGCGCCCTTGGTCGCGGGGGCCTACCGCTTCCTGGCACGGAGTCCGGCGCGGATCGTGCTCGTTCAACTGGACGACGTGCTGGGCGAACTCGATCAAGTCAACGTGCCGGGGACCTTCGACGAGTATCCCAACTGGCGCCGGAAGAACGCCGTCGCCCTCGAAGCCGTCGCGCAAGACGAACGGGTCGTGTCGCTCGCAGCGCAAATGAACGCGCTCGTCTCGGGAGGGGCACCCAAATCAAAGCGGTCGTGATGGCGGGAGGGGAAGGTTCGCGTTTGCGGCCGCTGACGTCGCGCCGCCCCAAACCGCTCGCGCCGATCGCCAACAAGCCGGTGATGGAGCACAGCCTCGACCTGCTTCGCCGCCACGGCGTAAGCGAGATCGTCGCGACGCTGCACTATCTCGCCGACGAGATCGAAAGTTACTTCGGCGACGGTTCGGCTTTCGGCGTCGCGTTATCGTACGTCGTCGAAGACACGCCGCTGGGCACGGCGGGCGCCGTCAAACTCGCGGAGCATCTCTTACGCGACGAGCCGTTCCTCGTCATCTCCGGCGACGCGTTGACCGATCTGGACTTGAGCGCCCTCGTCGACGATCACCGGCGCACCGGCGCGACCGCGACCATCACGTTGCAGCGCGTCACCAATCCGCTCGAATTCGGCGTCGTGATTACCGACGAGCGGAACCGCATCACGCGCTTCCTCGAAAAGCCCTCGTGGGGTGAGATCTTTTCCGACACGATCAACACCGGAATCTACGTCCTCGATCCGAGCGTCTTCGCTTATATGGAAAGCGGCAAGAACTACGACTTCTCCCGCGATCTCTTCCCGCGCATGCTGCACGAGAACAAGCTCGTTCAAGGCTACATCACCGGCGACTATTGGACCGACGTCGGAAATCTGCAACAGTACCAACAGGCGAATTACGACGCGCTGGAGGGGAAGGTTCGCGTCGTCATACCGGGGCGCGAAGTCGCGCCGGGCGTCTGGCAAGGTGAAGGCTGCAACGTCGACCCGGCCGCGCAGCTCGTTCC
>DHWK01000112.1:0-275 GCA_002413145.1 bacterium UBP12_UBA5184
CCGCCGCCTCCCTGCTGCACCCGCGCCATCGCCTGGAGATTGTAGAAAATCCCCTCGATCGAGTCGGGGACGGGCAGCACGAAACAGGCCGAGAGCATCGAGAGCGGCCTCCCGGCGTTCACGAGACAAGGCGTGTTCGGCATGAAATCGCGCCGCGCCATCATCTCGTAAAATGCGTGGCTCACGCCGTCGACCACCGCGCCGGGGTCGCGTCCGTTTTGCTCCGCATAGGGCCGCTCGGGCTGGGCGACCGCCGAGGCGACGCGCCACAAGAA
>DHWK01000112.1:397-5238 GCA_002413145.1 bacterium UBP12_UBA5184
GGACGCGGCGGCATCGGACATCGGGAATTTCCCTCGCTCCCAAGATTCGAGGACAGCGATCGAACACCTGTTCGAGAACGAACAAATCTCCGATGCTCGGTACCGTGTATAGTACACCCCCGAAAGTAGGGACACAAGATGTTGTGGTTCGCTTTCTGATCCCCTTGCGTGCGAGCGGTGGATGGCTTGTCTGAAACTAAATATTTCTGTGGGGAATCGGCCCCGCGACCCCTCCGCCGCCGGCCACCTGGGGATAAGCCCGAGGATAGCGGGGAAAGCCGCCTGAACGCTCGCGGGGTGTTCCGGCCCGACGCGTTTGCCGACCGCCTCAGCCTCGTCTCGCTCGACGAGCTGGCAGGCAAGGGGATGAAAGGCATCATCGTCGACCTCGACAACACGCTGGTCGGCTACGGCCAAGAGCATTTGGCGCCGCAGGACGCCGCCTGGATCGCCTCGGCACTGGCGCGCGGCTTCAAAGTCGCGCTCGTCTCCAACAACTTCACCGGCCGCGTCCAGCGCATCGGCGCCGAACTCGGCGTCCCGACCGTCCCCTCGGCCCTCAAGCCGCTCCCGAGCGCCTTCGGCCGCGCACTCCGCCTCCTCGGCACCCGCAAGAGCGAGACCGTCGTCGTCGGCGATCAGCTTTTCACCGACGTCCTCGGGGCGAAGCTGCTCGGATTGCATGCGATCCTGACCCATCCCCTGGTGGCCAACGATTGGTACGGGACGCGCGTCCTCCGTTTTCTCGAACGCGTCGTCCTCGGCCGCGTCAAACCGCCGAACGGACGAGCCTAACGTGAAGCTCGCCGTGATCGGCGATCCCGTCGCGCACAGCGCGAGCCCCGCGCTCTTCCAGGGGTTTTTTGCCGAAGCCGGCGTCGCCGGCTCGTACGAAGCGATCCGCGTCGCCGCCGGCGACGGCGCGCGCGCGATCGCCGAACTGCAAGCCAAAGGGTATCGGGGAGTCAACGTGACGACGCCGTTAAAAGAAGAAGCGCTCGCGGCGTGCAACCGCGTCGTCGATCCCGAAGCGATCGAAGTCGACGCGGCCAACGTCCTGCTCTTCCAAGACGACGGGATCCACGGCTTCAACACCGACACGACCGGCGCGCTGTACGCTGTCGGCGACCTCATCGGCCGCGAAGATATCCGCGACGGCGACGAAACCCGAGCACTCGGCGGCACTCGCGTCCTCGTCCTCGGCGCCGGACCGACTGCGCGCGCCGTGATCTGGAAACTTCGCCGGCACGGGGCCGGCGTCACCGTCTGGAATCGCACCGGCGAACGGGCCGGCGCCACGGCTCGGCGGTACGACGTGCGCGTCTGGGACGGAGAAGCGCTCGACATCGTCTTTTCGACCTTGCCGCCCGGCGCCGAAATCGATCCGCGAGTTCTGGACGCCGCGCGCGACGCGCGACATGTCGTCGATGCGAATTACGGTCCGCGTGCGACGCTCGCCGCCCTGCTCGACCGCGAGGTAAGCGACGGGCTCGCGTTGCTGGGTCACAGCGCGCGCGAGTCGTTCCGGCTCTTTTCGATGCCGCGTACGGAACGATTTTGGTCCGGGATCGAGAAAGCGAAGCTGGTATGGGGTTGATGCGACGAGCGGCGCTGCTGTCGCTAGCGACGACGGCGCTGCTCGCCGGCGCGAACGCCGGCGGCGGCGCTCAGACGACGAGCGTCGTGGTCCCGCTGCACCTCGAACACAGCCGGTATCGCGAACCGTACCTCGGCATCGACGTCACGCTCGGGTCGGTGACCAAACGCCTCGAAGTCGACACCGCGTCGCCGGGCTTGCGCATCCTGGCGAGCGCGGTCCCGGCCGAATCGTTCGGATCGAGCGGCTATTCGGCGACCGTCGATTACGGCAACGGCCTCTCGCTGCGCGGAAAGGTCGTTTTGGCGCCGCTCGGCATCGGCGGCATCCGCAGCGAACACGCGGTGCAAGTCGAATCCGTCGAGAGCGTCGCGTGCGCCTCGTGGTTTCCAAAATGCAGCGCCGCGAACGGCGGGACGCCCGACGAGTTCGGGCGACTGTTCCCGGGCGTCGCGGGATTGATGATGACCGGCGCCACGCCGGACGCATGCTGCGTCAACCCACTCTACGACCTCGCCGGCCGCGTCGGGCGCGCCTACGTTCTGCATGCCGATTTTTCGAAGCCGGCGCTTACCTTGAATCCCGACGCCGCGACGATCGGCAAGTTTTCGATCGTCCCGGTCGCGCTGGGCGTCAGCTCTTGGCCCGAAGGTTGCATCGTCGTCAAGGACGTGCAGTTGAACGTCTGCGGCCAGATCGTGATCGACACCGGCTTGCAGGACACCGTCATCCAAGACCCCTCGCCTGCGTTGCAAACGAACTTTCCGGGCGGCACGATCGCTTCGCTTAGCGTCGGCGCCTGGAAGCACGCTTTCACGTCCGGCGGTCAAGGCGACGATCGCTACACGATCTTCTCGCGGCGTGGCGATCGGAAACGCATCATTCTGGGCCTCGGCGCGCTGCAGGACGTCGACGTCTACTTCGACCTCGAACGCGGGCGCATAGGGTTCCGGGCCTTGTGATGGGTACGATTCGGCCATGAGCGTCAAGGTCTACGGCATCAATCACATCGCGATCGAAGTCGACGACATCGAGAAAGCGGTCGCGTTCTATCAGGACGTGTTCAACCTCGAAAAACTCGACGAAGGCGAAGGCGACGCGTTCTTCAAGCTCGGCGAACACCAATTTCTGGCGATGTTCGAGGTCAAGGAGCGGCGGCCGGACCGGGTTCGCCATTTCGGCTTGATGGTGCGCGACGAAATCCAACTCGCCGAAGTGCAGGAGAAGCTCACGAAGAAATACGGCTTGACCCTACATCCGCCGTTCCGTTGCGATTTCTACGATCCGTTCGGCAATCACGTCCAGGTGGTCGATCTGCACGACGAGTCGCTGGTCTGGCTCCTGCCATACCAAGAGGTGCAACAAGCCGGCGTGAAATTCTAGGCGCCGATGAACCGGTCCCTGACGTCGCTCTTGGCCACCGTGCTGTTTGGCGCTGCGGTGATGCCGGCGCCTCAGACCGCCCCGATCGTCATCCCGCTGCACGCCGAGACGGGGACCTCCGGCGAGCCGCGACTTGGGATCGACGTGACGATCGGTTCGTCGACCCAGCGCGTCTTGTTCGACACTGGTTCGGCGGGCTTGCGCGTGCTCGCGAAAGCGCTGCCCTCCGAAGCCTACCATGTCACCGGGCAGCGCGTTACGGCGGATTTCGGATTCGGCGTCGAGCTGCGCGGGGAAGAGGCGTCCGCCTCCCTTTCGCTCGGCGAAGCGCGCGGGCGCAACGTCCCCTTCCAGGTCATCGACGAATTCGGGTGCGCCCCGCAAGTTAGAGATTGTCCGGCGCAATCCGCCGAGCCGGAGATGCTCTCAGGCATTTACTCGGGAATTTTCGGCGCCTACTTCAGTCCGCCGCAACGCAGGGGATGCTGCGACTCGCCGCTCTTCGCGCTGGACGGCGGGGTCGGCCGGCGCTACATCGTGCACGCCAATTTCAAGGCGCCGACCATCACCCTCAATCCCGACGACGTCGCCCTCAGCCCGTTTAGCGTCGTCGACTTCGCCGCGTTCGGGGCGCCGCGCGGGTGTATTCGCATCTACGAAGCCGGACTGGAAACCTGCGGCCCGGTCATCTTCGATACGGGGACGCCGCAACTGCTGGTAACCACGACGGGATTGGTCCCGCCTCGCCCGTGGAGTCACGCGACGCTGAAAATCGGCACCTGGACGCACGATTTTCCGATCGGAGGTTTTGGCTCGGGTGGCGTCCCGCTCAGCGTTCGCCGAACCGACGTGATCCGCATCGTCGTCGGCTTAGCGGCGATGCAACAATTCGACGTCTACTACGATCTCGACCGGCGTCGAGTCGGCGTCGTCGACCGCGCTAAGTAGGCTATGCTGACGAGTACGGTCCTATCGCGGGCGTCCTCGAGATGGGAGCCGTACGAGGAAGCAATCGGAGAGGGGGAGATTCGAACTCCCGAGACCGTTATCGGGTCTGCTCGCTTTCCAAGCGAGTGCATTCAACCGCTCTGCCACCTCTCCGCGCCGCGCCATCTTCGGGCCTGGGCCCGCCCCGCCTCTCGTTGCCCCGCGGCGCGCCGCCGAATCAGATGCGCGCGGGATGCCAGATGGTTTTGGTTTCGACGAAGGCGGTGACGTCGCTTAGGCTCTGCGCGCCGTCGCCGTACCATGCTGCCCGCGACCTTGCGGGGTAGCTCTTCGAGCGTTTGAGGTTGTCGGCGGCGAGCCGCTCGAGTTCGGTCGTGAATTCGGCGTCGAGGCCGTGGAGCGCGAGGGCATTGACGTCCATGTGCCGCGCCATATGGGGCGCTACTTCGGCACGTCGTCCGGTGAGGATGTTGAGCGCGCCCTTCGGCAGGTCGCTGGTCGCCACGCACTCGGCGAAGACGATCGCGGTGCGCGGATCTTTCTCCGAGACCAGCGCGACGACGGTATTGCCGGAGACGAGCGGCGGGATGACGACCGACACTAGGCCTAACAGCGACGGTTCGTCGGGGGCGACGACACCGACGACGCCGACGGGCTCCGTCGCGGAGTAGTTGAAGAAGGGGCCGGCGACGGGATTGCGCGACGAGACGAGCGCCGCGTACTTGTCGCACCAGCCGGCGTACCAGAGCGCGCGGTCGATCGCCGCCGCCGTCTCTCGAGCGGCTTCGCCGGCGTCGAGTTTCAGCCCGATCTGAAGCTGCTCGACGAACTGTGCGCGCCGCGCCTCCATCATCTCGGCGAGCCGGTAGAGCACGAGCCCGCGGTTTTACACATCTCCGAGCCCACGAGACGG
>DHWK01000112.1:5339-8012 GCA_002413145.1 bacterium UBP12_UBA5184
GAGCTTGTAGGTCTTGCGGACGTCCAGGCGTGCCGTTTCTTTGGTTTTGGCCACGGCTGCCACTCTTACGGACGGCCCGCGGGGCACCCTGTCCGCAAGGCGGGAGGCGGCCGCCGCATCTCCGGCCAACGCGCTAAAGAGTCCTTGCGTGAGGAGTTTGCATGGCAACTGCGCTCCGCGGCGGCGAAGCGACCGGCTCGCGTGCGATGCCTTGGGTCCAGCTGGTTCTCGGGATCGTCTGCATGGCGAGCATCGCCAACTACCAGTACGGCTGGACCTTATTCGTTCTGCCGATGGGCGGCGAACACGCCTGGAGCAACACGGCGATCACCGTCGCCTTCACGACCTTCGTCCTCTTTGAAACGTGGCTCGTTCCGGTCGAAGGCTGGGTGACCGATCGGATTGGACCGCGCGCGATGGTGATGATCGGCGGGGCGCTGGCGGGGCTGGGCTGGATCCTGGATTCGATTTCCCCGTCCCTGAGCGCGTTGTACGCAAGCAGCGCGCTGTGCGGTCTCGGGGCCGGTATGGTTTACGGCACCTGCGTCGCCAACGCGCTGAAGTGGTTCGGCAAGAATCGCGGTCTCGCGGCCGGCTTGACCGCGGCGGGTTTTGGAATGGGCTCGGCGGCGACGGTCATCCCGCTCGCCAACCTCATCCACTCGTCGCCGACGGCGTATCACGACGCCTTCCGGATCTTCGGCCTCCTCCAGGGCGGCATCGTGATCGTCGCAGGATTCTTCATGGCGCGTCCCCCCCAAGCGAAGCCCGCCGAGGCGCCGCCGAATCCGAAAAACCTGCAGAACGTGCGCATGTACGATTGGTATCAAGTGCTTTCGAGTTCGCCGTCGTTCTACGTCATGTACCTCATGTTCGTCCTTATGGCGACGGGCGGTCTCATGGCCGTCGCGCAGCTCGCGCCGATTGCGAAGGATTTCTACGTCGACACGTTCCCGGTGACGCTCGTCGGAATCACCATGCCTGCGCTAACGTTCGCCTTGTCCATCGATCGAATCATGAACGGCATTACGCGCCCGATCTGCGGCTGGATCTCCGATTATCTTGGGCGCGAGCTGACGATGTTCATCATCTTCCTGATCGAAGGAATTGGAATTTTCGCCCTCTGGAAGTTCGGAACGCAGCCGGTGCCGTTCGTGCTCCTTTCGGGACTCGTTTTCTTCGGTTGGGGAGAAATCTACAGCCTCTTCCCGGCGATCTCGCGCGACCATTACGGCCAGAAGTACGCGACGACCAACTATGGGATGCTCTATACCGCCAAAGGGACGGCTTCGTTGCTCCTTCCCTTCGGGTCGGTGATCGTGGCCGCGACCCATAGTTGGACGACCGTTCTCATCATCGCCGCCGTCTTCAACGTCGTCGCGGCGCTCCTGGCGCTGCTGGTGCTCAAACCGCTCCGCGCATGGGAAGTCGACCGCAACCAAAGACTCGGCCCCGCAGCTCCGGGCGAACCGATTCCGGTTCTGGCGACATAACGGCCTCGAATCGCGTTCTCACTTCACGTAAGCCTTCGGCACAAGGAACAGCTATGATATCGAAACGTTTTTTCGGCGTCGCGATCGTCGCCGCGGTTGTGCTCATCTCGGGAAATCTCCATCCCGCCCCGGCCGCCGAAACCATCACGCTCAAAGCGCTGCTGGCCTCAAGCGCGCGGCCGCCCTTCGACGCATTGGTCAAGGTCTTCGAACAGAAGCATCCGGGCGTGAAAATCCAAGCCGAATATCTGGGCGGCGGCGTCGTCGCCAACCGAGTCGACGCCGGCGAGGCGGTCGACATCATCTTAGCCGGAGATAGCCCGCTCAAGAAGGTCGTGAACATCACCGACCCATTCACGCCGGTCTACAAGACCATCGACGTGATCGTCACGCCGAAGAAGAACCCCGGCAACGTGCACGACATCAGAGACCTCGGAAAACCGGGTCTCAAGATCGCGCTGGGGACGCCGTCTTCGGCCGTGGGTACGATTTCGAGCCAGATCATTCAGAAAGCGAGCGTCGACAACGGCGGCTTTGAGTTCGTTCAAAAGGTCCTGAAGAATACAAACTATCAGAGCGAAAAAGGACAGGACGTCGTCGATGCGGTGAGTTCCGGCAAGAGCGAAGCGGCGATCGTGTTCGTGACCGATGGCGACACGCACAAGTTCAACGTCATCGAAATCCCGGAGAAGTACAACGTCGTATCGACCTACGTCGCGACCGTCGCGAAAGCCGCCAAAAACGCCAAACTGGGGCGTGAGTTCGTCGCCCTGATGGCCGGCAAAGAAGGTCAGTCGGTCTTCCGCAAGATGCGCTACCTCCCACCGGCGTAACCCGCATCGCTGGCCCCTCCTCGCGGGTGTGGACGGTACTACGGATAGAGGCCGCGCATCTCCGTCGCTTCGGCGACCCGCTCGATCGCGACGCAGTACGCCCCGCGGCGCATGTTGACGCGATGCCGTTTCGCTTGTTCCAAAGTCTCCTTAAATGCGCGGACCATCTTTTTCTTGAGCCTCTGGTTGATCTCGTCCTCTTCCCAGAAATTCTCCTGAAGGTCTTGGACCCACTCGAAGTACGAAACCGTCACGCCGCCGGCGTTGGCGAGGATGTCCGGGACGACGATGACGCCCTTCTCCTGGAGGACGTCGTCCGCCGCGGGCGTGACCGGATGGTTCGCGGC
>DHWK01000093.1:0-3680 GCA_002413145.1 bacterium UBP12_UBA5184
CTGCCGCTGGCCGCCGGAGAGCCGGATCCCGCGCTCGCCAAGCGTCGTCTCGTAGCCCCGGGGCAGCTGTTCCACGAATTCGTCGGCGTTGGCTTCGTGCGCGGCCATTTCGATCTCGGCCCGCGTCGCCTGGAGCTTCCCGTAGCGGATGTTGTCGGCGATGCTTCCGCTGAACAGCAGCGGCTCTTGCGGCACGATGCCGATCGCTTCGCGCAGCGTCTGCAAGCGAATGCGGCCCAGGTCGATGCCGTCGAGCGTGATCCTGCCGGCTTGCGGTTCGAAGAAGCGCGGCACCAAATTGACGATCGTCGTCTTGCCGGCGCCGGATGGACCGACCAGCGCTACCACCTCGCCGGCCGCGATTTCGAAGGAGAGATCGCGCAGAACGGGCCGAACGCCGGGCGGTTCGTAGGCGAAGGTCACGTGCTCGAAGCGCACCTCGCCGGCGACTAAGGTCGGGGAGACGGCGCCCGATTCGTCGCCGCGCTCGATCGGAAGATCGAGGATCTCGAAGGCGCGCGAAGCGCCCACCAAACCGCGGGCCAGATCGCCGATCAGCGCTGCGAAACGATTGATCGGATTGAGCGCGAGACCGACGGCCGTCCAAAAGGCGAACATCTCGCCACCGCTCATCCGTCCCACCATGACCTCGCGCGTGGTAAAGACGAGGATCCCAAGGAGCGCGATCGCGACGATCGTCGCGACCACCGGCGTCTGCGTCTGGGTGAACTGCGTCGTCTTCATGAAGGCGGCGAAGTAGCGCTCGTTGTTCGAGGCCAACCGTTCGACTTCGTGCGCTTCGCGCCCGAAGGCTTTGACCACCCGCGCTCCCTGCAAGACCTCCGAGAGGTTGGCCGAGAGATCGGCGATCCGCTCTTGCGAGCGTCGCGCGCTGGCCGAGATCAGTTTGGTGAAGAACGCGACCGTGTAGTTCACGACCGGCGCGACCAGCAGCAAGAACAGCGTCAGCAGCCAGTCGAGGTAGAACATATAGATCAGCGCGCCCAGGAATGTGACGACGGTCTGGATCAGCTGCGGCAACGACGTCCCGATCGCGTCGGTCATCATCTGCAAGTCGGTGCTGAAGCGGGACAGCAACTCGCCCGGGCGCCACTTGTCGAATTCGCCGAGCGGCAGGTGCATGATCCGCTCGAACAAGCGCACGCGCACATTCGCGATCAAGCGCTGACCGCTCCAGGCGGTTAGATAGTTCTGGCCATACGAGGCGACGTTCGCTACGACGTTGATGACCAAGACCGCTCCCACGATCCACCACAGCAGCGCGCCGTTGTGCTTGGGGATGACGTCATCGAGCACCATGCGTATCGCCTGAGTGTACGAGAGGGGGCCGAGCCCCGCGATCACCCCGAGAAACAGCGCAAACGTCAGGCTTGGGACGAAGGGCCGCGCCTCGCGCAAGACGCGGCGCAGACTGTCGCGGCGCCGGTCGGCGCCCAACCCGCTAACAGCTTCGATGCGAAACCTTCCTCCAAGCCCGGCGGTAGATCGTCTCGAACTATCCTTCGCCGGAATCGAGGGTTTCACCGTGGACTGTTATTTTCACAGCGCCGTCCCATCCGTCGCCGTCTGCCGGCACTGTTCGAAGGCCATCTGCGCGACCTGCCGCGACGGCCGGGATCTTTGCCCGAGCTGCCGCCTCGACGAGCGGATGAAGGCGCGAGCCGCGGCGAGCCGCGAGCTCACGGGGGCGCGCCGAACGATCGAACCCGGCGCGCTGGCCCCGATCTCCGCCGAGACGCGCGGGCTCCTCGCGCTCGGCTATCCGCTCTGGCCGCTCGCCGCACTGGCTTTGCTCGGGCCGCGCAGGGCGCCGGCGGTCCAACGGCAAGCCGTGCAGGCGCTGGCCTTCAATTTTGGTTCGGCCGGACTGTACTTTTCGTTGGGCGCGCTCGCGAATATCCCGTTGCTCGGCCTCTCGGCGTTTCCGCTCCTGGCGATGATCGTCCCGATTTGGCTGGTCGCGTCGGTCGTCTATGCATTCAAAGTCTGGAACGGCGACGACGTCCGCGTTCCGCTCGTGAGCGATTGGCTCGACGAGCGAGAAGCTAAAACCCGCGCCAACTCGGCCTACTGACGAACTCGACGTAGCGGCGCAAAAATTCGCGCGCGACCTCTTCGTGGTCGACGACCGGGGCCGGATAGGTGCTCCCATCGAAAAGCGGCAGCGCGATTTGAGCGCGCCGCGCGGACGAACTGGGATCGACGAGTTCGGCGTCGGGGAGCGTCGCGAGTTCCGGAATCCAGCGCCGAAGGTAGGTCCCGCGCGGATCGAAGGCGCGCGCCTGTTTGCGCGGGTTGTAGATGCGCGGAAATTGCGCGAGATCGGCGCCGACGCCGGCCGCCCATTGCCAGTTTCCGTTGGCGAGCGCCGGCTCGTCTTCGACGAGATCCCGTTCCCAGGCGTCGCGGCCGACGCGCCAATCGACGCCGAGGTCGAAACACAGGAACGAGGCCGCGATCAGCCGGACGCGCGGATGCATCCAGCCGGTCGCGCGCAGCTGGCGGATTCCGGCGTCGACGAGCGGATAGCCGGTCCGGCCTTCGCGCCATGCGTCCAGCGCGGGGTGGCCTTCCAAGAACGGGAAGCGGCGCATCTTCGGCTGCAGCGATTGGTCGGGTTCGGTCTCGAAAAACCACGCCAACTGCAAAAAGAAATCGCGCTGCGCGAGCGCGCGCCGAAACGTTTCGAGCGAGAGCCGTTCTTCGGAGAGTAAGAACGCGTCGCGCAATCGCGCGTCGGTGCGGGCGACGACGGTGCGCGCGGCGATCGTGCCGAACGAGAGGTCGGCGGAGAGGTGCGAGGTCGATTCGTCGGCCGGAATATTGCGCGCGGTGCGATACTGCAAGGCGGGGCCGGCCAAGAATGTGTCGAGCGCGCCGAGCGCGCGCCCTTCCGACGGCTCTTCGGCGAGCGGCGCGGCGCCGAACTCGACCGGCGTCGGCGGCGCGTCCGAGGGGAAGCCGGAATGCTCGAAGCGGAGCGTTCCGGTGACCGGGGGACGCCGCGCTTCTTCCCACACCGCCGTATAAGGCCCGAGCGCGCGATAGCCGGCGCCACCTTCGTCGCTGCGCGCGGCGGCGGTTTCCTCCGGCGTAACGGCGGGCGCATCGTGCACGGCAAGCGCGCGCAGACCTGCTTCTTCGAGCGCCGCCTGCAGACGGCGCTCGCGCGCGAGGCTCGCCGCATCGTAAGATGTCGACCAGACCACGGTCTGGGCGCCCGTCTCGCGTGCCAGCGCTCGCGCCGTCGCAGCAAGGGGTCCGCGCCGAACGACGAGGCGGGTGCCGTGACGGCCGAGCGACCCTTCGAGCGAGGCGACCGCCCCGCAATAGAACGCCGCTCGCCGCGAGGAGCGCGCGATCCGCGCGAGCCCCGCCGGATCGAGCACGAGCGCCGGCACGACCGAGCCGTGGCGCGCCGCCTCCGCTAGACCGGCGTGATCGCCGACGCGGAGGTCACGCGTAAAAAGGAAGAGCGACCGGGCGATGTTGCGGCTCGGCTACAGCGACTGGACGTAGGCGGCGACGTCGGCGACATCTTTGTCACCTAGGACCGACGGATAGAGTTTCGGCATCGGCGGCTGGGGATTTTTGATCCAGAGCATCGTCTGACTGTCGTTCTTGCGCGACTTCTCGTTGTGCAGGCTCGGCCCCGGGCC
>DHWK01000093.1:3719-6693 GCA_002413145.1 bacterium UBP12_UBA5184
GCCACTGGGGCCGTGGCAGCCGGCGCAATTCTGCGTGAAGATTCGCTTGCCGTGCGCTGCGTCGCCCATCGCCATCATCAGCGCGTTGCCGGCCGGGGTCGCGGTCGTCTCCAGGGTCTGGCTGGAACTCGAATTTCGCGTGCAAGCCGAGACGAGACCGGCCGCGCTCGCCAGCGCGAGCGCCAGCCCCACCCCGCGATATTGGCGCACCGTCATGAGACCAGACCTCCGGCGGCTCGTCTTCTTCTAGCGAGCAAGAGCGTCCCTTGAAACGACCTTAGCGACTCTCCGTCGGTAGCGGGCAGGGCTCTTCGGAGGCGAAGACGGTATCGGCCGGACTTTCGCAGCGGCGTTCGATTTGCGCGACGTCGCGTTTGGCCGCGTCGCTTGCGTCCCAGATCGCCAAGCCCTGGATGGCGCCCGCGGCCCCGGCGTTTGCGATCTTTTCCTGCGGCGGCCCCCGGCGTTGCGGCCGCATCGCGCGCACGCTCGCCGCGCGGCGCGCCCTATGCACCAGCCCCAGGGGCGCGACCTGCGGCGCCACCGCGACCGGCCGGCGCTCGAGCGTGATCGGTTGCGTCGCCGAGTATCGAAAATCCGGGACGACGCGGAGCGCGTCGAGCGCTCGACCGGCGAAGCCCGTCACGAATGCGACGTTGAGGACCAGCGATGCGGCGACGGCGTAGCCGAGCGTCCCGAGCCCCGCGCGCCAGCAGCGCCGACGAGACTCTGCGATGCGCCGGTAAACGTCGCCGGCGAGCGACGGCTGCCACGTCTCGCGAGCGCCGGCGCTTTCCATCAGCCCCCGAAGCGGCAGGTCGACCGAAGGGCCGTCGCGGCACTGCCCGCAGCCCCGCGCGTGGGCTTCGAACTCAGCGCGTTCGTCGGAGGTCGCCTCGCTCAAGAGCAGCGCGCCGGCGAGCGTTTCGAAGCGCGCGTGAGCGCGCATCAGACCGTCACCCCGAGCACGACGCGCATCGAGCGCACCGCGCGACAGACGCGCTGCCGAACGGCGTCGGCGGAGAGTCCCAAAATAAGGCCGGCTTCGGCCGAAGAATAGCCCGCGTAGGTCGTAAGCATCACGCAGGCCAGCTGCTCGTGGGGAAGCGTACCGAGCGCCTTTTGCAAATCCAGTGATTCGGCGGAGCGCTCGTCGAGCCGGAAGGCGCTGCCGGCGTCCTCGAGCGATTCGGCGGGACCGCGCCGCTTCTGCCGGCGCAGCAGCGAGATCGCGTGATTGGTGGCGGTCTTGTAGAGCCAGCCGGCGCTGAGTGGCCGGTTGGGGTCGTTGCGTAGCATGCGGTACGCCGCGAAAAAGACGTCCTGGGTCAGATCGAGCGCGGCCTCGCGGTCATTGACGAAGCGGCGCAGGTAGCGGGCCAGCTTCGTCTCGTGCTCGCGGACGAGTCGCTCGACGCGCGCCTCCGCGTCGAGACTCCCATCGATTCCGAGTACGTAGACGTTTTCCACGGTATGCGCCCGCCCGAAGCAGAGGAGCCCTTTGCTGCCTCAACGCATAGCATCCCCGCCTTGTGACAGGCTGGGAGAGACGCCGCCAGCCGCCGATCCTTTACTTTTCGGTGAAGACCGAATCGGCGATCGCGACGTTCAGCTTGTAGTTCGAAACGGCTGAGGTCACGTTCGCTTTGTACGACGGGAGGTCGACGCGCCCGTTCAACTTGTCGGGCAGAAAATTGCCGTCGATCGACTTGAAGGTTTGGTCGAACGTCACGAAGCCGCCGTCCTTGTAGGTCCACGCGTAGCCGACGATCGTGCCGTTCGCGTCGTCGACCTTCACGTCGAGGTGCTCGACCCGGCCGTTCTTGCGCGGGATGAGCCGAAACGTCGTCAGGCCGGCCTCGTCGCGCAGCGGTGTGACCGTGTAGACCTTCGGCCACTCGACCGGCTCTTCGACCTTCGGATAGACCTTCTTCGCCTGTTCCGCCAGCACCGGGACCGTATCGAAGACGACGGCGCGCTTGTCGGGCTGCCGATAGTATGCGGTGCCGGTCAGCTCCGGACTCAAGTAGGGAAAACTCGTCATCTTGATATCGAGGGTGACGTTTGCGGTGTAGCTTTTCAGCTTCGCGTTGACGTTCAGCGCACGACGATAGACCTCGCCGGCATTCGGGACCGCGGGATTGGCGGTGATCCCCGAAGCCACGGGTTGCGCGGTCTGGGCGACGGTCGCCGTAGCCAGGGCGAATCCCAAGGCGAGGCCGGACGACGTCAAAATGATAAAGGGGGACCTCATACCGAGTTATGACCTCCGGCCATTGAACGCACCGACCTCGTCCGAAGGTTGCTCGGTACCCAGCGCCGCTTCGATTTCCTCACGCACCCCTAACGAAGTCTCGCGCTCAAGCTGCCGAGCGAGCGCCCTGCGGGCTTGCGGCGACCCGATGCGGCCGAGGGCCCAAGCGACATGGCCGCGCACGAGCTCGCTCGGGTCGCCGCTCAGCGACGCTTCGAGGGCCGGGACGGTCGACCGATCGAGCGCGTTGCCGAGCGCTACGGCCGCGTTGCGGCGCAAGACCGTCGGGCCGCGCCAGCCCATCGCGCTGCGCCGATAGCGACGCTTGAATTGGCCCGAGCGCAAATGCAAGAGCGCGATCAAATCGGGGAAGGCGTCGCGGGGACTTTGCGGCGCAAACGCGCGGTCGACGCGCGGGCTCGCGCGGCGAGTCGGCGGACAGATCTCTTGGCAGAGGTCGCAGCCCCACACCCAATCACCGAGCAGCGCGCGCAGCTCGCGGGGAATCGCATCGCTGCGCTGGGTAAGATCGGCGATGCAGCGCGTCGCGTCGATGCTGTAATCGCCGCGCAATGCCCGGGTCGGACAGACGTCGATACAGCGCGAGCAAGAGCCGCAACTCTTCTTCGATGGGGCGTCCGGCGGGAGTTCGAGGGTCGTAACGATCTCGCCCAAGAAAACGTAGGAACCAAGCCCCGGCGCGATGAGGTTCGTGTGCTT
>DHWK01000093.1:6779-7842 GCA_002413145.1 bacterium UBP12_UBA5184
ACTCCTCTGTAATCAGGTTCGTGTGCTTGCCGATCCAGCCGAGGCCGGCGCGCTCCGCGAAGGCACGCTCGGCGAGCGGTGCGGTATCGCAGATGACGCGCGTCGCCGGACCGCCGACCGCATCGTCGATCGCCGCGGCGACGCGGCGCAGCAGTTCGCGCACGCTGCGGTGATAGTCTGCGGCCCAAGCGTAATTGGAGACGCGGCCGCTCAGTACAGGGCGCCCGGGCGGCGTCGGCGTCCCGTACGGTATGGCGATGCAGACGACGCTCTTCGCGCCGGGGAGGACCGTTTGGGGCGAACTCGCACGCGCGGCGTACTGCCGATCGTACGGCCAGGTCGCGAAATCGTCGCGCGCGATCGCCGCACCGAAGCGTTCGCGCGTTCGCGCGTCGTCTTCCGCCGAAGCGATCGCGACGGCGCCGGCCCCAGCTTCGCGCGCTGCCGCGACGACGCGTGCTTTGAGCGCCGACGGGGTTAGCCCCGGTGCGACGAGTTCCATCTAAAAGATCTCGAAGTCTTCGTGCGTGACCGCATAGGCGAGCAGGCCGCCGCGCAGGTGATACAGCCGCCGAAAGCCGGCGTCGTGTAGGCGCTGCGCCGCCCAGCGCGACTTCGCGCCGACGCGGCACGCGACGACGTAGGTCTTCGCCGAGTCGAGCTCGTGCATCCGGGCTTCGAGTTCCGTCGTGGGGATGGCGACCGCATCGGGCGGCGCGCCCAGCACCGCCTCGTGCGGATCCCGCACGTCGAGCAAGAGCGCGTCCGGCGTCTCGCTCAAGAACGCGTCGAGTTCGCGCGGTTCGATCTCCGGGACGCCGAGCGGCGCTTGCCGCCGCGGTACGACCTCGACGAGCTCGGTGATCGTCGGACGCTCGCCGTGGAGGGGACATTCGGGGTCGACCGCCAGCGCGAATTCGCGGATGCGCGCGTCGAGCGCGTCGACGATCAAAAGTCTCCCGGCCAGCGTGCGGCCGATCCCGAGAATGAGTTTGAGCGCTTCGTTCGCTTGCCACGTCCCGACCAAACCGGCGAGCACGCCGAGGACGCCGCCCTCGGCGCA
>DHWK01000093.1:7918-8341 GCA_002413145.1 bacterium UBP12_UBA5184
CCGAGGACGCCGCCCTCGGCGCAGGTCGGCACGGTCCCCTCCGGCGGCGGTTCGGGAAAGACGCAGCGGTAGCATACGCCGCCGGGCGCAAACACCGAGACTTGACCGTCGAACCGAAAGATCGATCCGTAGACGTCGGGCTTGCCTTCGAGCCGGCAGGCGTCGCTGATCAGGTAACGCGCCCCGAACGAATCGGTCGCATCGACGACCACGTCGTACAAACGAATAAGCTCGCGCGCGTTCGTGACGTCGAGCAGACGCGCGATAGGGTCGGCGGCGACGTTCGGATTGAGCGCGACGACGCGTTCGGCCGCGGCGAGCGCCTTCGGCCGGCCGACGTCCGCGTCGGCATAGATCACTTGGCGCTGGAGATTCGTCTCGTCGACGACGTCGTCGTCGCAGATCCCCAGGCGTCCGACGCCG
>DHWK01000042.1:0-407 GCA_002413145.1 bacterium UBP12_UBA5184
AGGGCCCGGGCTGTGCTTGTCGTGCTCGGGGGCGTAGACGGGGTAGCCCGAGCGAGTCCGCTTGGCGACGTACATCGCGATGTCGGCTTGGCGCAGGATCGTCGACGCATCGGTGCCGTCGCTCGAAACCGCGATGCCGATGCTCGCTCCGACGACCAGCGTTTGGCCGGCGATGCGATAGGGCGCGACGAGCGCTTTGACGATGCGCTCGGCGACCGCCTTGGCCTCGACGAAACCGTGCCCGGGCAAGAGAACCGAGAATTCGTCGCCGCCCAAACGCGCCACCAGATCGTCGTCGCGCACTTTGGTTTTGAGCCGGCTTGCGACCTCGCAGAGCAGCGCGTCACCCCAGTGATGGCCGAGCGCGTCGTTGACGTCTTTGAAACGGTCGAGGTCGATGAACAGGA
>DHWK01000042.1:641-1025 GCA_002413145.1 bacterium UBP12_UBA5184
GCCGCGAACGGCGTCGTCGTGGATGCGGTTCTTGACGGTAAGCTCGAGCGAGCGCATCTCGCCCTCGGCATGCCGTACGCGAATTTCAATTTTCTCTGAATCGGCCTCGCCGCGCAGCGCGCGGGCGACGAGCGCGCCGATCCGGCGCTGGGACGAGTCGTCGAAGACGCCGCCCAAACGGCCGGCGACGATATCGTCGGGCTGGTATCCAAGGACGGCGAGGTGCGAGGCGCTGGCAAACGTCGGCCGACCTTGCGCGTCGATGACGACGATCAAGTCGCCGGCATCCTCGGTGAGCGCGCGAAAACGCCGGTCGCGATACTGAAGCGCTCCATCTTGTTCGCGAACGCGGCGCGCAAGTTCGCGCAGGCGGCCGATGGCGGC
>DHWK01000042.1:1202-9064 GCA_002413145.1 bacterium UBP12_UBA5184
CGATCACGACCGCGAGCGGCGCGGCGGCGTGCGCGAAAGCCGGTGACGTCAGCGCCACGGCGGTATCTATCGCGGTGAGTGCGACGACCAGGGCCACGGGCCACAACTGGCCGGGCCGCCACCGGCCCAATTCGGCCCGCGCATTTTTCTCCACGTTTGGGTGGTCGGAGTCGGAGGCGGGCGGCTTTAGGGCAGGGCCGCTGCGGCGGCGCGATCGGCGAACCAAACCAGCCGTCCGCGCCCGGGAGCGACAACTTGAACGGGGTAGCGCAGGGGGTCGCGCGGCCCCCGCAGGACTGCAGCGAGTGCGGCCGCCTTCTCCGCCCCGGCGGTCGCGACCAACACGAGTTTCGAGGCATTGATCACGCGCGGCGTCACCGTCAAGCGGTGCGCGGCGAGTTTCTGGACGTAGGGAGCCCGCACGAGCTGCGCGTCGTCTTCCAACGGGTCGCTGCCGGGAAAGAGCGAGGCGGTGTGGCCGTCGGGCCCCATTCCGAGCATCGTGAGATCGAGCTGCGGTTCGGATCCGAGCTCCCTGCGGAGGGTCTGGGCGTACTGCCGGGCGGCGCCCGCGGGCTGGTCTTCGCCGCGCATCCGAAAGACGTGCGCGGGGTCGATCCCGAGCGGCTCGAGCAAATTGTCGTGGGCCATCTTGTAATTCGATTGGGGATCGTCGGGTCCGACGCAGCGCTCGTCGCCGAAGAAGAAGCGAACGTCCGCCCAGCCGATGCGATCGCGCAGCGGCGCCGCCGCCATAAGCGCGTAGGCCGCCTTCGGCGTCGTTCCGCCCGCTAGCGCGAGCGAGAAGGTTTCCGCGTTCGCGAGCGCAGCCCGGATTTCGTCGCCCACGCACGTTGCGACGGCTTGCGCGAGCGCCTCGGGGTCCCTGACGACCGTCAGAGTTCCGACGGTGCGAGTCATTCCGGAAACCCGAGAAGCCCGCGAACCGTTTGAAGCGTCGTCTCGAAGATCGGGGCCCGCGCGACGGCGAAGATCGCACGCTCGATGAGCGAGGTATTGTCGACCGCGTGGAGCGGGACGAGCCAGCCGGGCTTGGCTTTCTTCCCTTCGACTGAGAGGCACACAACGTTTTCGTCGTCTTCGGCGAGAGCCGCGACGTAGCGCGAATCGCCGCTGGTCAAGGCGACGCGCACGACTCGCCGGCCTTCGCCTCGCGGGGTCCGCGTGAAAGCGACCGTGTCACCCCTCGTGGTGCGGAACGTGCCGCGATCGGTCGCTATCCACGAGATCCGACTTCCTAGCCAGCCGCCGAGATAGAGGGCCTCGGCTTCCGAGCCGCTCTCGATATCGAGTGCGCGCAGAGAGAAGAGATCATCGCGCAGGGCGGGGTCGTCAAAGAATTGCGCGATCATCTCTTGCCACGGCGCGAGCCGCATGAATGCCAAATCGTGGAGCGCAACGTTTGGGTACCGTCCTCGAAATTCGATGAGTTCGCGCAAGGTCGCTTCGTCACGGGCGCGGCCGGACGAGTCCACGATGACGGCGTCGGCAAGCGCGGCCAGGCCTGAAAACGTCCGGCTCTCCATCAGGCACGCGCCGCTCCACCATAGAACCGTCGGGCAGCCGGCGACCGTCAACTGGCCGACCATTCCGACGATCGTCGCATGGTCGAGCGCCGCGACGGCGACATCGATGCGCTCGTTGAGAATCGTGGCGCCGCCGGACTCGCGCCTGTTGCACGAGACGTCGAGACCCGCGCCGGCACTCGTCGAGTCCAGCACGATCGTGCGCGAGGGATGTTTCTCCGCGATGCGCGCCGCGCGCTCCAGGACCCAGTCTCGGCGTTCCGGGTCGTCGACGAAGACCATGAAGTTCATCGTCACGGCACTGGCCGTCGTTGCGCCGTCGTCGGCGCGGACTCCACAGAGCCTTTCAAGGATGCCGGCAACGTCGCCGATCGACTCGACGTGAACCATCAGATTTTGCGCCACTCGCGGCCGTCGGAGGTGAGGAGGGTGTCGGCGTTGGCCGGCCCTTGCGTACCGGCGGCATAATTCGGAAAATCGTCGTCGCGCGTGCTCGTCCAGCACTCGAGCGCCGGCATGACGAGTTCCCAGGCGCGTTCGACGGCATCCCAACGCGTGAATAGCGTCGCGTCGCCGCGCATCGCGTCGCCGATCAGCCGCTCATATGCGGGCGCGGTCGTGACCCCGAAACCGGTCCCGTAATTGAAGTCCATCGTCACGGCGCGAATGTGCATCTTCGGTCCGGGCACCTTCGCGTTGAAGCGAAGTGAGACGCCCTCCTCCGGCTGGATTTTCATCACCAAGGTGTTGCTTTCGATGCGATCGCCCAGTTCGCCGAAGATGCGAAGTGGGATTTGGCGGAAGGTAACGGCGATTTCGGAATACTTTCGCGCCAGTCGCTTGCCGCTACGCAGGTAGAACGGGACGTCGGCCCAGCGCCAGTTGTCGATCAAGAATTTTGCGGCGGCGTACGTTTCGGTGCTCGAATTGGGATCGACGTCGGGTTCTTGGCGGTAACTCGGCACTTGCTTGGCGTCGATGATTCCGGCGCCATATTGCCCGCGCGCGGTCATCTTAGCAACCTCTTCAGCCTTTATCGGCCGCACGGCAGAAAGCACTTTGAATTTTTCGTCGCGAATGTGGTCGGCGCTCGGCGAGATCGGCGGTTCCATCGCGACCAGGGCGAACAGGTTGATGACGTGATTCTGGATCATATCGCGCAGCGCGCCCGCGTGGTCGTAGTAGCCGCCGCGGCGTTCGACCCCGACGGTCTCCGCCGCCGTGATCAGAATGCAATCGACGTAGCGCCGATTCCAAATCGGCTCGAAGATCATGTTGGCGAAGCGCAACGCCATGATGTCTTGGACCGGTTCTTTGCCGAGGTAGTGGTCGATGCGATACGTCTGACGCTCGTCGAATACTTTCGAAACTTCGGCTTGAAGCGCGCGCGCAGAGTCGAGGTCGGTCCCGAACGGCTTCTCGATGACGACCCGCGACCAACCTTCTGCTTGGTCTTTTGGTCCCAGACCGGCGTCGCTCAGTTGCTGGATGATGGTCGCGAAGATCGAGGGCGGCGTCGAGAGATAATAAAGGCGGTTGTGCGCGGTCCCGAGTTGCTTGTCGTTTGCGTCCAATTGCGCGCGAAGCTTCTTGAAGGCGCCGCGGTCGGTGAAGTCGCCGTTTACATAGGTCGCGTGCCGCGCGAAGTCCGACCAGAGCGGGTCCTTCGCGGGGCCGCTGCGCGAGAACTGATCGATCGAGGCCTTCATTTGGGCGCGAAACTCGTCGTTCGAGTACGGCGTTCGCGAGAAGCCGACGATCCCGTAATTCGTGGGCAGGATGTCTTCGAGCCGGAGGTTCCACATCGCCGGCATCAACATTCGTTTGGTCAGGTCGCCGGCGGCGCCGAAGAAGACGATCGTGCAAGGATCGGTGATGCGATTGGTCGCGAGACCTTCGCGTAGCGGGTTGGCGGCCTGGCCATCTGCCGTTCCGGCGACCTTGACCTCGGTCTGCATCAGCTCTTTGCGCCGGCGACGGGTTCGTGTTTGACGGCGTGGCCCCCGAACTGATTGCGGAGTGCGGCGATCACCTTCGCGCTGAACGATTCGTCTTGACGTGAGACGAACCGCGAGAGCAGCGACATCGTGATGACCGGCGCGGGGACGTTCTCATCGATCGCGGCCTGGACGGTCCAGCGGCCTTCGCCCGAATCCTCGACATAGCCGCGGATATCTTTGAGGTTCGGGTCTTCCTTGAACGCGAGCTCCGCCAGCTCGAGTAGCCAGGAGCGCACGACACTGCCATGCAGCCAAAGTTCGGCGAGCTGGTGGAGGTCGTAGACGAACTCCGATTTCTCGAGGATCTCGAAACCCTCGCCATAAGCGGCGAGCATCCCGTATTCGATTCCATTGTGGACCATCTTCGAGAAATGGCCCGCGCCGCTCGGTCCGACGTAGGCGTATCCGTCCTTCGGCGCGAGGGTGAGGAAGATCGGCTCGCAGCGCTTGACGGCATCGGCGTCCCCGCCGACCATCAGACAATAGCCGTTCGCGAGTCCCCAAACCCCGCCGCTCGTTCCGGCATCGACGAACGCGACGCCCTTCGCCTTCGCCGCCGCGTAACGCGCTTGTGAATCCCGGAAGTTCGAATTCCCGCCGTCGACGATCGCGTCGCCCGGCGCCAGCAGGCCGAGTAGCTGTTGCACCGTGTCGTCGGTCGGCTTCCCGGCCGGAATCATCAGCCAGACGACGCGCGGCGCGCTGAGTTTTCCGACGAGCTCGGCGAGCGACGACGAACCGGTCGCACCCTCGCCCTCGGAACTCTTGACGGCAGCCGGCCCCCGATCATAAACGACCACCGTGTGCCCGCCGCGCAAGAGCCGCGTCGTCATGTTCGCGCCCATGCGTCCGAGTCCGACCATGCCTAGTTGCATTTAAGCCAATCCATTTTCATAGCGAGGGTACGACGCACGCGTCATACCCGAGCAGCGAGCGCATCGTCAATCGCGTCGCTCAGGGCCGCCAGTGCGCGGGTCACGTCGGTCGTTAAGTGGAGACGGCAGCCGCGCCGGTTGCGTTTGTCGAGCGATTCGAAATCGCCGAGGGCTTGCGCGCGTTCGAGCGTCTTGAACGTGACCATGCCGGGTATCGGGAGATCGCGCGGCGGGTCGGCGGTGATTTGCAGGAAGACGCCGGTGTCCGGGCCGCCTTTGTGGAGTTGGCCGGTCGAGTGCAGAAAGCGCGGGCCGAAACCGACGGTCGTCGCGACCTTGAGCGCCTTGCGCACCTTGAGGCGAATGTCGTGCAGAGCGAGCTGGTGCGCGTCGTTCATTTCGATGTAGGCGGTAAACGCGACGTAGTCGCCGCCTCCGACCTGAGCGAAGATTGCGGCCAGCGCGCTGGAAAAGTCGCCGCCGAGTTTGCAGTCCTTGGAGCCGGAGAGAGGGATCACGTTCGCCACATCGCCCTTGAGCGCGGGCTCGGGCTCGTTGAAGCGGCCGCTGTCGCGATACTGCGCCAAGAGGCGCTTGGTATTGTCCTTTGACTCTTGGACGTTGGGCTGATCGAAGGCGTCGATGCCGAGCACGGCGCCGGCGGCCGCGGTCGCGATCTCCCACAGCGCAAATTGCGCGCCGACGTCGAGCGCGTCGCCCATGCTCAGGCGCAGCACCGGATGTCCGGCCTTTTCAAGCAACTCGAGCCGCGTTTCGATCGCGTAGCCGTCCATTCGTTCGAGGACGTGCTCGTTGACGGGCAACCCCTCCCCGACGTACACGAAGACGCGGTCGTCGCCGTACTCGCCTGGGATGCCCAGCGTCTCGCCCTCGATCGGGACGATGCCCTTTCCCTGTTTGCCGGTGCTCTCGGCGATCAGTTGCTCGGCCCAGGTTCCGAAAGCGGCGACTTCGGGATGGGCCACGATCGTCAGTTTGTCGCGGCCGGCTTTTGCGAGGGCGCCGATGGTTGCGCCGAAGCGCACGCCGTCGGCGTCGGAGACCTTCGTCGTTCGGCCGTTCGCATGCAGCGTGCCGATGCCGCGGTCGAGAATCGTCGCGACGTCGTAGCCGGCGATTGCGGCCGGGACCATCCCGAAATAGGAAAGCGCCGAGTAGCGCCCGCCGATGTCTGGGTCGTTGCTGAAGACGCGCCGGAAGCCGTTGGCTTTCGCTTCAGTTTCGAGTTGCGTCCCGGGGTCGGTGATCGCGATGAAGTGCGCACCGGCATTGGCCGCGCCGACGACTTTGCGGACGCCGTCGTAAAAGTAACGGAAGAACGCCTCCGGTTCGGTCGTCGTCCCGCTCTTCGAGGCGACGATGAAGAGCGTCCTAGCAAGATCGACCGCTGACTCGACGGTTTTGACTTGTGCCGGATCGCTCGAGTCGAGGACGTGCAGCTGCGGATAGCCGTCTTTCTTTCCGAACGTCACGCGCAAGACGTCGGGCGCGAGCGACGAGCCGCCCATCCCGAGCACGACGGCGTGCGTGCAGCTTTTGGCGACCTCGGCCGCAAAGGCCGCGATTTCGCCAACGCGTTCTTGGACGCGTTCCGGGAAATCGAGCCAGCCGAGCGCGTGCGTGATGATCGCGGTGTGCTCCGGCTCGCTCGACCACGGCGAGGCGTCGTGCTTCCAAAGTTTCGCCAGGAAATCTGCGCTTTCGAGGCGCGCGATCTCGCCCTCGACATCGGCCTTCGCTGAGCCGAGCCCGATCTTCAGCCGCCGGTCGCCGCGCGCCAGCATCTGCGACTTCGATTCGATTGCGCCGAGCATCGCGTTGTAGGAATCGGCGAATTGTTTGACGCCGTCTTCTTGGAGTTTCTGGGTGACGTCGTAAAGCGAGATCTGCGCTGCGGAGAGCTCTGCCAGCGTGGCGCGCGCGCCGGCGAGATCTTCCTCGATCGAGTCGGGACGCACGACGCCGTGGTCGAGCAATGCGTCGAGCGTGGCGGGCGGGACGGTATTGACGGTTTGGCGGGCGACGACATTTTCGACGTAGAGCAAATCGGAGTAGGCGGGGTTTTTGGTGCCCGTGCTCGCCCAGAGCGGCCGCTGCGGATGCGCGCCGCGCAGCGCGAGGCTCGCGAAACGCTCCGCTTCGAAGAGCCCTTTGAAGCACTGATAGGTCAGCTTTAAACCGGCGACGCCGACTTTGCCCAGCAGGGGTCGAAGTTGCGTCTGGCCGCGGGCGATCTTCTCCCCGAGCAATTTGTCGACCGCCGTGTCGATGCGGCTGACGAAGACGCTGGCGACCGAAGCGATCCGGTCTATGGGCTTGCCGGCGGCACTGCGTTTCTCGAGCCCTTCGATGTAGGCGTTTGCCGACGCTTCGTAGTGCTCGACGGAGAACATCAAGGTGACGTTCACGTTGATGCCGTTCGCAATCGTTTCGGCGATCGCGGGGATCCCGGCAGGCGTCGCGGGGATCTTGATCATGACGTTCGGCCGATCGACCGCTTTCCAGAGACGTTGTGCCGCGGCGATCGTTCCGGCGGTGTCGTGCGCTAGAAGCGGCGAGACTTCGAGGCTGACGAAACCGTCGCTGCCACCGGTTGCGTCGTAGAGCGGCCGGAACTCGTCGAGGGCGTTCCGGATGTCCTCGATCGCGAGCGCCTCGAAGAGCGCGTTGGAATCGAGGTTACGGCCCGCGAGCGAAGCGAGCTGTTCGTCGTAATCGCTGCCGCTGCCGATCGCTTTTTCGAAGATCGTCGGATTTGACGTCATCCCGCGCAACCCGGCGTCGATCAGACGGCGCAGTTCGCCCGAGGCGAACATGCTGCGCCGAATGTTGTCGAGCCAGACGCTCTGTCCGGCTGCTGCGAGTTCTTCGAGTTGGTCGCCCATCGGAGACTCCTTAAACGCTTGCCATCAGTCGTGAGGCTGCAGCGGCGACGTCCTGCGGTGTCAAGTCGAAGGCTTTCGCAATCGCTGCAGCCGGAGCGGAGGTGCCGTAGTGATCGAGGCCGATCGCGATCCCACGTTCGCCGACCCAGCGGTGCCAACCGAGGGTCGCACCGGCTTCGACGGAGACGCGGGCGCGTACCGCCGGCGGCAGCACCGAATCGCGATAGGCTTCGTCCTGCGCCGCGAAACATTCCATCGACGGCATCGAAACGACGCGCGTCTTGACGCCTTGGCCCTGAAGGATGACGCTCGCATCGACGGCGAGCGAGACCTCGGAGCCCGTGGCGATGAGGACGACGTCGGGTTCGCCCTCCCCGGAGAGGACGTACGCACCGCGCTCGATCGGGACGTCGCGCTCGCCCAAGAAGGGGAGCTTCTGTCGCGACAACACGAGCGCCGTCGGCCCGTCGTGGGCGACCGCGAATCTCCAGGCGGCGACGGCTTCGACGGCGTCGGCAGGCCGCAGCGTCGTCA
>DHWK01000051.1:0-10232 GCA_002413145.1 bacterium UBP12_UBA5184
TGCACGATCGAATTCGGATGAACGTTGAAGCGTTTGGAAAGTTCGGCGACGGTCTCTTCGCCCTTGACGGCGGCCAGTGCCACCTTGGCCTTGAACTCCGGCGTGTGGTTGCGTCGGATACGTTTCACGATGACTGCTCCTTGGAGCGGGGTTTTCGCCCCGCAGCGGGCAGAATCATCACATATCAGGCTGTCCGACTAACCGGGTCCACCTCTGGCCGACAGCACGCGGTTAAGTTCCCATACGCGAGTTTTTATGGAAATAGCGATGGCGCGAATGGCTCCGCCGTGGATCGGGCGCTGTATTTCGTGGCCGGATTCTGTGCCTTCGCGAACAGAGCGGAAACCGAGTCGCGGTAGACGAGCTTCCAACGCGGATCCGCGGCTACGATCTGATAGGCTCTCGTATCCGGTTTGGCCAGCACGAAGTTATGTGGATAGTGGTCCAGTATCTTTGCGCCACCCGGTAGTCCATACAAGAACGCGATATATTCATGCAGCAGACGGTCCGGGTAGACGAGTTCGGAACGTCCGTCGACAAAGACGCGGCTTTGCGGGGCGCCATGCCATATGAGATACCCGCCCCAGTCGAAGTGATTTAGGATATTACCGTGGAGGTTATGTAATTTCATGAACGCGACCACTCCGCTTGGGACCGGAGCCCAGGTTCTCAGGCGGTTGGAAAAGACTCCACCCGCCGTCGCGATCAGGAGGGCAGCCACGCCCAATAATAGGGGGCTGGACCTGACGACCTTGCGGTTGTGTTCGGTGCGGGGGAGCTTTTGCAGCGCTAGGCCGAGATGATGAGCGAAGGGTATAGTCAGGCAGATCACGGCAAGCGTGATATTTCGAGAGCTGTAAAACGCGGCACCGATCATGAGCAGCGCGCTCGCCACAAGAGGGGCGTCGTCCGCTGCCGGAGCGGCAAGAATTGAAACCAAGAAGCCGAGGAAGAGCAAGACCGCGAAGAAGTACCTTAGGTCGTCGAGCGGCGCTTGATGCCACGTGTCAAGTATCGACCTGGTTAGAGGTAGCCAATCGGTGATGAATTTTCTTATGAGAGGATCGGAAACCGAATGGATGACGTTTGGCCACAGACCGATTCCGAGTGGATTGAGCAACGTCGCGAAGGCGCATCCGATCGTAACCGCCGCGATCCTCCAGGCCCGCGCGATCCGACCGCTCGCCAGCAGTTCCCACAGCCCCAACGTTACCGAGCAGACTCCCAACAGGACCACGCCTATCACAAAGCCGCCGTGCAAATTCGCCCACAGCGCAAACATCGGAATCAGCGGCCACAGCCGCGCGCGACGCCGGTAAATTTCCTCCGCTAAGATCGCCATCAGAACGCTCAGCATCGCGAACGTAAACAGTTGCGGGCGAAACTGAATTTGCGCCATGGCGCCCACAGCCGCCGCAAGCAGGAGGATGCGCTGCACGCCCAACGGCGCGGCGGTCCGCGCGAGTCCAGCCGCAAGCGCCACAACCACCGCAGACGTGCAAAGCAGTTTCAGCAGCTTGAGCCCGAAGACACCCAAGCCGTCGTAGGCGAGCGTCAAAATGACCTGCGCAAGCCATTCATGATTGTGCCAGGGCAAGCCCGCTGCCGAGTAGGAATAGAAATCGCGCAGTGGGATATGGCCTGAGTGCAATATTTCACGGCCCGCTAGGATGTGCGTCCAAAGGTCTGGATCCGCGAAGTTGCTCGAGCACCCAATGGCAACAGCGAGGATTACAAGAGCGGGGGACGTTCGCAGGACTGAAGGTGGCGCTGGCGGCTGAATGGCGGGCGGCGTCGTCGGATTTCCGGCGCTGGCGATCATCGGCGGCTCACCCGGATTCGACGCTGCGGGCACGGATCAAGCAGCGCAGAAGTAGCGCAGCAAAAAGCGCGATATTAAGGGCAGAGAGCACGCGCACGAGCGAGAACAGGAAAGGATGGTTTGCGCCAACGGGGTGTATTCCAACGAGCGCGAAGACTAGATCAATCGTAAACACAATCGCGAGCGGCACCATTATGAGCGCGACGGAGCGCCCTAACAGGCCGGCGAGTAGACCCACGGCAAGTGCGGGATAGAGGTAGCGCTCGTGCATTTGCGTGGCTAGGAAGTATGGTGCGGCCAGCGCGGCGGTGGCGCTCAGCACCAAAGTCGATCGCGTCCTTCCGGCGCAAGCGTAAACGAACAAGAGTGTCGCGACCGTCAAAATAAGTCCCCACGTATGCAGCGTCTGCCCCGCTATCGTGAGTTTCTCGCTGGCCATCTCCGGCAAGGTGATGGTGTAAAGGTTGAATGCGCTGACCGAGGCGCCGCCCGATGGACTGAAGACTCTTGAGTAGGCTCCTGCGATCTCGCGAAAGACGGTGATCGGGTTAAGGCCGGAGACGAATGGAAGTGCCGTAACATAGGTCAGCGCAAGGCTAGCGACACAGCCCGCGGCCAAGGCGGGCAATGCTCGGGGCCCACGTTGGCTCGCCAGCCATATCGCTAGCACGGGCGCCATCAATAGGCCCTGCGGTTTAATCAACACCGACGCAGCCAGGGCAACCCAAGCCCAAATAACCCGTTCCTCGAGCGCTAGCGCTAGCGCTGCGGCGATGAATGCTGTCTGGAGGGAATCAATCTGACCCCAGTAGGCCGTGGCAAGCCAGAATGGCGGCGCGAATAGCACAACGTGAGCGACGATGCGCGCGGGACCCTCGCCCTTGAGCCGCCAGGCAATCCTATATAACAGCCATGCCAAGACGAGGTCAGCCAGTGCCGCGGGAGCTTTCGTGATCAGGCGAAATATAAAACTACCGACCGGACTTGTCGGTATTAGCACATCATGTAGCGCGCCAATGGCCCAGAAAAAATATAGAGCGACGGGGCCATACGTGACGGGCGCGTGTAAGCTGGGGTCGTGGTAGATACCGTGGGTTCCATGCCGAATTAGCGCGAGCTCCCATCGTTCGAACGTGTTCACATCGTACACGTAACCCGGAAGCGGCAGGAGCACCAGCTGAAACGCTGCGCCCGCAAGAAACACGGCGCCGATGCCCATCTGCTTCCCGTGGCGCTTGAAACTGGCCGCGTGGACGAGGTCGAACAGGATCTTCACATCGATGACGGCCCAGCCGGCGTTGTCCGAGCGGGGTCCGCACCCTGCGCGAGGTTGTTGTCGTACCGGAGACAACGGGGCGGTGGACCCAGCGCGACGCGGGCGATGAGCCAGAGGAGCAGACCGAGCCCGAGGTACGTAGGGAGCTTCGCCCACATAAAAAGCGCGACGTTCGAATGGTAGTCGTTGCGGACGTACGCGGCCCAGCTCGCTTCAGCGAGCAAACGTCCGCTACCGAAGGCGGCAAGCGCAGCCGTGGCGTCTGGCCCTGGTATGTAGTGCACGGCGCGTTCGACGATAAATGCGGCCGCTGCCAAGCCGGCGGCGGTCGCGACGATAGGGCGGGCGCGGAACAAGTCGGCGACCAGCGTCCCGAAGGCGACGGGAACTAGAGGCAGGCACGTAAGCATGGAAGTCGCTCCCCACGGAATCGCCAGCGCCGCGATTGCCGGTCTAAGCACGCGAGCGCCGGGTGAAACCCGGCCATACAGCACAAGCGCCGCCGGCAGTGCAAACGTAATCTGCTGGATGTGGACGAACGGCGCGCCGATCACCGCAACAGCTGGCGGCAAGAGCGCGTAGAGCGCGCGCGGCGCGCTCCTCTGGACGAGACGGTGCGCGGCCAGGATCCCGAGCGCGAGCATCAACACGTACACCGCGTCGGACAGTAGAAGCGCGAGCCGGTCGTTCGCGCCCATTACATGTAGATAGTATGCGAGGCTGTACTGTTCGTCGTTCGCGAGCTCACTCGACGCATGCGCTCCCAAAACGCTCGTGAAATACTCGATGTTTTGGCCGACGCCGAGCAGTGCGAGCGAGAGCAATGCCGCGACCACGGCCCCTATGCCGAGTGCCGGCCGCGTGCGCGGGACGAAGATCGCGAGCGCGATGCATGCCGGTAACGCGACGTGCGGTTGGATCATCGCGACCCACGCGAGCGCCCCGGCCAGCGCATATTTTCCGCGCTCGACGGACAGAGCGCACAGGCAGAGCGCCCCGAGCGCAACGGCGACGAGTTGCCCAAAGACGATCGTCGCCCAAAAGAGCGGGATCGCCAGGGCCGCGCATACGGTCGTCTTCGGTAAGCGTGAGAGAGGCGTGAGCGCCAGCCCCGCGACGAGCGCTCCGATCAGCGAGAGTCCCAACCACAGCAACTCGCCGAGCGGGCTCGGAAGCCGGCCGAGGACCGCGAACGGCGCGAGCGCGTAGCCGGGCAACGGTGCGGGAACAGCGAGGTTGGCCAAATCGCGGCGGAAGTCCACCTGCCGGTGCTCGCACGACCGCAGCGGTTCGGCGCGATAAGGATCGTCGCCCGTTCCGGCGATCGCTCCCGCACAGGCGAAGGCGTGATAGTCGAAGAGGAGCGAGCGCGAGTCTAACACCGAATTGTGCGCCATCACGGCGAACGAAAGCGCGAACGCCAATGCGAAGAGGGCGGCAACGATGGTCCCGCGCGCGGGATCGATCACAAGATCATCGGCCGCGCAAGACGTACGCCGTCGCCTTGCCTCGGGTCTCAACGAATTGCCACGCGCGGTCGAGTGAGAGCGCCGCGTTGAGCGGCGCATCGGTGGGAAGGATGACCACGCCGATGTGACGGCGCTCGAGGACCTCGCGCCAATTCGGATGCGCCTCCTTGAGGGCGAGATGATCGTCCCAGACGTCTTTGGGATACGGATCGCCGTGGGAGTCGATCAAGAAGCGCAGTGGCAGTCCTCGCCAATGCAAGAACGCCGCCCACGTGTAATCGACGTACGCGGCGCCGTGGAGATGATGCTCGCGGGCGATCGCAGCCGCGTCTTGCCACGGACCACTCGGCTCGACGTCGGCGTGCAACGCCGCGGGGACGCGTAGCGCGGCGTAAAGCGCCACCGGCATGAGCGCCAGCACGACTCCGGCTGCAGCACTGGGACGACGCGCCGAGAATCGCTCCAGGGCCGGTATCCGCTCGAGGGACCGCGCGAGCGCTGGTCCCCAAGCGATGACCAAGAACGTCTCGTAGCGCTCGTGCATGACGGCCAGGGTGAAACCGAGCGCCGCGAGCGCGATCTCCGCGGCATTGCGGCGCTGGATGGTAAGGCCGAGCACCAGCAACACGACGAGGCCCGGCAGCACCGCCGCGAGCGTCCCGGCGTCGGCGAACGAAAGAGGACGCCAGACGTCGAGATGTTGGCGTACCGGGTTCTCCCCCAACGTTAGCGCAAGTGCGTACGTCCAGAGTCCGATGCCGTGCGGCGTCAGCAGGGTAGCGAGCGCCGCGAGGCCGGCGATCGTCGCCGCCCGCTTCGTGCGCTCGCTGCCGAGGCCGCTCCCCACGGCCTCGCCGGCGGCGAAGACGAGTGCGGCGACGGGCGCCAAGATCACGCTCGCGTGGACGTTGGCCCAGAGCACGACGATCGGCAGCACCCACCACACGCGGGCTCTTCCCGCGAGCACCAGGATTGTGAGGGCGAACGCGTCGACGGCAAAGGTCTCGGAGCGGATCGCGCTCCCGCTGAAGCGCGATCCCACGACCAAAAACGCCGCGATCCCCGCGGCGACGTCACCGATGCCGAAGGCACGGATCGCAGCATACGCGAGGAGCGGCGTCGCGCCGGCGGCGACCGCGCAAACGAGCACGAAGCCTCCGTACGCGCCGTACTGCACGAACCAGGCGAGCGCGGCTTCGTACAACCATTCTTGCGAAACGAGGTGCGTCGGCGTGAGCGCGTAGTCGACCGACGTCGGCAGGTGGCCGCGCAGGATCTGCGCGCCATCGGGGATCTGCCAGAACATGTTCAGGAAATACGGGTAGACGAGCGCAAGCCCGAAAGATATCAGCGCCCCCGCCCATGCTAACCCGGCACCGAACGCAACCCGCAAACGGCGCTGAGCGCCGCCGACGGTCAGTGCGGGAACACTCGTATCGATCGAATTAACGATTCCTGCCCGAGGGCGCGCATGTACGTGCCAACGATGTAGTAGACCTCGACCTGCCCCGTCGCCGCGGGGGCTTCGAATGTGACGTAGCGCGTCGCCGGCGTCACCTCGAACTCATCCAGCGTCGAGCCGATGCGATCCTGTAAGGCGATGTGCATCTGCGGCATGAAGTGGTTGATCGCAACCTTGAACGAACTCCCCGCTACGACCCTCTCCGTGACCGAAAACGGGTCGTTGTGCGCCGCCGCCGGCGGCCCGCTGTCCGGGAGGCGAATCGGGGACTCCGCATCCGCAAGCGGCGCAGCCGGCACGGACGATGGCGCGAGCGTCTCCGATGGGATCTCGACCGTCGCCTGCGCGTGCGAACTCGCCCGGTCGACGTCGAGTCTAGCGTACATCGTCTCGGTCGCCGCGGCCTCCGAAACGAAGACGCGCGTCGTTCCGAGGTGTGAGAACGCCGCCGTCCCCAGGACCGCGCCGCGCGCGTCGCTGATCCGCAGCGTTCCGTTCTGCCCGGTGGCGAAGTACGATGCGAGGACGCTCGTCCGTCCGTCGTACGCGTCGCGATGCGCGGTGAGGGTGACGATGCGCGCGCGCGGCACGTCGACGACGGCGAACTGCGTCGTGCGGCTCACACTTCCCAGCCAATTTTTCGTCGCCACGTCCAACCGAACGCTTCGGCCCGCATCGGTCGCCGGCACGACGAGTGCGATCTCGCCGCTCGGGGATGAGAGCGTCCCCGAAGCGATCGGCGCGCCGCTCGAACTGACGGCCCGGTAGGTCGCCGCACCGCGCCCGGAGAGTGCGTAGCTCACCGTCACGACGCCGGGCGAAGCAGTCTGCGGTGCGCTGAGCGCGATGACCGCGGGCCGTCCGAAGACGACGGCCGCGATGCCACCCGCAGCGCAAACGAGCGCCAGAACCATCGCGGCGTAGCGAGGCCACGCACGCGACGCCGGCAACTGAGGCGGCCGCGTCTCGGCCAAAAGGTCGACCCGCTCGCCCTGGAGCTTCACAAAAATCCGGCTCTCTCGGTGCCGTTTGTCGAGCGGTACGTTGAAGCGCGAACGGACGAGTGAGTGCGGGGCGACGTCGAGGACCCCGAGTTCGGTTTCCCATGCTGCCGAGTCGACTCCGAAGAAGCGGCAGGAGACCGCTACGTTCGCCCCATTCGCCAGCGCGATCTCGTAGGTCGCAATCTTGCGACGGCGCTCGACCGAATGCAGCCGCAGCTTGCACGCGACGTCGCCGGCGGCGAGTTGGACGAGGGGAGGCTGCCGGTGATAGATCTGGAGCGCTCGGCTCACGCCGGCACGCGTTCCCTCGGGCCAAGAAACGTGAAGACGCGGCTCTGCATGTCTTCGTCGCTGGAGCGCGCGATCAGCCGGCGCGCATAGTTTCTGGCGTTGTCGTATTCTGCGTTACGGGCGGAGAGTTCCGCGAGCCGCAGGAGCATCGTCGCGTACATCTGCTCGAGCTCCTCGACCTGCGCCACGAAGCACTGCTCGACGGCTTCCGAAGCGAAGAGCCGATTTTCGTAGAGCCGCTCGGCGGCGTGGTAGTGGTGCATCGCCGTCGGCATCGTTCCGCACGCCTCTTCCATCCGCCCGCGCTCGACCTGATCGATAAAGCGGCGCGCGTCGACGACGACCTTCGACTGATCGACGCCGATCTCGAGCTTCTCAGAGTTGAAATAGCTGTCGACCGCTTCGGCACCGACGGCCTGGCCCAAGGCGTGCCTGATTCGGCTGAGCGCGGTGCGCAGACCCTGGGTCGCGAGCGCTCGGTTCACATCCGGCCAGAACGCTTCGAGAATCTGCTGACGCTGGACGCGCCCTTCGGGGGCCATCGCAACGAACGCGAAGATGTTGCGATCGCGCCTGCGTTGGAACGCGACGGTACGGGCGCCGATCTCGCAGCGGAAGCGGCCCAAGAGCTTGAGCGAGAGCAGCGGATCGTGCTGCACTTCCTCTGCCACGCTCGGCGCAGGAGCGAGCAGCGTTATCAGAATTCGGCAGGGTCGGAGCAGGCTGCGCGCGCGGACGATCGGATAGCCTAGTGATTCCAGGCGGTCTAACTTGTTTTGTGCGTTCATCCATCCGCCGCGGATGCAGCTTTCGAATTCGGCCATCGCCTCGACTGAGGACCCGACGAACTCCAAAAGCAGATGACCGGAGCGCTCAATCCACTCCTCGAACGCGCCGCGGAGTGGGCGGCCCGCGCGCGCCGCATCGCGCAGGATCCAGTCGACCGCGACGGCCCAGCCGTCGGTGTCGTGACGGAGTTGAGCGATGTCTCCGGCGTCGTGCGCAATGCCGAGCGCGGACGACAACTGGGCGATCTCCTCGTCGTCGAAGGTCAGCGCGTGCGGATCGATGAGCGCCGCCGAGCCGCGCGCGACGAGCGACTGTGCCCGCAAGAGCGCGCGCGACCTTCCCAGGATCACGAAACGTCGCGAGTCACCGTGCGCGATCGATTCGAAGAACATTTCGACGGCGGTGGGCGTGGCACGGTCGAGGTCGTCGAGGACGATCTCTTCCGCCGTCCCGGTACAGGCGACCAGCGCAGCGAGCTCGTCGGCGGTGGTCCCGTCCCGGACTTGCACGTGGGCAACCGTCCCGGCGGCGGAGAGTGCGGCATATTGGCGCAGCGCGGTCGTCTTGCCGCTGCCTCTGGGGCCACAGACGGCGCGCACGGGGTAATGCGCCGTGGTCTGAAGCCATGACAAAATGCCGTTGCGCTTAATTAAGATTTGCGCGAGGCGAGACTCGTGCATCCGTACCTTGTTCCTAAAGGACCAATTCGAGGAAGTTTTACGGGTCCGGCCGTCCGAGTGACGGACCACCCTCGTTCGAGGGATGTGGAAGACTCCCGCTTGCTCGGCTCGAGGGTTCGGCCAAACTCACGAGAGTTTAATAGAATCTTGACAGAAACGGGCGCCCCCAGAATGAGCCCTTCGGCCTAGCCGCTCGAGGATTTGCGACGCACCCCCCGGGGGGTTAGGAGCAAGCAAGCAGGCGCCGATCGTCGTTTACGCAGCGCGAGGCCGTGGAACGAGAGCACGGTGAGGTCTGCCGTGCTCGTCGCACATTCGAGCGCCCGTAATGCTGCCGGCGAGTTCGAGCGCGCGCGCCAGCTGCTCGCCAAACACGGCGTCGACGTTCGTAAAGCGTCCTTGGTCGCGAGCGACAAGAAGCTGCGCAAGACCGTGCGGCGCGCGATCGAAAAGCGCCCCGACGTCGTCATCGTGGCGGGCGGCGACGGGACGCTGACCAAAATCGTCGGCGAGTTCGCCGGCCGCGAAGCGGTCCTCGGCGTGCTGCCGCTCGGTACCGGAAACAGTTTCGCGCAAAGTCTCGGCGTCGGGGTGGATCTCGAACGCGCCGTCGAGACCATCGCGCACGGTCTGGTCGCGCGGGTCGATTTGGGGAGAATCGACGGAGAATATTTCGCGAATTTTGCGACGCTCGGTTTCGCGTCGGACGTCGCGCGCGATGCCGCCCCGATCCTCAAAGGACTCATCGGAAAGCTTGCCTACCTGGTCGCGGGCATCGTCCCGTTCATTCGCGCCCGGCCGTTCGCTTGCAAGATCAAAGCCGGCGGCCACAGCGTCGAATTCGAAACGTATCAAGTGATCGTTGCGAGCGGTCGCTATTTCGGAAGTTCGCCCGTCGCGCCCGGGGCCTCCATCGAGAGCGGCAAACTCGCACTCTTCGCAACGAGCGACGCGGGCCCCATCGACCTCGTCAAGACGTATCTCGCCTTATTGACGGATCGTCAAAGCCTCATGCCCAACGCGCACATTTTCGAGGCGAAGTCCATCAAAATACGCACGCGCCCGCGCCAGTTGGTTGCGGTCGACGGCTCGATGTTCGGAAGAACGCCCGTGCGCTTCGGGGTAGCTCCCAAGGCACTGCGCGTCCTCGTCCCGGGGACGCCGCCCGGTCCGAAGACGCCGTGAGCGCGACGATGCGCTGGTCGATCTCCGGGCTGGTCGCGTTGGCCTTCTTCGCCGCGCTCGGCGCGATCGTCGCGGGCCGTCCGCCGCTCGCCGTCGACCTCGAGGCGGCGGCGCTGTGGTTTGGTCGCGGGACCGCGGCGGCCCGGTGGCTTACGCAATCCGGCTACTGGGCCGTTTTGAGCGCCCTCGGGCTCTTGGCACTCGGCGCGGCGATCGTCGTGCGCGCGAGGTCGAGCGCGGCGCGGTCGCGCTCG
>DHWK01000051.1:10353-13064 GCA_002413145.1 bacterium UBP12_UBA5184
CCATTGGCTCGTGCACCACGAGGGCGGTTTTTCATATCCGAGCGGACACGCGGTGACGGCCGTCGTTTTCTACGGCGGCCTGGCACTCATCGCCGCGAATTCTCCGTTCCCGCTCGGCGTACGCAGGGTCGTCGCGCTGGCATTTGTCGGCTGGGGGATCGGCGTCGCATGGTCGCGCGTCGCACTCGGCGCGCACAATGTGACCGACGTCCTGGGCGGCTTGCTCTTCGGCGCGACCTGGTTCTGTGCGGTCCAGGCGATCGAGAGCGCGCGCGCCGCGCGCAGAACCGGGGTAGTATAGGATGCCGGCGCGCCCCCGGCGACGCAGCGGCGGTTCGCGCTCGTGTTACAACAAAACCGGCTCGCCGAAAGCGGCGTTTTCGACCAAGAAACTCGCCGAACGCGCGATCCCCAAGACCAGCGTTCGTTTGGCGGCCTACCCGTGTCTCGCGCACGGCTGGCACCTCGGTCACGCTGGTAAGCGGTAGAAGCGCTTCGAGCGCCGCGAAGATGGGTACAAGTAAGCGGTAGTGCGCTTGCGCACGAAAGGTCTTTTTATGTTAAAATCGATTTCAAGAATCACGCTTACGCTGACGGCGGCCTCGATACTCTGCCTGGCTGCCCTCCCGAAACCGTCAGAAGCTCAGACGCTCAACTCCGTCCTGAGTTCGGTCGGATCCATCGGTCAGCAGATCCTTTACGGCAATGTTCTTCATACGCAACAGCCGGCGAATACCGTCGTCGGCTACACCCAAAACGGCGGGACCGTGTACGGCGACGGCCGCATCGTCATGCCGAACGGCCAGACGATCTATCCGAATTCGAACGGTCGCTACCCCACGGGCCAGTACACCTACTACAACCCGAACGCGAATCCGAATTCGTACATCTACGATTACAACCGAACCGGCAAGTTCGACAAGACGCATCGGCACGGCAAGGGTCATGCATATGCGTACGGGCACAACACTCCCCATGGCGCGAATCCCCATCGCCGCGGCTATAACGACGATGCCAACAACGGGAACGGCAACAACGGACATGGCAACAACGGGAACGGCAACCACGGACATGGCAACAACGGGAACGATAACGATAACGGGAACGGCAAGCATGGCGGCGACAACCATTAGGTAGCTTCTTTACAGGAAGCGTCTCGGCTGGTTGATCCAAGCCGCATGAGGGCCGAGGGACTCGCGTCGAACCCAAGGCCCTTTTTGCGCTTGGCGAACGTAGCGGCGCCACAAATCCCGGGGGCAGTCGCGGTTTTCATTGGCGGAAGGACGACTACCGAAGAATACGTCGAAAGCGTTTAGGGTAAGGTAGTCCCTCGGTGCAAGGCGCCCGCCGAATTCCGGGGCCGGGTACCGATACCTAGAACTACGAAGGGGATTGAAACCTATGGCAGCGCTTGACCGTGAAATTGAAATGTACGAGAAAAGACGTGCGGAGTTGGAAGAACGCTGCTTGGGCAAATGGGTCGTTTTCCACGATCAGGAACTGACCGGTCCCTTTGACACGTTCGAGGGCGCGGCCGAGGAAGCGGTTCGCCTTTTTGGCCGAGGACCATACCTGATTAGGCAGGTTGGAGCGCCTCCGATAACCTTACCGGCTTCCGTAATGTTCAGATCGGCGAATGCCCCAAACTAGGTGCGGATTCGATGACCACCAAGGTACTTCAGGTCACGATCAACTAATTGCGTTTGGTCCGACGCTGAATGTCGACATTGGTTTCGATCCGAACTACAAACCCAGCGCCACCGCAGTACCCGTTCCTGGGATTAGGGGAATTTGGGCGTTAGTCGATACCGGCGCGACGGAAAGTTGCATTGATGCTCAACTGGCTGCGACGCTAAACCTGCCGCTCATCAATCGTCGCCCCATCGCCGGTATCGGGGGTCTACATCAAGCGTCTGTGCATCTCGCCCAAATACACGTCCCCTCCCTAGCCTTCACTATTTATGGTGAGTTTGCAGCCGTGGATTTAGCGGCGGGTGGTCAGCACCACAGAGCCCTTGTCGGGCGCACCTTTCTAGAGCGCTTTACAATGGTGTATGACGGCAAGACGGGCAATGTAACGCTGAGCACGTAAGGACGCGCTTCAAGGTTCAGTACGGGCGAACCGACGTAATCGTGTCGTTGAAGTTCAACAGGCGCATGTCCGGGTATCGCCCCGGACCGAGCACCATGCAGCGCCCGGCGAATTCAGGCTCGGTGCAAAACTTCCATCTGCCGGCACGAACGACGATCGAAGATGCTTCGGCGTTGAAATACGCGCCGCCCAAATCCGGATTCGCGCGGTTGAGCGCGAGGCCCGGTCCGGTGTAATTGATGTCGCGATAGAGGATCACGACGCCGTTGCCGACGTCGGTTGCGCCCTGGACGCTTCCATTGCGATTCACCGCGCCGGCGACCGGTTGTATCGACCCGATGTTGCCGGCGTTCGGCGAGATTTGGAAGTTCGAGTAGGTGCCCGGCCCGAGGGTCGTACAGTCACCGGTATAGTTGAGGTCGCTGCAGATGCGCCACGTCCCCGCTAAGATCACAACCGACCGGACGCTATCGTTCGGCCCATAGTTTCTGAGGTCGGGGACCGAGCCCGTGAAACGATAAGCGTTCCCGTCTTCATTCGGGCCGGAATAAAAGGTTAGGGTTGGGGTCCCGGTTTGGGCGTACGCGGCCGTCGTGCCGCCGACGAGCGGGGTCGCGGT
>DHWK01000007.1 GCA_002413145.1 bacterium UBP12_UBA5184
TGTTGAGGCCGCCGTAGACCTTGTCGTCCCGCCCGTACAGCTGAGCTTTGGTGTAGCCCTGCTGCTGTAGCGCCGCCAGCCTCGCGTCGGCGAGGTTGTGCAGGTCGTCGATGTTGCCGAACTTGATCGACTCGGTCGGGCATGCTTTGGCGCAGGCCGGCGTCAGGTTGTTCTGGAGCCGGTCGTAGCAGAGGGTGCACTTCTGCGCGACGCCGGTCTTGGAGCTGAAGCCGATCACGCCGTACGGGCAGGCCGAAATACAATCGCGGCAGCCGTTGCAGACGGCGGGTTGGATGTAGACGGTATCGTACTCGGTGCGAACGATCGCGTTCGTCGGGCAGACCTCCATGCAAGCCGCATTCTGACAATGCTTGCAAACGTCCGACATCATCAGCCAGGCGGCGCCGTTTGGGCTAAGCGTCTCACCTTCGGGCACCCGATCGATGAACTTGACGTGGCGCCAATTCTCCGCGTCGAGCTTCTTGGTGTTGTCGAAGCCGTCGCCCCAACTGGGAGTGTTGCCCTCGAGCTGGTTCCACTCTTTACATGCGACCTCGCAGGCTTTGCACCCGATGCAGACGCTGGAATCCGTAAAGAATCCGACTGGTTCAGGCATGGCTTAAAACCCCATCAGGTTGGGCGTGATTTTGGTCATCCCCAGGTCCTTGGCGTAGAGGTCGAGCGGCAGCGCGGCGAGTTCGTCGACGAGCGGCACGGCCCGGCCGTCGCGCGAGAGATCGATCGTGAGCAAGTACTTTCGGCAGGTGGTGCAGCAATCGATGCGGATCTGCGGGAGTTGGGCGACGACTGGGGGCCTTTCGCCGGCTCCGGGCAGATGCTTGACCGTCCCGCCCGAGAGTTCGGCTTCGAGCGAGCCAAGCTCGCTGTAGACCGCGAGATTCTTGGTTTCCGCCTCGCCGCAAGAAGCGCAGGTCATCCGCGTGTATGGCCACGCCGCCGCGCAGCGCGAACATTCCAGATAGCGGTGCGCGGTGACGAGATCTTCCGGCGACTTCGCGAAGTAACCGAACTGCGGGAGTCCGCCGCAGGCCGGACAGCGGCGTTCGTCACGCGGCCCCGCCGTCGCCGCGCCGACGGCTGCTTGATCGAGGGCTTCGAGTATTGGGCCCGCCGCCGCGCGCGCAAGATAGCGTTCGACGCTCGAGATCTCACCCTCACCGAGCCAGCGCGCGATGACCTCCTCGATGTCGGCTTCGTGAAAACGCTCGATCAGCGCGGCGCCAAGGCGCTCGGGCCCGCGATCGATGCTCGCTTCGATGACGCGCGGGACGGCGAACTCCGCCGCGAAGCCCGCGACGTCGCGCGCCTCCGGGCGGCGCTCGCGGGTTTCGTTGAAGACCGTCTCCTGGACGTCGAGCAGGCTGGAATAGAAGGCCATCACCTCGGCGGCAAAGGGCCAGCGCTCGGCAAGTTCTGCGGAACGCCGCCGGCGCTCGGACCATTTCACCGTCTCGAGCATGACCGGCATCAGGCCATCTTGTCGATTTGAACGAGGAAGGCTTTGGTTTCCGGCGTGCGGGCGTTGGCGTCGCCGACAAATGGCGTCAATACGTTGGCGAGCCAGTATTGCGATTTCTCCGGCTGCAAATCGGCGGCGACGCCGACGAAGCCCCAGTGGATCGGGATGCCGATCTGCCAGACCTTCTTGTCGCCAAGCGTGAGTTGACCGACGCGATTGGTTACAACCGCACGAACGCGCATCTCGCCGCGCTTCGAGTGGACGCGCACCATGTCTCCGTGCTTGATGCCTTTCTCTTGTGCAAGACCGGTAGGGATTTCGACGAACGCCTCCGGCTGGAGTTGCACGAGATGCGGAATTTGCTGCGTGAGGTAATGCTCGTGCTCGGTAAGGCGATACGTCGTCGCAATGATCGGGTATTCGTCCGGCGTCCCGAAACGGTTCTCCCGTTTCGCGGCCTTGTCGTAAAGAAATGCGGCGGGTGACGCCGAGTTCGCCGGATGCAGCGCATTTTGCACCGGCGACTCGACCGGCTCGTAGTGTTCGGGGATTGGACCGTCGGCCATCGTGTTGGAGAAGATACGCCCGACGCCTTCGCCGTTCATGATAAACGGCAACCACGCTTTGGGATCGGTCGGGCTCATCTTCGGCGGGTAGTCCGGAACGTCGCCTACCCACTTGCTGCCGTTCCACGCGATTCCCGGGCGTTTGGGATCCCATGGTTTCCCGTTGAGGTCCGCGGAAGCGCGATTGTACATCACGCGGCGGTTGAGCGGCCAACTCCACGCCCATTGCGGGTAGAATCCCATGCCGGTCGGATCGTTTTTCTTGAGGTCCTGCACGCCGTTGCGGCGCTTGGAAAGGTTGCCCTTCGGGGTGTAACTGCCGGTGTAGATCCAATCCCCGGCGGTCGTCGTTCCGTCGTCTCGCAACTTGGCGAACGTTTCCATCTGCTTGCCGGTCTTGAGGTCCTTGCCGTTGACCTCGCGTGCCAGCTCGTCGAGGGTCGGCTTGCGCGGATCCGCGTAATCCGTCGTCAGGTGCATGATCGGATCGGAGAACTTGCCGCCTTCCTTCGCGTAGAGCGCCTTGACGCGATAGAGCAGTTCGGCCAAGACCCAGTGATCGTGGCGCGCCTCGCCTTGCGGCGGGGGCACCCCGTCCTTCATTTGCATCCAACGGCCACTGTTGACGAAAGAGCCGTCCTTTTCGATCCAGTGCGTGCTGGGAACCAAGAAGACTTCGGTTTGCACGCTCGCCGGCGTCATGCCGGGGCCGTGCCAAAATTCGGAACTTGTCGTCGGGAACGGATCCATGACCACCAGCCACTTGAGGTTGGAAAGCGCTTGCATCACTTGGTTGGAGTCCGGACCGATGCTGGTCGCGCTCATCCCCGAGAGGATGACCCCTTCCATCTTTTTCTTCAACGCTTGGTCGTAGATCGTGAGCCAAGACGAGTTGCCGCCAGGTTTGGGTATCCAGTTGAAGGCAAAGTCATTCGCCGCCGTCGCCGAAGCGCCGTACCACGTCTTGAGGATGCTCACCATGAACTTCTTGTAGTTGGTCCCAAAGAAGTTCCACGAGTTCGGATCGAGTTTCTTGGACGCGCTGGCCTTGACGTACTCGTCGATCGACTTCTGGCCCGGCTGAGGAATCTTGAGGTAGCCGGGAAGGATCTCCCACGAGATCGCGTTATCAGTATTTCCTTGGATGTTGGCGTGCCCGCGTTCGGCGTTCATGCCACCGCCCGGACGCCCCATGTTGCCGAGCAGCAATTGCAAGAGCGCCGCGCTGCGGATGAGCTGCGAGCCCGTCGTATGCTGAGTCAGTCCGACCGCATAAACGATCGTCATGACCTTGTCGGGCCGGCCCATCTCGCCGACCAGTCGAGCGATCTTCAGGAAGTCTTCTTTCGGGATGCCGGTGATCGTCTGGACCATCTCCGGTGTGTAGCGCGAGTAATGCTTCTTCAGGAGCTGAAAGACGCAGCGTGGATCCTTGAGGGAATTGTCGCGCTTGGCGAAGCCGTCGCCGTCCAGCTCGTAAGCCCACGACGCGACGCCGGGCGACGACGTAGCGCCGTACCCGGCATGGGTCTTCGGATTCTGATAAGTGCGCGTCTTGGGATCGTAGCTCGAGAACAGCCCGTCGTTGAACGAGTAGTCCTTGGTGACGATGAAGGACGCGTTCGTGTAATGCGTCACGTAGTCGGCATGCTGCAGATTGTTCTGCAGCACGTAGTTCATCAGACCGCCGAAATAGGCGACGTCGGTCCCGGTGCGGATTCGCACGTACATGTCGGAGACCGCCGAGGTCCGCGAGAAGCGCGGATCGGCGTGGATCATCTGGGCCCCGCCGCCCTTGCCCGGACCCCTGGCCGGATCGAGCTTGGCGCGCATGAACCACTGAAAACCGACCGGGTGCGCTTCAGCCGGATTCGCGCCGTTGATCAGGATGAGATCGGCGTTCTTGATGTCGCGCCAGTGGTTGGTCATCGCGCCGCGTCCGAAGGTGGCCGCCAAACTGACGACCGTGGGACCGTGTCAAACCCTGGCCTGCTGCTCCAAATAGATGAGGCCGAGGCCGCGCATCACTTTCGCGGCGAAATATCCCTCCTCGCTGCTGAACGTTGCGCCGCCCGCGAAGGCGATGCCCTCGGTGCG
>DHWK01000011.1:0-1080 GCA_002413145.1 bacterium UBP12_UBA5184
AGATGTGTATAAGAGACAGTCGTTATGCTTTCCGACTTCGCCACCGAGCGGCTGCGCGGCCGCAAACTTATGACGTAGGCATGCCCGCACTCGCGAGCCGCACCTTTGCGTCGTCGGCGTAGATCGGATGGAAGTGCGGATTCAATTCGAGGGCACGCGACAAGCGACGCGCCGCTTCGAGCCGATCGCCGAAATGGAGAGCGATGATCCCGGCGTGGTACTGCAGGCGCGGATCCTCGGTGTTGAAGCGCACGGCGAGGCGCGCGGCCTTGCGGGCTTCATCCCAATGGCCGTCCATCGCGGCCGCCCAGGCGAGCGTGTCCTGCGCGTAGATCTCGTCTCCGCGAACCGTCGTCTCGCGCCGCGCGATGCGCAGCGCGTCGTCGAGCCGGATGCCGTGCTCGGAATAGTAGACCGCGAGCAATCGATCGCTGACGCGATAGGCGTTGCCGATGCGCTCGATCGCGACGATCAGATCGTCGGTTCGGCGGGCGCCCGCAACGTCGCCGAGGGCGCGCTGGGCATCGGCTTCATAGCCCAGCGTCTCGGGAAGCGGCACGATGCCGGCGCCCTTCGCCGCGGCGTCGAGCGCACAGGGCCAATCTTTCGTCGCCCAGCAAAACCGCGCTAGCGAATTGTACGCCGGCGCGAAGCTCGGAAAGATCGCCAGGGCGTCGCGTTCGGCGCGTTTCGCCTCGTCGACCGAGCCCGCCGAAAATGCTGTCTCACCTTCGCGATAGTGGAACCAGGCGCGGCTCTGGGCGGAGTTATCGATCACGCTATCGGTGCTCTCGGCGCCGCGCGCGAGGTAGGTTCTGGCTTCTTTGAGACGACCGGTCAGTTCGTCGTAGCGCGCGAGCACCGCGAGCAGGCCGGGGTCGCCCCGATACTTCGCAACGGCCCGCCGGATCGTCGCGCCGGCCTCTCGGTAGCGACCGAGTTCCATCTCGGTCGAGGCGAGCTGACCGCTCGCGTTCGCATCGTCGGGACGATCGCGCAGCGCGAAGCCGGCGACGACGAGCGAGATGGCCGACGGGAAGATCACTGTCTCTTATACACATCTCCGAGCCCACGAGACGG
>DHWK01000011.1:1166-2786 GCA_002413145.1 bacterium UBP12_UBA5184
GACCCCGCGCTTCGTAGAATGTAATCGTCTTGTCGCGATACAGATAGTCGGGCAAGACGGCCGCCTTAGCCGGCCGAGCCGCGTTCGCGCGGCTGCCCGATCCGAGAATGGGCCACGCGGCGAGCGCCACCAGGGCGCTCGCCGCGAGCAGAACCGTCGTTCTGAGGTTTATTGCGGCGCTCCCAAATACGGGAACGCCGTCGTGAAGTGCTTCGGTGCGGTGTTCCACGCGACACCGTCGCTGGTCAGCACGGGCCGGCAGCCGGCGCCCGCGCAGCCTGCATACGACGGGTAGGTCGCATCGACGCGGCCGTCCTGTTCGTTGGTATCGTCGGGCGCGAGGCCCAAGGCCGCAAACGTATTTCCGAAGATAGCTCCGAGGGAGATATCGACGACTTCGTCGGTCAACGCCCGCCCACCGAAGGGCTTGAGCCCGGCCGGCGCCTGGGTCGCGCCGCCGGTTTCGACCCCGAGGTAGTTGTTGCACGTTCCGGGCGCCGTGCCGATGCAGTCGCTGCTGGTCCCCGAGAGATCCGCGATCTGAACGTCGGGGACGAGGACGGCCTGCGCGATCGCCGTCGTCGCGGCGCTGCGGCCGGCGACGCTGGTCATGAAGGTCCCGATGTCGGTCTTGAGATTCGTCGCGTCGTCGGCCGGATTGTCGCGATTATTGACGTCGTGCCGCGCGAACGTCGCGAGGACTTCGTTGACGGCCGGCCGGTTGAGCCGATCGAGCTGGGTGTATTGGGTGAGCGCCAGCAGCGGGGCGCTGCCGGTGGTCGTGCAGGCGCCCAGCGCCGCAAGGACGACGAACGCGAAGCAGATGTGAATAACTTTGTTCATGATAACTCCTAATTTCCGCCGACGGTGCTGGTGGTGGTCCAAAACGCGATCTTCGAACCGCTGCTGCCTTGCAGCGCCGAACGCGGCATCTCGACGACCAGCGAGAGGACGTTGAAGCCCTTGAGCGTGTCGGTCGCGACGCCGGCCTTGTTGAAGCCCTGATTACAGGTGCCGTTGCCGCCGAGTTTTGTCGGCAAGCAACTCGCCGCACCGCTGCCGCCGTTGCGGTCCGGCAGAATCTTGAGAAACTGCGCGAGATCGAAGAAGAACGAATCTTCGCGGGCGCCCGCATAAACGGTCATGCTGCCCGCGGTGAACGGCGTGTTGATCGTTCCGGTGCCGGTCTGGGCGGATAGCAGCGTGTTGACGGATCCCGTCGTCGCCGGTGCCCCCGGCCCGTAGACGAAGACTTGCTGGTTCGGTCCGGGCGCTCCGAAGACGAACTGGATGACCAGATTCTCCTTCGGCGTTCCGGAGGTCCCGTTCGGCGTAACGTTGTCGAACTTCATCTGATAGAGGACGCCCGGATCGAAGTAGGTCGTCGCTCCTTGGCCGGACGGGATGAGCGGGTGAACGTTCATCACGACGTCGACCTTGGTGTGCGACGGATCGTTGGGTGCGGGGAAGATGTAGGGATCGGTGATATCGGCGCCCGGACGCGCGATCGTCGCGGGCGAGTCTTGGTGGTCCGAACTGCGGACCGGATGGTTGACGTAGAGTGCGAGCGCGGCCGCCAGCGTTCCGACGACGGCCGCACCGCTAAGGAGTCGAGTAAGG
>DHWK01000011.1:2853-3184 GCA_002413145.1 bacterium UBP12_UBA5184
GGGTTCATGGTGTCTCCATTTGATCGACCGGGCGGGTCTGCCGAGTCGCGAAGAAAACCCAGACGAACACGACGAGCAACGCGCTGACGAGCGCGACGCTGACCGAGAGATCCGGGACGGGCGGTGTCCAACCGAGCACTTGGAAGAGCTCGTACGCCGCAACCGCTACGGCGAAGATGGTGACGGACCAAATCCAAATGCGCATGACGTTTGGAAGTTGTCCGTTGCGGTACGCGACGAGCCGGTGAACCAGCACCGAGTCGAGCGTATCGGTCGTGAGCATCCCTGCGCAGAACATGGAGCCGACGGCCAGCGCTCCGAGGACGCCGAG
>DHWK01000102.1:0-7655 GCA_002413145.1 bacterium UBP12_UBA5184
AGATGTGTATAAGAGACAGCGCCAAGGCCGAGTGGTTCAACCCCGGCGGGTCGGTCAAGGACCGCATCGGTGTGGCGATGATCGACGCGGCCGAGGCCGAGGGTCAAATCGAGCGGGGCGGCTCGCTGATCGTCGAGCCGACCAGCGGCAACACCGGGATCGCGCTGGCGTTCGTCGCGGCGGCGAAAGGTTATCCGATCATCTTGACGATGCCCGATACGATGACGCTCGAGCGGCGCAATCTCTTGAAGGCGTACGGCGCGCAACTCGTGCTGACGCCGGGAGCCGAAGGGATGCCCGGCGCGATCCGCAAGGCGCAGGAGATCCACGCCGGCGAGCCCGCGAAGTATTTTATGCCACAGCAGTTCGAGAATCAGGCGAATCCGGAGATCCATCGGCGCACGACGGCCGAAGAGATTTGGCGCGATACCGACGGCAACGTCGACGGACTCGTTTCGGCGATCGGTACCGGCGGGACGATCACCGGCGTCGGCGAGGTCATCAAGTCGCGCAAACCGGCGTTTCACGTCGTCGCCGTCGAACCCGACGCCTCGCCGGTGCTTTCCGGCGGCAAGCCCGGGCCGCACAAAATTCAAGGTACCGGCGCCGGTTTCGTGCCCGCCATTTTGAACACGAAAGTCTACGACGAGGTCATCCGCGTCACCAACGAAGACGCGATCGCGATGACGCGCCGCGCCGCGCGCGAGGAGGGGATGCTGGTCGGCATCTCCGCGGGCGCGAACATCTGGGCGGCGTTGCAGGTCGCGGCGCGGCCGCAGTTCGCGGGGAAGACGATCGTCACGTTCGGTTGCGACACGGGCGAACGCTACCTCTCCAACCCCGTCTTCGCCGAACAAGAGACCAACGTCGTCGAGGCGGCCCTCACCTAACTCCGGTACGGCTCACTCTTCGCCGTCGGAATAGATCACGCGCGGCTGCGGCCCCGCGGAGATGATGATCAGAGCCGTGCTGCGCTGTCGCACCCGCGTTCCGGGAGCCGGGATCTGCTCGATGACCGTATTTGGCTCCGTTTGGGAGATTCTCGCGGCATAACTCGTGCGTAACTTCAGCGCAGCCAGCGTCCTAGCTGCAAAGGCCAAACTGTGTCCGACCAAATTCGGAATCGAAACCAGCGGCAAGCCGGCACTGACGGTCAATTCGACCTGCTTTCCCTTGCGAAGCAACGCGCGCGGAGCGGGCTTCTGTGCAATCACGTAGCCGTCGCGCAGCCTGTCGTTCGGACGCAGTGTGACATTTGGAACGAGACCTGCAGCCTCGAGCTCTCGGCGCGCAATTGCGAGCGGTTTGTTGCGAAGGTCGGGCACGCTAACGCTCTTCCCGAACGAGGACGAGATCAGCGCTCCCAAAACAAGCAGCGCAAGCACCGACCAGAGGATCGCGGGCAGCGAGATCCGGACGGCTCGCGCACGTTCCGAAAGACTCGTGAGACTTCGCTTTAGCGCCGGTTCCACGTGGGTGCGCGAACGTCGACGCGCCCATTGGAAAAAACTGCCGGCTCCCGCGGCAATGGTTTTCGATGCGTCTTCGAAGACGGGCGCGACCTGCGCGAGCAGCGGCGGTTGAGAGGGCAGCGCCGCGGGACTAATAATTGTCGGCGCATCCAAGCGATAGGCCGGCGCGGTCGCGGGTTGTAATTCGGCGAGGGCCGCGTCGAGGTCGGTTGCCGACGCGTAGCGGCGCGCTGGATCTTTCTGCAGCAGGCGATGTACGACCGCAGCCAGGCCCGGGCTCATGAAAGTTCGCAATTTTGTGAGCGAGGGCGTAGGCTGCTGCACTTGGGCGAGAGCGACCGAGATCGCCGAGTCGCCGTTGAACGGGACGTCGCCGCTCGCGAGCTGATATATCACGATCCCAAGACTGTACAAATCTGAGGCCGGCGTGAGCGCCTTGCCTTGCGCTTGCTCCGGGGAAAAATAGTGGACGCTGCCGATCATTTGGCCGGGCTGACTTATCGTAAAATCGTTCGGGCTCGCAGCTTTCGCCAAGCCGAAATCCGCGACTTTTAAGACATCGTCGGAAGCCAGGAGCAAATTTGCGGGTTTGATATCTCGGTGCAATATGCCCTGCGCGTGCGCGACGCTCAAGGCTTGAGCTACCTGCCGGGCATAGTCGAGAAGTTGCTCTTCGGGTACTTCCCCGTCGCTCTCCAGCCGTTTGCTGAGCGGAGGCCCCTCGACGTACTCCATGACGATCGCATGGGATGTGCGATCGGTCGAGATATCGTAAATGGCGACGACGTTGGGATGAACGACCTTAGCAGCCATTCGCGCTTCGGCATAAAAGCGCGCCACGAACGCTTCGTCTTGCGCGTATGCCGGTTTGAGGAGTTTGACCGCAACCGTCCGTTGCAGCAGCTCGTCTTTCGCGCATGACACCGTGCTGACGGCTCCTTCGCCAACTAAAACCCCGAGCCGGTAGCGACCGCCGAGCAGTCGAGATGCCGCGCCTTCCATGGGCCGGGGCATTCTCTGTGCGGGGCCGCTTATTCTCTCAAAGCGACGAGCAGGCTGCTCCCGACCGGCTCCCGCACGTGGACCAAAAACATCGGCCGTCGCCGGCCGATGCTCTCGGGTTCACGCGCGGCTTCAGGTGCCGCTATTGAATTCGGGTTGCGAAGAACGTCCCGTTTTGGCTATATCCGTAGGCCGTGATGTGTCGCAGCGGAGTCAATGAGCCTGAGATCGCTCCACGCGCGCGCGCCTGGCTAATGTCGATCTGCACCGGCGGCAATCCCACAAGGGTGAGCGTATCGCCGCTGGACGAAAGAATCGTGCCGCTGATTTGCTGGCTGTAGCCGCCGGGATAGTTTCCGCTACTTGCGCAACCGAGGACGAAAACAGATCCCTGATAGCACCCATTGAGATTGTAATGTTGTCCGACGTTTAACGGTGTGCCGTTCGTGTTCACCGCGACCGTGCCGCCGTTGTCCTGGCGAACTTGCGCGAGGTTCCCGTTAACACTCGTGACGACCCCGTTGACGGTGTTGCCGTAGCCGTTCTGGTGACCCGGATGAAGCGGAGCCGAATGAGAGTGATAGCGCGTTTCGCAATCGTGCTTTTGACGATCGAGGGCGCGCTTTTGCGCATCGATATCACGCTTTTGCGCCTCGAGTTGTTGTTTCAGCTGCTCTCGATATTGTTCGTTGCCCGGGCCGCGGTATTGCTCGTCGATATCGTGCTTCCGCAGATCGATCTGACGTTTTTGCGCCTCAAGCGATTGTTTGACGGCTTCCTGGTTGCACCGACCGGCTTGATCGGCCAAAGCAGGCCGTGCGGCGCTGCCGAAAAGGCCATCCGAACCACCGGCAGAGGGAGTAGTCGCGCCGAAGATCATCGCCGCGGCGGCGGCGGCGGCGCCGAACGTGGTTGCGAGGAAGAAGCGAGGAATTCTGTACATGCGGATGCTCCGGTCTGGTCGTGGAATATCCACTGACGTTCCCAGCAAACGCCTGGCGGCCGCGTTTTGTCTAAGCGATCGGTTGCTTCCTCGAATCTGCCCCCCGACCAGGGCGGGCCGGACCTTGCGAGCCCATGTGGAAACTGCGCGAGCTTCATTTTGTCGGTCCCGCTTTGAATTTGGAGGCTACGTGTACGCTCGAATCCGGCGTCTTTGGGCGTCGCTCATCGCCCTAGCGCTGCTGGCCTCGCTCGCGCCTGGGCTTTCGGCGGCTCCGGCGCAGGAAGTTTTGCGCGCCACGCTCGCTAACGGCCTGCGCGTAGTCATCGTGCGCGACCCGCTGGCTCCGGTCGTCACGGAGACGGTGAACTATCTCGTCGGCGCGCAAGACACGCCGCCGGGCTTCCCGGGGATGGCGCATGCCGAAGAACACATGGTCGCGGCCCGCTCGACCAAGGAGCTGAACGCGAATCAGATCGCGACGATCACCGCGCTCTTGGGTGGCGACTTCAACGCGGACACGCAGGACTCGGTGACGCAGTACTTGATCACGACGCCGGCCGATTATCTCGACATCGCGTTGCGCGTCGAGGCGGCCCGGATGCAGGACGCGCTCGATTTGCAGAGCGAATGGGCGCAGGAACGCGGCGCGATCGAGCAAGAGGTCTCCGGCGATCTCTCCAACGCGTTCTACCGCTACTACGAAAAAGCGCGTGCGGCGCTGTTCGCCGGGACGGCGTACGATCACGACGCGCTCGGCACGCGACCCTCGTTCGAACGGACGACCGGCGCGATGCTCAGGGCGTTCTACAAGAAGTGGTACGCACCGAACAACGCGATCATGGTTATCGCAGGCAACGTCGATCCGGCCCGGACGCTGGCCGAGGTGAAGGCGATCTTCGGCTCGATCCCGCGTCGCGCCGTACCGAAGCATCCGGCGATCGTGCCCGGCCCGATCGACAACAAGGAAGTCATCAACGACACCAGCGACTTTCCGGTGCCGTTCGCGATCCTGACCTATCGTCTGCCGGGCTCGCTCAGTCCCGATTTCGCCACGACCAACGTCGCGCTCGACGTCTTGAGCAGTCAGCGCGCCAACCTGTACGCGCTTGCCGCCGAAGGCAAAGTGCTCGCCGCCGGCGCCCAATTTCAACCGGCTCCGGCGGGCAGCCTCGCGTTCGCCTACGTCGCCACCGCCCCCGGCGCCGACGCCGGCGCGGCGCTGAAGATGGTCGACGACGTTCTGGGCGGCTACATCAAAGACGGCGTCCCGGCCGAACTCGTCGAGGCGGCGAAGCGGCGCGAGATCGCGCAGTTACTCTTCTCGCGGAACTCGATCGACGGGCTCGCGTCGGATTGGGCGGAAGCGATCGCGGTCAACGGCTTGAACTCGCCCGACGACGCCGTCGCGCAATACCAAAAGGTCAGCGTCGACGACGTCAATCGGATCGTCCGCGAATATTTTCCGCGCCAGCGGGCCGTCGTCGGGATCTTGACGCCGAAACCGGGTGCGGTACCGTCGAACGGCGGCTCGATTGGGGTCAAAGACGTCTTCTCACCAAAGGAGAACAAGCCGGTCGCGTTGCCGCTCTGGGCTCGCCGCTTGAGTTCGCCGCCGTCGGTTCAGGCCTCGAATCTGAGGCCGGCCGATAGCACGTTGCCCAACGGCATCCGCTTGATCGTCCAACCATTTTCGATCAGTCCGACGGTGACGGTGCGCGGCTCGATCCGGAACAATCCGGCACTCCAGACCCCGCCCGGTAAAGACGGCGTCGGCGACATCCTCGCCTCGCTCTTCGGATACGGCACGACGACCTACGACCGGCTCGCATTTCAGAAGCAGCTCGACGACATCGCCGCCGATCTCGGGGCGGGGACGGCGTTCAGCCTCTCGGTGCCGTCGCAGAACTTCGACCGCGGGATGCAGCTGCTCGCCGACGATCTGCTCCATCCGGCGCTGCCTCCGCAATACTTCACGGTCGTGCAGACTCAAGAAGCAGCCACGCTGAAAGGCACGCTGACCTCACCCGACTATCTGGTAGAGCGCGCGCGAGCGAAGGCACTCTATCCCAAGGGCGATCCGGCGCTGCGCGAGACGACGCCGGAAAGCGTCCTGGCGTTGAACCTCGACGACGTCAAGGCGTATCACGCAAGCGTGTTCCGCCCCGACGTCACGACGATCGTGGTCGCCGGCGACGTTACCCCGCAAGCGGCGCGCGCCAGCGTCGAGAAGTGGTTCGGCGCCTGGAAGGCCCAGGGGCCGAAGCCGCAAACCGATCTGCCGCCGGTGCCGCTCAACAAGCCCTCGAGGGCGACGGTTACCGCGCCGGGCCGCAAGCAGGCGTCCGTGACGCTCGTCGAGACGATCGGCGTCCGGCGCGCCGATCCCGACTACGATGCGCTCCTTCTGGGTAACTCGATCCTCGGCGGCGCGTTCTATGCGACGCGCTTCTCGCGCGATCTGCGCAAGGAGAACGGGCTGGTCTACTCGATTGGGGCGGGCGTCAGTGCCGGGAAGACCCGCTCCTCGTACGCCGTCGATTTCGGAAGCGATCTCGAGAAAGTCTCGAAGGCGCGCGCGATCGTCGATCGCGACCTGCACGACATCGGGGCGAAGCCGCCCAGCGCCGGCGAGATGCGTCAAGCCAAGACGACCCTAGTCCGCGACCTCTCGCTCTCAGAAGACAGCGTCTCGGCGATCGCCGACGGACTCGCAGGACGCTCGACGGCGGACTTGCCGCTCGACGAACCGACGCGTCGCACGAAGCGCATCTTGGCCCTCTCCGCCGAGCGCGTCCGGGCGGCGTTTGCGAAATGGATCGATCCTGCGCGCTTCGTCGAGGTGATCGAAGGTCCGGAGAAATGAACTGCTAATCGCCGTCACGCGAGGCGCGGCAGTCGAATCGGTTCACGCGGTTGCGGCCTGCGCGGTCGACGCGCGCGGCCGCGAGCTGCTCGTGCTCGGCGATGTCGACAAGCCCGTTTTTTTGCGCTCCTCGGCGAAGCCGTTCATCGGCGCGGCGATCGTCGCCTCGGGTGCGGCGGCGCGCTACGAGTTCGACGACCGGGAACTCGCCGTCATCTGCGCTTCACACAACGGCGAACGATTTCACGTCGAGACGGTGCGCGGCATCTTGCAGAAGATCGGACTGGACGAAGTGGATCTGCGCTGCGGCGCGCATCCGCCCGCCTACGAACCCGCGGCGGCCGAACTGGCCGCGAGCGGACGGGCGCCGACGGCAATCCACAACAATTGCTCCGGCAAACACGCCGGAATCCTCGCGATGTGCCGGCACCTCGGCGTCGATCACGCGACCTATTTGGAGAGCGCCAATCCGGCGATGCGCCGCATCCTCGATTTCTGCGCGCGCGCGAGCGGCGACGACGCCGCGAGCTGGCCGCAGGGCATCGACGGCTGCGGGATCCCCGCGTACGCGATCCCGCTGCGTCGTGCGGCGCTGGCCTTCGCACGTCTCGCGACCCTTGAGGGCCTCGCGCCCGGCGACGCTGCGGCATTCGAGCGCATCCGTCGCGCGATGGCCGCGCAGCCGGCCTATGTCGGCGGGACGGGACGCTTCGACTCGGCGCTCATCGCCGCGACGCGCGGTCGGATCGTATGTAAGGCCGGCGCCGAAGGCGTCCACGGTGACGCGCTCGTGCGCGAGGGCGTTGGGCTCGCGCTGAAAGTCGTCGACGGCAACCGGCGTGCAACCCCGCCCGCCGCGGTTGCCTTATTGGAAGGACTGCACGCGCTCGAGCCGGACGAACTCGCGGCGCTCGCACCTTTCGCGCGAACGGACGTTCGGAACGTGGCGGGGCGAGTGGTCGGATCGATTGGCCGAGTCCGCGCTCCCTAAGCTTCGCGAGCTCAAGATAAAACCGTGATCGATTTCTTCTTACGCCGTCCGATTTTCGCCGCCGTCTGCTCGATCATCATCGTCATCGCCGGCCTTATTTGTATCCCGATTTTGCCGGTCGCACAGTTTCCGAAGGTCGCGCCGCCGGTCGTAACGGTCCGCGCTTCGTACCTCGGCGCCAGTGCCCAGACGGTCGAAGATTCGGTCACGATCCCGCTCGAAGAGGCCATCAACGGCGTCCAAGGGCTGCGCTACATGTCGTCCCAGTCGAGCAACGACGGCTCGAGCACGATCACGGTGACGTTCAACCTCGAACGTGCGCTCGACGCGGCGACCAACGACGTCCAAAACGCGGTGCAGACGGCGATCGCGCGCTTGCCG
>DHWK01000102.1:7729-7993 GCA_002413145.1 bacterium UBP12_UBA5184
CGCTCACCGGCGTCACGGTCGGAAAGAACGCGGGAACCTTCGTGATGGCGATGGGTTTTTCGTCGCACGATCCAACCACCAGTGCGCTTTTCCTCTCAAACTATGCCGCGCTGCATATCCGCGACGAACTCAAACGCGTCGTCGGCGTCAGCGACGTCATCATCTTCGGCGAGCGCAAGTACGCGATGCGCCTATGGGTCGACCCAAAACGCCTCGCCGACAACAATCTCGACGCGCAGGACGTCGTCAACGCGCTCTCCGAGC
>DHWK01000102.1:8182-8489 GCA_002413145.1 bacterium UBP12_UBA5184
CGTCGTCAACGCGCTCTCCGAGCAGAACGTCCAAGTCGCCGCCGGTGGGATCGGCCACCCGCCGACGAGCGGTTCGCAGCCCTACGAGATGAGCGTCCGCGCCATCGGGCGACTCTCGACGCCGCAGGATTTCGAGAACCTGGTCCTGCGCGCGACGCCCGACGGCGGCTTGGTCCGCATGCGCGACGTCGGCCGCGTTGAGTTGGGCGCGGAGAGCTACACGACCGACCTCCATTTCAACGGTCGGGCGGCGGTCGGTCTCGGGATCCAGGCGCTTCCGAACGCCAATGCGCTCGACGTTTCGAAA
>DHWK01000086.1:0-4609 GCA_002413145.1 bacterium UBP12_UBA5184
ACCAAATCACCCTTGGTAACGTACTTTGCCCGGGGTGTAGTGCGGGGAAACCCGCATGAAATCTACGCTTGCGGTGCGTGGAGAGGTGGCCGAGTGGTTTAAGGCGGCGGTCTTGAAAACCGCTGAACCTTTACGGGTTCCGTGAGTTCGAATCTCACCCTCTCCGAATTCCCCTGGAGGCCGATAGCATTGTTCCGAGGACTTACGGTAGCGATAACGATTGCGGCGATCGTGTCGTGGCCTATGCCGCCGCCGGCGGCGCCGGTGAAACCGGTCGTCAACACCTATTTCGGGCATCGCGTCGTCGATCCGTACCAGTATCTCGAACGCCTGAACGATCCGGCGGTCAAAACGTTTTTTCGGCAGCAGGCCGACTACACGAACGCCGTCCTCGCGCGGCTCGGCCCGGGCCGCGAGAAGATTCGCGCCGACGTCGCGCGCCTCTCCGCTGCCGGCGCCTCCGTTTCGAGTATCTCCCGGGCCGGTACGCGCATCTTTTACTTAGAGCGGCCGCCGCGGGCGAACGACGCGCGTCTGATGGTTCTCGATCCCGGGAAGCCGCCGCGGCTCTTGCTCGATCCCGATGCACTGGGTAAGAGCGCCGGCTCGAAAGCGCATCTGTCGATTTCAACGGTGCTGCCTTCGCCCGACGGCGCATCCGTCGCCGTGGGGATCGTTCCAGGCGGCGCTGAGGCCGAAACGCACACGCGGGTGGTCGACGTCGCCTCGGGTTCGTTGCTTCCCGAAGATGTTCCAAGGACGTGGTTCGGGGCGACCGCCTGGTCGAGCGACAGCAAGACGTTCTTCTACAATCAAATGCCGCTCCTGCGGCCCGGGGAATCCCAAAACGACCGCGAGCTGCGTTCCATCGCCTATCGTCACACGCTCGGCGCGACGACGCCCGACGCCGCGCTCTTTGGGATCGGCATCGATCCGAACGTCCCGTTCGTCCCAACCGATCAACCGTACATCGTCGTTTCGCCGGCTTCGCCGTATGCGATCGGCGGCATCGCGCACGGCGTGCAAAACGAGCAAACGCTCTACGTCGCACCTGCGAACGCGCTCGCGACGGGCGGTCCGATTGCCTGGCGCAAAATCGTCGACGTCAACGACGGGGTCACCGGGTTTGACCTCAACGGCTCGACGATGTATCTGCAATCGCACAAGAACGCGTCGCGCTACAAGGTCACGGCCCTCGATCTCGGCGATGCGACCAAGACCGCTTCCGATGCGACGACGATCGTGGCGACCGGTACGACCGTCATCCAACAGATCGCCGTCGCCCAAGACGGCCTCTACGTGCGCGGAATCGTCGGCGGCCTCGCGAATCTGCGCCGGCTTTCGTTCGCGCCCGGCGGTGCGGCCGGCGCCGTCTCGGATGTGAAACTTCCCTTCGCCGGGACGATCCAGGAGTTCGCGACCGATCCGCGCGTCCCGGGGGCGCTCGCGGGCCTCGTCTCGTGGACCAAACCACTGCAGGTGTACTCGCTCGATGCCGACGGCAAGCTCGCCGACACCGGGATCGTCAAACTGCCGAAGATCGATACGTCGCGCTACACGTCGCTCGAAGTCCAGTCGCGCAGCGAAGACGGGACGCTCGTCCCGCTCTCGATCGTCATGCGGCGCGGTACCAAACTCGACGGGGCCAACCCGGCCTACCTCGAAGCCTACGGCGCCTACGGGATCGATATCGATCCCTACTTTTTGCGGACGCAACTCGCGTGGCTCGATCAAGGCGGCATCTATGCGGTTTCGCACGTGCGCGGCGGCGGCGAATACGGAGAAGACTGGTACGTCGCGGGCAAAGATGCGCTCAAGTATCGTACCTTCGACGACGCGATCGGTGCGGCGCGCTATCTTATCGCCCACAAATATACCGGGCCCGCGCACTTGGCGATCGAGGGGACGAGCGCGGGCGGGATCATGGTCGGCGGCGCGATCACGCGCCACCCCGAACTGTTCGCGGCGGCGCTCGACGTCGTCGGCTGGACGGATCCGCTCCGTTCGGAGGCGGCCGATCCCAATGGGACGACCAACGTCCCGGAGTTCGGTTCCGTCGGCACCCGTGCTGGGTTCGAGGCACTCTCGATGATGGATGCCTACCAACACATCGTTGACGGCGTGAAGTATCCGGCGGTCATGGCGGTGACGGGGATCAACGATCCACGCGTGGCGCCGTGGCACCCGGCAAAATTCGCCGCGCGTCTGCAACGCGCGTCGGCGAGCGGCCGTCCGGTACTGTTGCGCGTCGACTACGATGCGGGCCACGGCATGCTTGCGGCCTCGCAGGTCCAGCGCATCGCGCTGCTCAGCGACGAGTTCAGCTTCTTGCTCTGGCAGTGCGGAAGCCCGCTGTTCTCCGGAATCCCGACCACGCTCAGACCGGTGCTGCGGTAGAGTTTCATGACCAAAGTAGGGCGCGTGGAGAATCGCATCTCGAGGGTCGAAGGCTTTCGCGTGCGCATCAAGCACCTCGGGGGCGCCGACGTCCGTTCCGACCGGACTGGGATGCCCGCTTGGCCATTCGAGCGCGCCGCCAAAGACGCTTGGACCGTCGCGGACTGGAAGCGCGAGCGCTTCGCCCCGTTCTATCCTGGATTCGGAGTCGACGTGCTCGACCGGCGACGCCGGCCGGTAGCCGGCCAGACGCGGCTGGAGAGCGTGCGCGGCGGTTACGACCTCCTAGGTTAGCGGCCCAGCCCCCGGGCCGCCGCGCTCGCTTGGGTACCTCCCGGGGGCGTCGAGCGCCATCTACCCAAAATTCGGTATGCCCGCGCCCGCCTCGGCGCGCTAGCCTCAGCGTCGAGGAGGATCATCCCATGAAATTTCGTGCCATAGCCCTGGTGGCCGGGCTCGCCGTGACGGCCTGTTCGAGCCACGGAAACACCTCGCTGACGCCCGTCGGCCCCGGCTCGTCGGGGATGGGGGCGCACCGCGCGGCCCAATCGATATCGACCTCAGGAGCCTCGTCGTTCGGCATGCAGTCGATGCAGGCGCAGGCGTTGCCCGCCGCACCGACCGGCTGGGCCAACACCGCGACCCTCCCGATTGCGCCGGCCGGCGCTTCCGATCTGGGTGCGCTTTCGCCGTCCCAGTCGATCACCGTCCGCGTCGGTTTGCAACTGCGCAGCGTCGATGCCCTGAAACAAGCCATCGCCGCAGGCCAAGAGCTCGATCCGGGGACGTTCAACGCCACCTACGCGCCGACCACGACGCAGGTGAACGCGGTGACGTCATATCTGGCGAGTCAAGGTTTCGGCGCTATCAGCGTCGAGCCGAACAACCTGATCGTCAGCGCAACCGCGCCGGCGGCTAACGTTTCGAAGGCGTTCAACACCAGTTTAGATTCGTTTTCGCAGAACGGTGCGACCATCTTCGCCAACACGACCCCGGCCTACGTTCCGGCGTCGCTGTCCGGGACGGTCGTCGCGGTGCTCGGCCTGACCAACGCGCAGGCGATGAAGGCGACGCCGCAGCAGCCGACGCCGTGCTCGTTCTTTGGCGTCGGCACCCCCACCCAGGCCTGCCTCCGTTTCTACGACCCGTCGACGTATGGGATCGCCTACGACGTCGGACAGACGTCGACCGGGCATGGCACAAACGTCGCGATCATGACCGAAGGGACGCTCACGCAATCGATCAGCGATTTCCGCCTGAACGAACAGAAATTCAACCTGCCGCAGGCCAATATCAAGATCGTCCCCGTCGGCCTGCCCAGCAGCGACACGCAGGGCGTGACCGAATGGACGCTCGACATGACCTACTCGACCGGGATGGCCGGCGCCGTGCAACAGCTGTACCTGTACAACACGACGTCGCTCACCGATTCCGACATCGCCCTCATGTACAGTCGCTGGGCGACGGACAATCAAGCGAAAATCGGCAACTCGTCCTTCGGCGGCTGCGAGTTCTTCAGTTACCTGGATGGCTCGATGGTCATCATGGACGAAATCTTAGCGCAAGGCGCGGTCCAGGGTCAGACGATGTTCGTCTCGAGTGGCGACAGCGGCAGCTTCTGCGGCGTCGCGGCCTCGGCCAACGGCGTTCCGGCCGGAGCTCCCTTCGTCGAATATCCGGCCGCCTCGCCGTATGCCAACGCGGTCGGAGGAACCGACCTGTTCACCAACGCCGACGGAACCTACAAGGGTGAGACGGCGTGGGAAGCCGGCGGCGGCGGGATCAGCCAATTCGAATACTCGCCGTACTGGGAAGCCGCGGTGCAACCGGTTGATAACGCCGGCAGTTTCCGGGGCGTACCGGATGTCGCGATGGACGCGGCGCTTGAAACGGGTGCGCTGCTGTGGGGCGGCCAGGCGGCCAACGGAGCGTGCACGCCGTGCGTCACCGGTGGAACGAGCCTCGCCTCGCCGCTCTCCGCGGGCGTGTACGCGCGGCTGCAAAGCGCGCACGGCAACCATCTCGGGTTCGCACCCCTGCGCTTCTACCACAACTTCACGAGTCACGCGGCAGGCGCCGTCCAGACGGGACCGCCGGCGTGGCAGCCTGATGGTGGTTTCCACGACATCCTCAACGGGGCGAACGGACTGTACCAGGCGCTCCCCGGTTACGACTACACGACGGGTCTGGGCAGCTTCGACGTCACGCTGAT
>DHWK01000086.1:4779-5198 GCA_002413145.1 bacterium UBP12_UBA5184
ACGCGGCGTCCTCTCGCGCTTCATGGTTGGCTCCGATCCTTGCGCGGGAAATGCCGAGCGAGGTGAGCGCCGACCTCCTCGATGCCTGCGATCAGCCCGGCCGTTGGATCGCCGCGCCGAAAATGTTCCTGGACCGTCGCTGCGACCGAATCCCAGACGCCTTGCCCGAGGCGCTCGTGCGCGGCGGCGTCTCCGACGACGGCGAATTCGCGCCGCGAGGGGACGACGAAGAAGTGGACGGCGTTCCGCTCCGGCGAACGGTTCAGTCCGTGCCGGTGCAACGCGCGACCGGCCGCCTCGCGGACGTCGCCGGGGAGATGCGCCACGATCGAAACGGAGATCGGCGCGCTGGTCGTTTGCTCGGCGCGCAAGATCGCGGCCTTGACGCGATCCTTGTCGACGAAACGATGGAGCGGCGC
>DHWK01000086.1:5264-17460 GCA_002413145.1 bacterium UBP12_UBA5184
AATCCCGCGCCGCCGGAATGGCCGCGACCCGATCCGATGAAGACCTGTTGGTGGCGCGCAGCCCATCGAAACGTAATGACGAGCAGCGCGAGGATGGCGAAGAACATGAGGACGAGGACGAACACGGCTTGCGGCGACAAGCTATCGGAACTCGAATTTTCGGCTTGAGCGGTCGCTCCGGAAGCGGCCGGTCCCGGCGACTCGCCACCAATCGTGCCGAGGATGCGATCGACGCCGGCGACGACGGCCTGATCGGGATGGCCCGCACGGATTTCCGGCGTGACGGTCTCGTCGATGATCCGCTTGGCGGTCACGTCGGGCACCACCGATTCAAGTCCGTAGCCGACCTCGATGCGCAGTTTGCGATCGTTTGGAAAGATGAACAGAATCAGCCCGTCGTTTAGGCCCTTGCGTCCGACTTGCCAGGCCTTGAGCGCACGTACGGTCCAGTCTTCCAACGGCGTCGCTCCGGTCGTCGGCGCCACGTATACCAGTATCTGATGGCCGGTCTTTTTTTCGTAGGCCCGCAAACGCGCGTTTAGCTGGTCGAGCGTCTCCGGCTTGAGAAATCCGGCGGTGTCGGTCGCCCATAGCGCCGGCGAGGGTGGGATCGGAATCTCCGTGGCCGCCGGCGCGCTCGCCCCCAAGGCAAGGAACGCTACCGCCGCGAGAAAGGCGCGGGCGCCGGTCAGCACGCTTTTAGAATTTCACCGGCGGGGCGGTTTGCGCGCCGGGCTGCGATTTGAAGTACGGCTTCTCGCTGAAGCGGCTGCCGAAGAACCCCGCGACCGCGACCGTCGGAAACGAATCGCGCGTCGTATTGAAGGCTTGCGCCGCCTGATTGAAACGCATTCGCTCGACGGCGATGCGATTCTCCGTCCCCTCGAGTTGGGCCTGAAGGTCGGCGAAGTTTTGGGTCGCTTTGAGATCGGGATAACGCTCGACGGTGACCAAGAGCCGAGACAGCGCGGACGAGAGGCCGTCCTGCGCGCCGGCAAACTTGTCGAGTGCGGTCTGATCGGTCGGCGCACCGCTCGGGAGGTTCACTTGGCCGACCTTCGAGCGCGCCTCCGCGACGGCGATGTAGGTGCTCTTCTCGAAATTCGCCGCGCCTTTGACGGTGGCGACCAGGTTCGGGACGAGGTCGGCCCGTCGCTGATAGACGCTCTCGACTTGGGCCCATTGCGATTGGACTGCCTGGTCGAGCGTGACCAAACGATTGTACGTGCCGGCGATGCTCGCGAAGACGATGAGCGCAACCACAAGCAACCCGCCGAGGACCAATAGCCATCGACTCATAGGCGAGATGCTTATGAAGAAGCTCGCTCTCCCCTGCGAGGCCAAAAATAGCGAACGCGCCACGGTTGCCGCGGCGCGTTCGAGGACCGATTCCCAGCGGGTATTGCTAGAATGCGGTCGTGCCGTTCGGCGTCCCCCAACCCGTCGGGCCGTCGTAACCGGCGCGTGCGTTGCAGATGTACGAGATCGAGCAGGATCCGTTACTGCCGCTAGTGACGTCGTTGAGGTGGGCTCCCGCGTCGTTCCAGATGCCCTGGGCCGCCGTTTGCGCCGCGTTGCCGGCGAGTGCGTAGACGGAAGCGATGATCGGGCTCGATACGCTCGTGCCGCCGAAGACCAGCCAACCGACCTGACCCTTTCTCCCGTAACTGTCGTAGACGAGGACGCCTGTGTTGGGGTCGGCGTCGGCCGAGACGTCCGCTTCCGAACGCATCGTACAGCCGGTGTCAGTCTGCCACGACGGCTTTGTGACGTACGCGCTGCAACCCGAGCCGGTTCCGCTCCATACGGTCTCGCCCCAGCCGCGTGAGCTCCCGTCGCGCGTCAGCGTCGTCCCCCCGACGGCGACGACCGTCGAGTAGGATGCCGGTTGTTGCGCTCCCGTTCCGCTGTCTCCGGCGGAGGCGGTGATAACGGTGCCGGGATGATCGTAATCGCTGTTGCTCGCGCCGGATTCGCGGCCACCATAGCTGTTGCTGACAACGTTCGCGTTGTTAGCGACCGCGGTGTCGACAGCTTTGCCGAGATCGGCGAATGTCGCGCTGTTCGATTCGACTAAGATGATTTTACAATTGGGGCAAATCGCCGACGTCATGTCAAGATCGAGCGAGATCTCCTGGCCCCAGCCGGTGTTGCCTCTGGGATAGCTACCTTGAACGCCGTTCTGATTCAATTTCTTGAAACAGCCGTTGGCCGTCGTGCAGGACGGCAGGCCGAACTTTGAGCGGTAGACGCCGAGATCGGCTTCGGCATTCGGATCGTCGTAAGCGTCGACGATCCCCACCACTTGACCGGCGCCACCCGAAGCGGCGGTGGCGAGGTTGTAGGCCGATTGTAAGTCGGACGGACCGTAGTAGACAGACGTCGCCTCGGGGACCCTCATCCCTGGGAAGTAATATGCGGCGGCATCGCCGGCGTCGGTACGCTGCAGCGAAAAGCAGGTCACGTCGTCGCCGGGCTGCACGTCGGCACACGATGCCAGGACGTTTGCCGTCGTGTTCACCGCGTTAGGCGTCGTCGGAGTCGAGAGGCTCCCTTGGCCGGAGCACGCCGCGAGCGCGCAACATGCAAAGAGCCCGAGGATCTGACCGAACCGTAACTTCATTAAAAACCCTTCCGCCGGAAGCAAATCTGAACCGTCCGAGCCAAAAGCGCGAACGTCCACTCACTATTCTTCAAGTATTGACGGCTCACCCTCGCCGCGTCGCCGGGTCGAGACGCGCCGTGCCGGGGTGCGATGCGGCGCACAACGTGCCAGGATGAGCTTGACTTTCTCGGTAAGCCAATCGCGAAACGTGTCTTCCTCTGCATTAAGTTCCCGCCGCCGCAGATTGCTTGGCGAGCTGCCGCCTGGCCGGCCTGCGCACGGGAGCGCCGCTGAGGTCGAGCGCTTCGGGGTTGACGCCTCGCTCCTGCGCCTCGTCGCAAAGACGACGGGGCTCGCGTCCTGAACTCCCCGGCGATGACCTACGTATGGCTCGTCGTCCACCTGTTGGCCGCCGCCCTTCTGGGCGGGCTGGTCGGCGCGCAGCGGCAGGCCGCGCACAAGCCGGCAGGATTTCGGACCCACCTCTTGGTCGCGGTCGGCGCGTGCGCGTTCATGGAGGTCTCGCGCTTGAGCGGCGACTCGCGGATCGCCGCGGGCGTCATCACCGGCATCGGCTTCCTCGGCGCCGGCGCGATCGTTCGCGAGGGTTTGACGACGCGCGGCCTCACGACCGCGGCGTCGATTTGGGCCGTCTCCGCGGTCGGGCTGGCGCTCGGTTTTGGAACGCCGGAGGCCTACGTCATTGCGGCGGTCATGACCATCATCGTCTTTGCCGCGCTCTCGTTTGCCGATGAGAAACTTCAGCGCCTCTACCCCTCGTGCTTCGAGGTCGACACCTGGATTACGTTCGAGCCGCGGCGGATCGCACCGGAACGTGTCGCGGCGTTGTTCGCCGATGCTTGCCTGGAGCTGCAACGGACGGCTCGCTTCGAGTTGAACGAGGAAAACGGGACGCAGCTCGCCACGTGGCTGCTGGTCTTGTATGCGAGCGATCGAGAGAAATTGCGGCGAGCGGCGATCGACGCGGGAGCCGTCGACGGTATCCGCCGCGTCTCGCTCAGCGAGATCGCCCCGGCTTAAAGCGCGGCGATCGTCTCGAAGCCGACGAACGGGACGAGCGCTTGCGGGACGCGCACGCTGCCGTCGCGCTGTTGATAATTCTCGAGGATCGCGACGAGCGTGCGGCCGACGGCGCCGCCCGACCCATTGAGGGTGTGCACGATCTCAGGCTTCGCCTTCGCGTCCCGCCGCAGACGAATCTGCGCGCGGCGGGCCTGAAAATCGGTGCAATTCGAGCACGAGCTGATCTCGCGATAACGGTTTTGGGCCGGTAGCCAGACCTCGATGTCGTACGTCTTCGCGGCGTTGAAGCCGACGTCGGCACTACACAGCGCCACGACCCGGTGCGGCAGGCCGAGTTCGGCGTAGAGCGATTCAGCGTCGCGCACGAGCCGCTCGAGTTTGTCAAAAGAGTCTTCGGGTGCGGTCAGCCAAACGAGTTCGACCTTCTCGAATTGGTGCTGCCGGACGAGCCCGCGCGTGTCTTTGCCGGCCGCCCCGGCCTCTTTGCGAAAGCAGGGCGTGTAGGCGGTGTATTGCAGCGGCAACTCCTCGAACGCGAGGATCTCGTCGCCGTGCAGTGCGGTGAGGGGAACCTCCGAGGTCGGAATCATGAAGAGGTCGGCGTCGGCGTCGCGAAACATCGCGTCGGCGAATTTCGTCAGCTGTCCGGTCGCCCACATCGTTCTGCGGCTGACCAGAATCGGCGGATCGATCTCGGTGTAGCCTCGCTCGGCGGCGCGGGTCAAGAAGAAGTTGACCAGACCGCGCGAGAGTCGCGCCCCCGCACCGCGCAAAATCGCGAAACGGCTGCCCGACAATTTCGCGGCCCGCTCGAAGTCGAGGATGCCCAGCGCTTCGCCGATCTCCCAATGCGGCTTGGGCGTGAAGTCGAAAGCCGGCGGCGGGCCGCTCTCGCGCACGACGACGTTGTCCTCCTCTCCGCCGCCGTCGGGGACCGAATCGTCGAGCAAGTTGGGGACGTCGGCGAGTATTGCCTCGATGTGCGCCTCGAGCTCGGGGATCGTCGCTCCCGCTTTGGCGATGCGCGCGTCCAGTATGGCGATTTGCGGCCGCAGACGCGCCGCTTCGGCGGCGCGGTCGGTCGCTTTTGAAATCGTTTGCGTGAGCGCGTTCTTTTCGGCTTTGAGCGTCTCCGCGGCGGTGATCGCGGCCCGTAGCCGCGTGTCGAGGCGCAACGCGTCATCGACGAAAGCGGCGCCGGCCGGGCGTCGCGCCGCGGCGCGGCGGACGCGTTCCGGGTCGCGGCGCAGCAGCATGAGGTCGAGCATAGAACGAGAAGCGCACCTTATGCGACCTTCGAGCGCGGTCCTACGCGGCGACGCGCGCGGCGAGCGAACGTTCGTCGCCGAGCGACTACTCGCGCCGTCGCAAGCGATCTGCGCGTACTTGGCGCGCGTCGAACTGGCGACGCCGCCGACCGAACGGGTCGCCCTGGATGCCGCCGCCGGGCGCATCTTGGCGCGCGATGCGATCGCGCGCGACGATCATCCCTCTCACGCGCGCTCGACGATGGACGGCTTTGCGATTCGCAGCGGCGGCGCTTCGCGCAGGACGATCGTCGGCGAGATTCTCATGGGCGCGCCGCCGCCGCGCGCGATCGAGGCCGGCGAGACGCTGCACATCCCGACCGGCGGGGCGCTCCCGGACGGCGCCGACGCGGTCATCCCGCTCGAAGACGTCGAACTCGACGGCGAGACGATCGTGATGCGCGCGAGCGTCGCCGCCGGCGAGAATCTCACGCAGCGCGCCGCCGATCTGCGCGCCGGCGAACGCGTCCTGCCTGCGGGGCGCAAACTCGGCGCGCCGGAACTCGGGCTGCTGGCGACGCTTGGCTGGGCGGAGGTCGACGTCTACGCGCGTCCGCGCTTCGGGATAATCTCGACCGGCGACGAGCTGATCGACGTCGGGGCCGTCCCGCAACTCGGACAGATTCGCGACTCGAACCGCTTCGCGATCGGCGCCTCGCTGCAAGCCCTCGGCGCCGAGGCGCTGCATCTGCCGCGTGTCGGCGACGACGGCGATGCGTTGCGTGCGGCGTTGCGCGCGGCGCTCGAACGGTGCGACGGCGTCGTGCTCACCGGCGGTTCCTCGGTCGGCCAACGCGATCTCACCCCGCAGATCGTCGCGGAGCTCGGCGACCCCGGCGTCGTGGTTCACGGCGTGCGCGTCAAGCCGGGGAAGCCGACGTTGTTCGGCGCCGTCGGGAGCAAGCCCATCTTGGGTCTTCCCGGTAATCCGACGTCGGCGCTCATGATCTTGGAAGCCGTCGCGCGGCCGATCGTCGTGGCGTGCACCGGCGCGACGTACGATGCGCCGGCGACGATCGAGGCGATCGCCGGCACGCCGTTTCGGGGCCGCGAAGGCTGGACGTGGTACGTCCCGGCGACGTTGCGCAGTACGGGTGCGATGCTCGCCGCGCAAGCCTTGCCGATTCGTTCTTCGCACGTCAGCCTGTTGGCTCGCGCGAGCGGCTACGTCGTGCTGGGCGAGGGGTCGGGTTCGATCGAGACCGGCGAACGCGTGAGCGTCACCCTCTTTTCTTGCGGCGGCGCTCCCATCGAGCGAGCGTGAGCCGCCGGCCGCCGCGGCCCGCGCCGGCGGTCGCGGCGCTGCCGCTCGTGCGACCCTTCATCGCGCCCGAGGAACTTGGCCGGCTTGCCGGCCACAGCTCGCTGCTGCGTCTCGGCGCCAACGAAAGCGCCTTCGGGCCGCCGCCGCGCGCGCTCGCGGCGATGCGCGACGCGTTGCCGCGCAGCGCGTGGTACGGCGACCCCGAGTCGACCGATCTGCGTCTCGCGCTAGCGGCGCGGCATCGCTGCTCCGCGGAGAATGTGGTGGTCGGCGCCGGAATCGACGATCTGCTCGGCATGGCGGTCGGCGGTTACCTGGCGCCCGGCGAGGTTGCCGTCTCTGTCCTCGGCACGTATCCGACCTTCGCGTATCACGTCCACGCGCGCGGCGGCCGCGTCGCGACGATCGCCTACGACAACGACGGCGGCATCTCGCTTCGGGCGCTCTTCGCGTGCGCCGTCGCGCAGTGCGCCCGCATCGTCTACCTCGCCAACCCCGACAATCCGAGCGGCAGCTTCCTCGCGCGCGCCGCCCTCGAACGCGCCCTCGAGGCGCTGCCGGCCGATACGCTCTTCATTTTAGATGAAGCGTACGGCGACTTCGTCGCTGCGTCGCAGTTGTTGCCCGATGCGATCGATCCGCGCATCGTTCGCACGCGCACCTTCTCGAAAGCCTACGGCATGGCCGGAGCCCGCATCGGGTACGCGATCGCCGATCGCGAGGTGTGCGCGACCTTCAATAAGATCCGCATCCAGTACAACGTCAACCGGGCCGCTCAGATCGGGGCACTCGCGGCGCTCGATGACGAGGCTTTCGTGGCGAGCGTCGTCGCCGAGATCGGCGACGGCCGTGCCGACTACGCTGAATTGGGAGCGCGGCTCGGCCTCCCCACCTTGCCGTCCTCGGCGAACTTCGTCAATTTCGATATGGGGACGCGCGAACGCGCGGAGGCGACCCTCGCGGCGCTGATGCGCGGGGGCGTCTTCGTGCGAAAACCCGGGGCGCCCCCACTCGATCGCTGCATCCGCGTCACCGTCGGCACCGCGCAAGAGCGCGTGGCCTTTGCGGAGCGCTTGGCCGAGGCGCTGGCCGAGGTGGACACGAAGGCATCGCGCCCGTGAAATACGCCGTCGTCTCCGACATCCACGGCAACTTGGAATCGCTGAGCGCCGTTCTCGCAAAGATTTCGCCGGATGACGGACTCCTGTGTTTGGGCGACGTCGTCGGCTACGGTCCGAACCCGAACGAGTGCGTCGACCTGATTCGCGAGCGAGCGACGGCTTGCGTCCTCGGTAATCACGACGTCGCGGCGGTTGACGGTCACGGGCTCAGTTACTTCAATCCCTTCGCGCTCGAAGCGATCTTGTGGACCCAGCGGGTCTTGACCGCCGAGAATCGAGCCTGGCTGGACAGTCTGGGCTACGAGTTGCGGATGCCCGACTACCTGATGGTACACGGCGCGCCCGTCACCTACTTCGCCTACATTCTGGACAAGACCGGCGCCGCGCTGGCCTTCCATGCGACCGATGCGCCGTTGATTTTCATCGGTCACACGCACATCGCCGAATACTACGCGCTCGACCCGGATGGAAACCTCGAGCACCGCCACATGCAGTTCGGCGGGAAGCTCGCTCTCGAGCCCGGCAAACGGTACGTCGTCAACGTCGGCAGCGTCGGGCAGCCGCGCGATCTCAATCCCGAGGCCTCGTTCGCCATCTACGACCCCGAGGCGAAGACGATCGTCTGGGAGCGCATCGCATATCCCATCGCGCAGGTGCAGGCGAAGATCGAAGCCGTCCATCTCCCCGAGATGCTGGCGACGCGCTTGACCGCCGGCAGATAAATGCCGTCCGCACCGCCAATACTGGGCGCCATGAGAAATCCGTTGGCGGGCTTGCTCGTCCTGGCCCTGCTCGTCACGCTGCTGCCCGCGCCGCCGGCGCGCGCCGCGACGCCCAAGCCGAGGCCGGCGGCCGCCGGCCTCGCTAAGGAGCGCAACGATTACGCCAACGCGCTGTTCACGACGCCCCTTGCCTCGGGCCTCAAACGTTTTTACGCGCGCTCTTTCAAAGAAGCGCAAGCCGACTTCGAACGAGCGCTTGGGGTCGTCCCCGACAATACGCTGGCGATCTCGTTCTTGAACGCCGCCGCGGCGCAGCAAGGCGGCGAACTCGACATCCTGACCAACATCGAAGAAGACGCCGCCGGCGGCGCCCCAAAGAACTACGTAAACCACGTGCGCTTGGGCTTCACCTACATGTTCTCGACGCGCGACCGCTCGCTCGACGCGCGTGAAGAGCTGCAAGCGGCGATCAATCTCAATCCGGAAGGGCAAGCGGCCCACGTCGGCCTCGGTATCTTGCGCTATAACGAGCGCTCGGCCAACCGCGCGAAGACGGAGATGCTGGCCGCACTCAAGAGCGACGCCAACAACGTCTTGGCGCGCGAGTATCTCGCCGAGATCTACCAGATCGACCTGCGCGATCCGCAGCGCGGGATGTCGTACGCGATCGACGTGCCGAACCTCGTCCCGGGCTATGCCGACATCCAATTCCATATCGGCTCGCTCTTGCACGATCTCAAACAGCCCGAGGCGGCGATCGCCGCGTTGCATCGCGGGATCGATCTCGACACCGGCGGCGTCGGTGAGGCCGGTCAGCACGGCTACACGCTGATCGCGCGCATCGACATCGAGCAGCACAAAATCCCCGACGCCGAAAAGATCCTCAACACGGCGATTCAAAAAAATGCCGATGCGATCTACGCCAAGAAACTCTTGGACAAGATCAAGAACGGCGACTACGGCGGACCTTCGCCCAACCCCGCCGCGCCCCCGAAGCGGTCGTGAGCCGCGAGTCCGCGACGCCGGTCGACGACGGATGGTGCTTTGCCTGCGGCCACGCGTCGACCATCGGACTACGGATGCGCTTCGAGGATGGCGGCGACGGTGGGGTTTCCAGCCGTCTCACGCTCGACCGGCCATTCCAGGGTTGGCGGGGGATCGCTCACGGCGGCATCGTTGCGACGCTCCTCGACGAAGCGATGGCTCACGCCGCCGGAGCGCGCGGTTACCTCGGGATGACCGCCGAACTCAAGCTGCGCTTTCGCAAAGCGGTTCCGATCGGCAAACCACTGCTCGTCCGGGGCAGCGTCCGGTGGCAGCGCCGCAACGTGCTCGGCGTCGACGCCTCGATCTCCCTGGAGGACGGCGCGGAACTCGCGAGCGGATCGGGCCGCTTCGTGATCAGGGGTGAACTCGAGCCCGGTCGCCGGCTCGGATCGTTCCAAGAGAGTTCGTAGGATGGCGAAGGCGGCCGAACCGCGCGTCGACAATCGGCGCGCGCGTTTCGAGTATGAGTTCTTGGAGCGACTCGAAGCTGGGATCGTTCTGACCGGAACCGAGATCAAGAGCGTTCGTACCGGGCAGATCAGCATCACGGAAGCTTACGCGCGCGTGAAAGACGGCGAGTTGTGGCTCCACGGGATGCATATCCCTCCTTATAAAGAAGGCAGCTTCTCGAACGTCGAACCGACGCGGCCGCGCAAGCTATTGTTGCACCGTAAAGAGATCGACCGGCTCGGCAAGGCCGCCGGCGAGAAGGGCTTGACGCTGGTTCCGACGCGGCTCTATTTCAAGGGAGGACGGGTGAAGATCGATCTCGCGCTGGCTCGCGGGAAAAAACTCTGGGACAAGCGCCGGGTGACCAAAGAGCGCGAGGCGGCCCGCGAAATCTCCCGCGAACTTCGCGCGCGATGAGGCGGGCCCACCCCGAGCGCGCGCTTGAGAAAACCTTCGCCGAGAGCGTCGGCGCGGCGCCAGGCGAGATTTTGCTAGCCGCCGTCTCCGGCGGGGCCGATTCCACCGCGCTCGCGGCTTTGCTGGCCCGTCACGCTGAGAAGAGCGGCGCGACGGTCGTCCTGGGTCACGTCAATCACGCCACGCGCCCGAGCGCCGGCCGTGACGAAGGCGTCGTCCTCGCACTCGCCGCCGGCCTCGGGGTGCGCGCCGTGGTCCGGGCGCTCGAGCCGGGCCGCGCCTCGGAAGCACGCCTGCGGGCGTTGCGCTACGCGCAACTTGCCGATATCGCCCGCTCCGTGGGGGCCACGAGCATCCTGACCGCGCACCACGCCGAGGACCAAACCGAGACCGTGCTGCTCGCTCTCTTTCGCGGTACCGGGCCCGCCGGCTTGGCAGGGATTCCGCGCCTGCGCCGGCTAGGGGACGGGCTAAAGCTCGTTCGGCCGCTCTTGGAGACGACCCACGCGCGCTTGCTCGCGTATTGCCGGAGCAGTCGGCTGCCCTATGCCCTCGATCCCAGCAACGACGACCTTGCGTACCGCCGCAATGCCCTGCGAGCGGCCCTGGGCCAGCTGCGCGCGACCTTTCCGGGGCTGGACGCCGCGGTCGCTCGCTCGACCGCGATCGCGCGCGATGAAGCTGAAGGCGCCGAGCGAGCCGCGTTGCGCCGCCGGCTGCGCGAGGAGCTGAGCGGCGCGACGGGGCAGGTGCGGGAGATGACCTACGAACGACTCGACTCGCTCGCCCGGGCAGTCCAACGTGGGGGTTCCGGCCGGCACTTCGTCCGCCCCGGCCTCGAGGTAAAGACCCCATTTTGCTTCGCAAAACGGGGGCCCCAGGGTTGAAAAGCACTCCGCCCCTTCGCGGCTCCGCGCCGCCACACGCAGAGCGCGTGGGGCCCCGACCCTCCGTCACGCCCGAGGGGGTGGCGGCGATTGTCTTTACGGCCGATGAGATAGCTGCGGCGACCACTCGGCTCGCCGGCGACATCGCCCGCGATTATCGGAGCGAACCCGTCCTGCTCGTAGGTGTGTTGAAAGGTGCGTTGTTCTTTACCGCCGATCTCGCTCGCGCGCTCCCGGACACCCTCGACGTCAGCATCGACTTCTTGGCCGTGACGAGCTATGGAAACCGCAGCACGTCGAGCGGCGAGGTACGTTTGCTCAAGGATATGAGCGAAAGCAGCGAGGGCAAGAACGTGCTGATCGTCGAGGACATCGTCGACAACGGCTTGACGCTGTCGTACCTGCAGGATCTGATCGGACGCCGCCGCCCGGCCTCGTTGCGCTCGTGCGTGCTCCTCGACAAACCGTACCGGCGCCGCGTCGACGTGAAGCTCGATTACCTCGGATTAACCTGTCCCGATACCTTCATCGTAGGTTACGGGTTGGATTATCAAGAAAAATATCGCAATCTCCCATACCTGGCGCGCTTGGAGCCCTGGGTTTTCCAAGAACCGGAATAAGGGAAAAAGGTCGCCCATAATTGCTTAAGCACGTCAGGCCCGTCCTCATCGTCGTCCTCGTCTTCGTGGCGCTCATCTTCGTCATCGATAAATTTGTGTTTCAGCCGCCCCCGACGCGGAAACTATCATACACCGAATTCTACACACAGATCAACACCAACAACGTCGCGAAAGTCGTCGTCTCCGGTCACGACGTGACGGGCGAATTGAAGCGGCCGATCGACGGCGGCGACGGGAAGTTCACGACGACGGTTCCGGATGCGGACCGCGACTTGTATCCGGCCCTGCGCGCGCACCGCGTCAGCGTCAGCATCGAAAACCAGTCGACGGCGCCGCTCCTTTCGATCATCATCCAAATCGTGCCGTTCGTGCTGATGGCGCTCCTTTTACTGTTCATCTTGCGCCAGGCGCAGAGCGGCGGCAGCCAGGCGCTCTCGTTCGGGCGCTCGCGAGCCAAGCTGGTTAGCGAAAATCGTCCGAAGGTGACCTTCGCCGACGTCGCCGGCGTCGAAGAAGCCAAACAAGAGCTGGGCGAAGTCGTCGAGTTTTTGAAATTTCCGAAAAAATTCCAAGCGCTGGGGGCGCGTATTCCGAAGGGCGTGTTGCTGCTCGGCCCGCCGGGCTCCGGCAAAACGCTCTTGGCGCGCGCCATCGCCGGTGAAGCCGGGGTTCCGTTCTTTTCGATCTCAGGTTCCGATTTCGTCGAGATGTT
>DHWK01000059.1:0-232 GCA_002413145.1 bacterium UBP12_UBA5184
CGCCGGTATAGGGCGACGCATACTGGGTGACGGTATTGTGTCCAACGTTCGCGACGAAAAGATCGCCGCCGGCGTCGAGTGCCAGCCCGGCCGGTAAGCTCGCGCCGCTTGAGATCGTGGCGGTAGGGACGCCGGTATATGGCCACGCGTACTCCGTCACGTTGTTGTTAATTTGGTTCGCAACGAAAAGATTTTGATGAGGGCGGGCTGGTGTAACCGTGACCGAAACGCT
>DHWK01000059.1:389-20899 GCA_002413145.1 bacterium UBP12_UBA5184
ACCGTGACCGAAACGCTCACGCGGTTGTCTTTCTTGTCCGTAACGGTAATCGTCGCGCTGCCAGCAGCCAGCGCCGTCACGGTTATCGATGCGAACCAGCCAGGTTCCTCAGTGGGCTGTGTCGGTGTGACCGTCGACGGAATCGAGACGATGCCCGACGGAGAAGCCGACAGCGTATATTCGCTGAAGTACTGTGTGCACGCCGTAAACGTCGCCGTTGCGCCAATCGACGTCAGGGTCCCTAACTCGGTTGTCGAAACTTGCAAACCTTTGAGCGGCGTTTTTGAACAATCGATATTTGCTTTGAACGCTGAGACGCTGCGCGGCAGCAACTGACCGCTGGAGCTGCTTTGTCCGTCGCCGCCGCAGCCGGAGGTCGCAACGGTCATGCACAGGACTACACCGGTACCGATAAAGCGTCGCATCAGCATGGCAGGCTCCTCATAGAAAGACTAAAAAGGCGCTCTTTCCTAACGAATCCGGCGACCCGGCGCACTATGGTTATCGGCGGGTTGCTCGGGAAACGCGGCATCCAGCGGTGTGACGCCGGGTACAGGTGCGGAGGAAACGGAGCGCCGGCTCTGAGGCGTGGCGGGCCTCACACCTTGGCCGCCCTGTAAAGCGCGCGGCTGGTCCTGACGAACACCCTAAAACGAGGGATGCATTGTACGGCATCTCTCCCCCTTAGCGCGCGGATCGCCTGGAGTCACTTGGTTACTAGAAAAACCCAAGATTACCACACCGAACGCGGGCAGATTCTGCCGTTGGTCGCACTTGGCATTGTCGCGATTCTTGGGATGATCGCGCTTGTCGTCGATGTCGGTAATTGGCGGTATCAACAACGCCTCGAACAATCTGCGGCGGACAGCGCGGCGATTGCAGGCGCGATACGTTTAAATTTTCCGACGAACTCCTCGAGCACGCCGCAGCAGGCCGCTAAAGACGCCGCCGCCCAAAACGGGTTCCAGGACGACGGCGGCGTCGGCAACGTGGTGGTTACCGTCAATATTCCGCCGCAGTCGAATACGCCGCCACATACGGGCGCGACGCCCTATCCGGCAAATACCGCCGTCGAGGTGATCGTCAAGCGGAAGCACGCGCAGTTCTTCAGCGGCATCTTCGGCTCCAACTTCGGGAGCGGCTCGGCGCGCGCGGTCGCCGTTTCTGAGCCGGATCTCTCGGCATGTCTCGTGCAGACTACGGTGGCGAATGGTCAGGGCATTGGGATTACGGGCACCAAACCGCTCCAGACGAAAGGTTGCGGCGTGCTTGCGAACGGAACGATCACCGTCCCCGGGTTTCAGGGCACGACATCCGTCGGGTACTGGGCCCCCGATAACGTCGGCGGCGTTTACGGTTTCCCCGGCGCAGTATCGCTGCCGGCGCCGGCTACCGATACGTGCCCTCGCATCGTTGGATGCGCGTACCTCGCGGCGCAGCCGATTCCGACGCTGAACCTAGCGGCGGCTACAGACGCGTCAAAGGTGTCGTCGCTCACGGTCCCGTCGGGCCAGAGCTACGCCGAGGTCTACAATTGCTGCTCCGGGAGCCCTACCGTACTTGGCCCCGGCCTGTACTACATCTACGGCGGAATATCGGGGACGCTGCAAGGTGACGGCGTGACGCTCGTCAACGTTGACGGCGGATTCACTGCAAGCGGCTTGGGCGCTGCGCATCCCTTCTTTAGCGCGCCCACCTCCGGGCCGACCATCGGCGTCGCGTACTATCAACCTCCTTCAAACACCAATACGATAGTACTCAACGGCGGCGGCAACGGCACATCGGCTTGGGACGGGATGTTCTACGCGCCGACCACGGGCGATCTCTTGGATAACGGCGGCTCGGTGACGTTCGCGTATCTGGTAGTCGGCGATATCCTCATTCATGGTGGCGGGAGCGGGCAAGGCCTGATCGTCGATCCGACGTTGGGAGGCCAAACGGCCATTGCCACCGCTTCATTCCCGACTCACGTGGTGCTTTCAGAATGAGATCGTTTGCGCGAGAGCTGGACGCGCGGCTCGAGTTTTTGCTATCGAGCGAAGAAGGCCAATCGATTTTCGAACTCGCCGTCATGGCTCCGTTGCTGCTCCTGCTGATGGCCGGCGCCGTCGTCCTCGGCGGTTTCATCTACGACGGCATCGAGGTCGGAAATGCGGCGCGAGCGGGCGTCCAATACGGTGCACAGAATCTCCTTACTGCGGGCGATTCGGCGGGGATTGCCAGCGCGGCCAAGACCGACGCGTCGCAGGTCGCGAACCTCACCGTTTCGCCTTCGACCTATTGCGCGTGCGACAGCAGTAAGACGACGGCCGTGGCATGTCCCACGACGAACGTGAGTCCGTGCGCCTCGACCGATCACCTCGATTACTTCGTGCAGGTTATCGCAAGCAGCACCTTTACGCCGTTGATCCGATTCCCAAAATTACCCAGTTCGATAACGATCTCCCGGACGGCGATACAGCAGTATACGCAATGAGCGCGAGGCATGGCCAGCGTGGGCAGGCGCTCGTCGAATTCGCCTTTGCGGCAACCATTTTCATCGTGCTCTTCTTCGCGATCCTCGATTACGGCCGAGCTTTCTACACCTACGATCAGGTCGGGCAAGCGGCGCGACTGGGAGCGCGCTGGGCGATCGTCAACACCGTTCCGCCCACCTCCGACTGTGCCACGGCCGGCGGCGCCTGCCAGACCAAAATCGTCAATTACATCACGTCGAAGAGCGCTCTCGCTCCTTCGAAGCTCGCGACGACGATCACGTTCGGAGGGACGCCTTCGAGCCCCACAGCACTCACCTGCGCTAGCCAACCGACGCCTGGTTGTTGGGTCAACATCAATCTGCAATACACGTTTACTTTCGTGTTGTTGCCGCTCCCGTCGCGCACGCTCACCAGCAGCTCGCAGATGGTAATTTCAACGCAGTATCCGTGACCTGACGGCGCCGGGCGCCTAGACGCGAAGATCTATTGACCGGGTGCGCGGTATTTGACTTGACGCTTGACGGCTTCGTCCATCTCCTCGGGGGCAATCAACACCGTGGCGTTGATTTGAGGGCCGCCGGTCGCGTTCACGGCCAGTGACAGCGCCGCAGCGGTGACGTTGTCGGGAAGCTCAACGATTACGTACGCATCGGTCTCGCCGAAAGCAAAATAGAATGCTTCGAGTTTTCCTCCGAGGCTTTCGAGCGACTCTTTGACTGCATTTCGGCGGGCCGTTCCACCGCCGCTCTTCGTCAAACCCTTCACGCCTTCGGTCGTGTAGTTGGCCTTGATCAGATACTTGGGCATAGGACACCTCCGAAAAAATCAACGGGTGCAGGATATAGCAAACCGGCCCGCGCGGGTCCTGCCTCTTTTCCCGACGTGGGTGAGCAGCTCGTCGACCACAGCTCGGAAATCCGCCGTACTCTTCGACGGAAACACGCGCACGATCCTGAAGGCCGCGGATTCGCCGGAGTTCAAGCCTGCTAGCGGTTCGATCAATCCCAGCCGAACCAAGGCGCTCGAGATCGCTCCGACCGCTTTCAAAATAAACGTCGTCGACGAGAATCCATGCGCCGGGGCAGCCCAAGTGGAGTACGGCGGCGATGTCATTTGCAAAAATGCTCGGCTCGTGGCCGCCCTCAATACGGTATAGGTCGACCTTCCCGAAATCAAGAGTTTCTCGCAGTTCGAATAACCTGCGAGAATCCTGCATCAAAAAATTGAAGCGGCCGGGATGCTCGCCGCGCAAAAAATCGGCGGCCGGAAGGGTGTACGGACGTAACCCGGCGTCGAGCGACGTTACTTTGGCTGTCGCGCATTCTAGCGCCAACAACGCAGAATGTCCCGCGTTGAAGCCGATTTCGAAAAGATGCTTTTTCCCCAAGAGCGCCTTGAAAAACGTCTCGCGTCTTATCCGGCGTCTGGGGTCGGGCGGCGCATGAAGATATGCCGGCGATCGATCAAAGTAACAAAGGTTGCCGGCGAGGGGCGTCCCGGTAGCGTGGACGGTCGCATTGAGCAGTTTCAGTCGTACGAGCAGTTCCTTCGTCCAATCCTCGTAGCGCGGTTCGTAGGGCGCGACGAGGGAACTGGGGGATGCGTCGCTCGGGTGCATGCGATGGGGGCCGCGTTCGATCACCCTAAAAGTGGCCCAGACGGTCTGTTGAAAGGGGAAAGCGTTACGACGCTTATGCGGTATCAATTCGAGCGCTGCATTGTTCGTATATTTAACGAAAAGAGAAAGCACCGAGAGGTCGAGCGTCCAGCGCACATAATCAAAACTGAGTTGATCGCGCTTGGAGTAATTGAACACTTGGTCCCACCACGACCGCGCAAAGCGGACGCAATTCTCCTGCAGATGACGTCGCACGAGGAATGCGGTTTGGTGCAGCCCGAACCGTTCGGGGAAGCCTTCCGACCTATAGTTCTCCAGTTGCCGCTTTACTCGCGACGGCGAATCGAGTCGATGCCACAGCACGGCGTCGGCCTCGCGGTAGACGCACGCGCGAAATTCGTGCCGCCGCAGCACGAAGTCGGCGCACTCCGAGATGCGCCGCACGTCATCGTTCGTCAGCCGCAAGAGCCTGGAATTGGCGTCGATCCAGACCGAGACGTCGAAGTCCGGCAGAAACAAATGCGGGAGAATCTTGATCCGCCGAGCGTCGAGTTGGGGATCGACGAAGATCCTCGGCACCGATCTGATCTCCCAAGGCGGAGGCGCTTTTAGATCGGGTTGCTCCGTGAATAAGATGTAGCGGATGCGTTCGTCGGGAGCGGCGACGATCGGCGGGCTGTCGTAGCCACCGAAAATCGCGGTATATACCGCGACTTTCGGCGGGTGTTGCCAGGGCGTCCGAGTTAGGCGCGATAGGTACGCGGCAAGCCCCGTTCGCCCATCTCGCGGTTGACTCGCGTGGTGATTTGCGCGCCCGCACGCTTCAAACCATTCGGCTTGAAAGAAGGGACTCGGGTCGTAGCCCTTTCGCGCTCCCTCCAGCTGGTAGTGCGCAAGCGGATTGAGGCCAGCGCGAGTGAGCTCCGGTCGCGCCGCGGCATACCAATCCGTATCAAAAAACGGATTCGGGTCGAGGCCCTCCGCTGCGCCGCACGAAAGGTAGTGGCGCAACGGGTTGCCGCCCTCAAGCCGGACGTCGGGGTACTCGCGCGCGTAAAAATCCGCATCGAATAAGCCCGATTGGGCCAATAGAGCGTACTGGTCCAAATGACTCAGCGTCCTCACAAGCGAGGGCTATCGTGGCGCAAGAAAAAATCTATTGGCATCGACCGGAGGACTGGGAGTCTGTCGGACTATGGCCCATGCGTTCAACAAATGGCCTGCGGCTGCGGCCCTTTTTACCGATTTCTTCGTCGCTCATCGCTCAAATGACCCGGTCATTCATCGCTCTTCGCTCCTCGAACTCGGCAAAAATGGCTCGCATTGAACACATGGCCCTTAGTTCGACAGACTCCTAGCCTGCCCGCCTTGAGTGATTTTGCGTGAGCTTGGCTCAACGTCCGCACCGTATTCGCGTCATCGGAGCCGGCGAGGTCGGTATGCGGGTCGCCGATGCGGCCCTCGCGGTCGGAATGGACGTAACGGCTGTTGAGACGGATGTCGAACGGCGCGCTGCGATTCGCGCTGCCGGGCGCGCCGTCCCTGGGACGCTCGAAGTCGTGGGCTCATCCGGTGATGGCGCGTATGCGGCGACGTTACTATGCGTGCCGACGCGCGGCGACGACGGTGCGTTCGATCCGCGCGCATTGCTCGCCGCACTCGACGAGGTCGGGCCCCACCTTTCGTCGCGCGAGCTCGTCGCAATTGAGTCTACGGTTCCACCGGGAACCACAAACGAGCTGCTACGACCCGCGCTCCAGCGTGCAAGCGGCCGGCGCGTCGGCCAGGACGTTTTTCTGACCCACGTGCCGGAGAGGTTCTACGCGACGGTTCCGGAGCCGTACCGTGCGATCCGCCGCATCGTCGGCGGCGTGACGGCAGCCTGCACGGCGGCTGGAGTCGCCTTTTATCGGGAGCTGGTAGACGAAGTGTTCCCCGTTTCAAGCGCAATGGTCGCCGAGTGCGCGAAAGTCTTTGAGAACGCGTTTCGCTTCGCCAAGGTCGCGCTCGTCAATGAGTTTTCGATCGCTGCGCTGCGTCTTGGGGTCGACCCGCGGGAAGTGATCGCCGCCGCCGCCACCAAGCATCGTGGTTTCATGCCCTTCTGGCCGAGTACGGGCGTTGGCGGCCATTGCGTCCCGGCATCCACACGGTTGCTCGCGAGCACCATCGAGCGTAGCGGTATCTCGCCGGTCCTCGTCTCCGCCATGTTAGCCGCAGACGAGCAACTGCCGGAGCTGATCGCGCTCGCGCTCGATCTAACGGCTGGAATGCACGTGCTCCTGCTTGGCGCGGGTTACAAGTCGGGCTCGGCTCGGACGACCGAAAGTCCCTCGTTGCGATTGGCGCGGCATCTCCGCACGAGCGGCGTGGAGGTCGAGATCTGCGACGTGCATCTGCCTAGCGGGGAACTTGGAGAGCGCGTTCCCGTTCGTCGACCCGACGAAGTGCAAAACCGCTACGAGGTCGCGATCGTCGCCGCGTGGGAGCCGGAATTCGAGCCGGTAATCGCGCGTCTCAAGAGCGCGCGCATCGTCGACCTGCGCGGCTCCCCTCCCGCCCGTCCGGCAGCTCTGATAGATTTGGATTAAGTTAGGGTACCATACGGAAGGCACACTGAAGGGGGAAGGTATGCTTGCTCAAGTGGCAACCAGCTCGACTCCGACGCTCTGGATCGTCGTCGGCGTCGTTATCGTAGCCGTAATTATCATCTCCGCTCTCATCATGCGGCAGCGTTCGAGTCGGTTGCGAGCGCAATTCGGTCCGGAATACGATCGGGCCGTCGCCCAAACCGGCTCGCGCCAGCGAGCCGAAACCGAACTGGCAGCGCGTAAAAAGCGCGTCAAAGCCTTCGATCTGCGCGACCTTCCGCCGGGCGCACGCGAGCGCTACGCCGAGGACTGGCGCGCGGTGCAAGCGCGTTTCGTCGACGCTCCCGCTGCAGCGATCACGGCGGCCGACCGGCTCGTCGTCAACGTGATGCGGGACCGTGGATATCCAATGGAAGACTTCGAACAGCGTACGTCCGATCTGTCGGTCGATTACGCGGACGAGGTTACCCACTATCGCGCGGCGCACGCAATTTCACTGAAAAACGACCGCTCCCAAGCGTCGACCGAAGAGTTGCGTCAAGCGATGGTGCACTATCGCGCGCTCTTCGAAGAGCTGCTCGGAGCCAATCCGCTTGGTGCGCGAACGCAGGTTTCTGCTTAAGTCTGGGGAGAGATAATGAAACGCACAGATATCGAGGATACGACCGCCAACCGCGAAGTCACGGATAGCGCTGCAACGCGTCCCCGCGACGGTCGCGATCCGTTCGAGAACGCTCGCGATACGCGCGACGACGTCGACGATGCTCGGCGCACGGCGGGCAACGGGGGTGCGGCGCGCGCGGACGCGGCGGAGGCGGACGCGACGGCCCAAAAGGGGAGCAACGATACGGGAAAGAGCCTCCTGCCAAGCGACTCGCTCTCGGAATTTCAGTCGCGTTGGCAGCAGATCCAAGTCGGTTTCGTCGACGAACCTCAAACGGCGGTGCGCGACGCTGAAAAGCTGGTGAACGATGTGGTCGCGCAGCTGACCAAACTTTTCACGCAAGAGCGAGAGAACCTGGAAAAGAATTGGAATCGAGGCTCGGACGCATCGACGGAAGATTTGCGCGTGGCGCTCCAACGCTATCGCTCGTTTTTCCAGCGCTTGCTTGCGGCCTAGCGGCGGGCGGCGCGAAAGGTCCGGTGGCGTGAGGCAAGTGTGACGTTGCGCACGCTTCTTGCAGCACGGTCCTCGCCGTCGGGGAGGGGCGCCGATAACCCCAGCAGTCCCCCTCAACCTTTCTTACCGAAAAGGAAGTTCAGTGTTTAAGTCTCTCATCGCGATGCTCCTCACCGACGATGGTCAAGGGCTCGTTGAATATGCGTTGATCATCGCACTTGTCTCGATCGTTGCGATGGTTGCGTTGCGCGCACTAGGCAACGGTGCGAACAACTCGCTGACGAACGCCTCCAACCAGCTCAGCTAGCGTCTAATATAACTGATCCGGCGGGGCCGCGAGGCTCCGTCGGGTCATTATGGCGAACTGCTAGCAGGAGCGGGGGGCTCGGCGCTCGACCTGAAGAAAACGGTAGAGCGATGAGCGATGCACAGGTAACCGCGCTGAAGCGATTGGACGAGCGGCTCGGCGCGCTCAAGGTGCGGCTTTGACTACGATCGTAAGACCGGCGCCTTAGCGCGGCTCGAGAAAAAGACGAACGCCGGGTCGTTTTGGAACGAGCCCGCCGCGGCGCAAAAGACGATGAAAGAAATCGCCGATTTGCGCGCAGAGGTCGACGAGGTCGCCGCTATCGGCAGTTCGCTCGACGAGGCGCGCGAGACGCTCGACGTCCTCGGCGATGAGGCGGGGGGGGCCGAAGAGGTCGACCGGCTGTTGGCGGGCGCCCAAGCGAAGCTCGACCGCACCGAGATGGCGGCGACCTTCGATCGCGAGTACGACGCACACGGCGCGATCGTGACCATCCATGCCGGCGCCGGCGGCGTCGACGCTGCGGACTGGACCCAGATGCTCGCGCGCATGTACCTACGCTGGGCTGAGACCAATGGTTTCGCGACGCAGATCGCCGACGAATCGCCGGCCGAAGAAGCGGGCCTCAAGTCGACCACGTTTTTCATCCACGGGAAGAACGCGTTTGGGATGCTCGGCAGCGAACTGGGCGTCCATCGTCTGGTGCGCATCTCGCCTTTCGACCAGCAGCATCGGCGGCACACGTCGTTCGCGTCGGTCGACGTCCTCCCCGAGATCGCCAGCGACGAGCACATCGAAACCGAAATCAAGCCCGAAGACCTGCGCGTCGAGACCTTCAAATCCGGGGGCGCCGGGGGACAGTACGTCAACAAGACCGAGTCGGCGATTCGCATCACGCACATCCCCAGCGGAATCGTCGTTGCCTCGCAGCAGGAACGTTCGCAAATGCAGAACCGCGACGTTGCGATGAACATTCTGCGCGCGAAGATCGTGCAGCGCGAACTCGACGCCCGCGAAGCGAAGTTGGCCGAGTTGCGCGGCGAGCGGCGTGCCAACGAGTGGGGCTCGCAGATTCGCTCGTATGTTTTGCAGCCGTACACGCTGGTCAAGGATCATCGCACCAACGTCGAAACCGGCAACGTTCAAGCGGTGCTCGATGGCCAGATCGATACCTTCATCTGGCCGTATTTGCAACAACGCTCGCGATGGCAGTAGTCGACGTCGTCGTCGTTTGTTGGAACGACCGGGAGAAGATCGCAGCGGCGCTCGATTCGGTGTTCGCGCTCTCCGAAGTGCAGGCCGACCCCGCCTTCGCGCGCGTCCTCGTCTCGGATAACGGTTCGAGCGACGGCAGCCGCGAGTTTTTGCGCGAGCGCTACGGCCAACGCGTAACGATCCTCGAGAACGGCCGGAATCTCGGTTTCGGGGCAGCTTGCAATCGCGCGTTCGCAGCGACGGAAGCGCCTTACGTGTACTTGCTCAATCCCGACGCCGAACTCCGTGAGGGCGCGCTCTCGGCGATCGTTGCGTTCTTGGAGGCGAATCCGCGTTGCGGCATCGCCGGATCGCGCATCTACAACCTCGACGGCACGATCCAGGAATCGTGCGGGGAGTTCGATACCTGGGCCGGCGCGTTTCTGCGCTCGAGCGCTTGGGGCGAGCTCCCGCTCTTCCGGCGCTTCGCAAACGGCGCGCGCTTGCGTGGCTGGGATTACGAGGGCGAACGCCGCGTCGATCTCGTGATCGGCGCGGCGATGGCGATTCGGCGGGAGGTGCTACGCCGGATCGGCGGGTTCGACGAGCGCTTTTTTCTCTATCACGAAGAAGTCGATTTTGCGAAACGCGCCGCCGGCGTGGGCTGGGAGACGTGGTACGTCCCGTCTAGCGCGGCCGTCCACGAGGGGATGGGGAGCGCCCGCGGTCTCTACAACGTCGAGCGCCGTAAACAGCGTTCGCGGCGGGCCTATTGGCTCAAACATCACGGCCCGGTCTGGTACGCGACGCTCGTCGGCGCCTTGTTCGGGCGCTTCGTGCTGTACCTTGCGGCGCCGGTCCTTGCCGTCTTCGCGCTGCACCGGCTGCTGTTTCGCCGGCGATGAGCCTGGCCGAACGCTCGGGGCGCGAACGGCGCCTGATCAACGCCGCAGCCCTCGTCGAACGCTGTCGCAAGTGTGCGATCGGATCGACGCGCCGCAGAAGCGTCTACGGCGAAGGCGACTCCTGCGCCGAGGTAATGGTCGTCGGAGAAGGCCCGGGCGAAACCGAAGATCTCTTGGGCCGCCCGTTCGTCGGCCGCGCCGGCGAATTATTGGACCGCATGCTGCTGGCCATCGATTTGCCGCGCGAAAGCGTTTACATCGCGAACACCGTCAAGTGCCGGCCGACGTTCGATGACGGGCAGCGGCTGCGCAACCGCGCGCCCGACCCGAGCGAACTTGCGAACTGCCGCGGCTATCTCGACGAGCAGATCGAGATCGTCAGGCCGCGCATCCTCTTGGCGCTCGGCGCGCCGGCGGCGAAATCGTTTCTCGGCCCGACGTTTTCGATCACCAGGCAACGCGGCCAGTGGTACGAGGGCCCGCTCGGCATCCCGCTCGTCGCGACCTTTCATCCGGCCTATCTTCTCCGGATGACCGGCGGAGAGTTGACGGCGGTCAAGCGCCTCGTATGGGACGATCTCAAGGCCGTGCGCGCAAAGCTCTACGAGGTCAGGGCGAATGCGCCCGCGGCGCCGGTAGAGCAGATCGATCTGTTCTCGAGCGAAGCCGATTGAATGCGCCGCCTGCAGCGCCGGATGCCGGCCACGTGTTATAGTTGGTTGTCTTGACTATGCCCATCCAAGAACTGTGGATCGATCAGAAGGCGCGCGCCGCCGGCTATGCCGGCGCGGCGGCCTTCGCGGAAGCGCACGCACTCAAGCCCTACCGGCTCAGGCAGCTCTACCGCGCCGCGACCAAGGAACTCGCCGAGGGCCTCGACTCGATCACGGTTCTGCCGATCGAGCTGCGCGCCGCCCTTGCAAGCGAAGACTTTAGGCTCGAATCGCTCGAGCCGGTTACGGTTCAACGCTCGAACGACGGGCAAACGACGAAGGGGCTATTTCGTTTGCACGACGGCAACGAGGTCGAGGCCGTTTGCATGGAACATTTCGGCGACCGGACGACCGTCTGCATCTCGAGCCAGGCCGGCTGCGCGTTCAAGTGCGGGTTCTGTTCGACGGGCCAAGCCGGCTTCACGCGCAACCTCGCGGCGGTCGAAATCTTCGATCAAGCCCGATTCTTTGCGCGCGAGGTGAAGAAAAAGAACAAGCGCATCACCAACATCGTCTTCATGGGGATGGGCGAGCCGTTTCACAATTATGCTGCGGTGCTGGACGCAGTCCGCTTGCTCAACGACCCGCACGGTTTCGGGCTGGGGCACCGCCACATCACGATCTCGACGGTCGGCCTCGTTCCGGAGATCGATCGCTTCAGCGACGAAGGCTTGCAGGTCAACCTCGCGATCTCGCTCCACGCGCCGACGGACCGGCAGCGTTCGGCGCTGATGCCCGTCAACCGGCGTTATCCGATCGCCGAGTTATTGGCTGCGTGTGCGCGTTACGTCCAGAAGACGCGCCGCAAAATCTTCTTCGAATACGTGCTGTTGGCGGGCGTCAACGACGACGACGAAACGGCGCGTACGCTGGCGCGGCTGATGCGCGGCCATCTCTATCACGTCAACTTGATTCCGTACAATGCGACGCCCGACGCCGCGTTCGGCGGAACGGCGGAGCCGCGGATTCGGGCGTTCCAGAAGATTTTGGATGAGGCCGGCGTTCCGACGACGGTCCGCGTCCCGATGGGGCGCGACATCGCCGCCGCCTGCGGTCAGCTCCGCGCCGAAACCCAACCTCGCGCGAAAGCGAGTTAAGGGCGTGCGGCGAGCCATCGCGCGCATCACGGCTGCGGGAGAAATGCTCTGAGGGTCCGTAAATCGACGCCGAATGACTGACGACCGGCCGCCACGGGTTACGATGGAAGAAATCACCGCGCTCGCGAAGCGGCGCGGTTTCATCTTCCAGTCGAGCGAGATTTACGGTGGGATCGGAGGTTTCTTCGATTATGGTCCGCTCGGCGCCGTCCTCAAGCGCAACGTCAAGGATGCGTGGTGGCGAGAGACCGTTGAGATGCGCGACGACGTCGTCGGATTCGATTCGTCGATCGTCATGCACCCCAGCACCTGGATCGCCTCGGGGCACGTCGCGGCCTTTCACGACAAGATGATCGATTGCCGGAATTGCAAGCACCGCTTCCGCGCCGATCAGTTGAAGTCGCTCGAGAAATGTCCCGATTGCGGGATGTCCGGGACGCTCACCGAGCCGCGTAACTTCAATTTGATGATGCAGACCTTTGTGGGGCCGATGGAAGATTCGGCCTCGCAAACCTATCTGCGCCCGGAAACGGCTCAGGGCATCTTCGTGAATTTTAAGAACGTCTACCAGAGCGCGCGCAAGCGGCCGCCGTTCGGGATCGCGCAGATCGGCAAGTCGTTCCGCAATGAGATCACGCCCGGCAACTTGACGTTTCGCGTCCGCGAGTTCGAGCAGGCGGAGCTCGAGTATTTCGTCCCCGACGACGGCGGCGATATGGCGTGCTTCGAGATGTGGGTCAACGCACGCAAGAAATGGTACAGCGACTACGGGGTCAAGGCGGACCGCCTGCGCTTCTACGAATTGAAGCCCGAGGAACGGCCGCACTACGCCAAGGCGGGAATCGACGTCGAATATCTCTTTCCGTGGGGCTGGGGCGAGCTCGAATCGATCGCGCACCGGGGTACCTACGATCTCGACGCCCACATGAAGCTCTCGGGCAAAGATCTCCAATTCTTCGACGAGACGAGTAAGACCAAATATACGCCGATCCTTATCGAAAGTTCGGCCGGGATGGATCGAACGACGCTGACGATGCTGATCGACGCCTACGATTCGGAGACGATCGTCGAGGGCGGCAAGGAGTCGAAGCGCACGGTGCTGCGCTTCCATCCGAAGATCGCGCCCGTCCAGGTGGCCGTTTTCCCGCTGGCGCGCAACAAGCCGGAACTCGTCGAGCGCGCGAAAGCGCTGGAGGCGGAGCTACGCCCGCACTTCCGGACGCAGTATGACGAGGGCAACGTCGGGCAACTCTACCGCCGGCAGGACGAAATCGGAACGCCGTTCTGCCTGATGTTCGACTATGACAGCCTCGACGACCACAAGATCACCGTCCGCAATCGCGATTCGATGCAGCAAGAGCGCGTCTCGTTCGATTCGCTCGAGGGTTACGTCGCAGGCCGGCTCTGAGCCGCGGCGCCGGCCAAGACGCTCTGGGTCGCGGCGCGTAAGCGACGCAGGCCGTCCTCGATTTGCTCCGCGCTCACGATTAGCGGCGGGATGATCCGAATCGTGTTGCCGCCCGCGGCGTTGATCAGCAGTTTCTTCTCGCGACGTGCGGCGTCCATGAACGATTTCGCCTCGAACGGCTCGCGTACGGGGAGGCCGAGCATGAGGCCCCGGCCGCGCGGCGGTCCGAAGGCTTGCGGGTAGTCCGCCGCGAGCGAGACGAGGCCATCCCACATGACGGCGGAGACTCTTTGGACGTGCGCGTCGAGATCCAATTGATCGCGCAGCAGCAAGTGCGCTAGGCCCGCGGCGCACGGCACGGGCGAGCCGCCGAAGGTCGTTCCGTGATCGCCGGGTTGCAATCCGCCGGCAGCCCGTTCGTCGATCAGCACGGCGCCGATCGGCAGCCCATTCGAGAGCGACTTGGCGATCGTCACCACATCCGGCCGCACGCCGAAGGTCTCGAAGGCGAACAGCGTCCCGAGCCGGCCCATCCCGCACTGGATCTCATCGAAGATCAGGAGCGCACCGCGCTCGGCGCAGAGACGGCGCGCCGCCGCCAAGAATGCCGGATCGGCGGGATGGACGCCGCTTTCACCTTGAATCGGCTCGACGATGAAGGCGGCGACGCTCGTATCGATCGCCTTCTCCAGGGCCGCGACGTCGTTGAACGGCGTGAACGCAAACCCCGCCGGCAGCGGTTCGAAGCCTTCTTGATACTTCGGATTGTCGGTCGCCGCGAGCGCGCCGAACGTTCGGCCGTGAAACGAACCGCGACAGGCCAGGATCGTGCGCCGTTCGTTCTCGCCGTTGCGGAACGCGAGCTTGCGCGCCAATTTGAGCGCGGCCTCGTTTGCTTCGCTGCCGGAATTACAGAAGAAGACACGCCCGAATCCCGAACGGCGCGCGAGTTCGGTTGCGAGCATCCCGGCCGGTTCGTGATGGTAGAGATTGCTCGCCTGAACGAGCGTCGCCGCCTGCGCGGCGATCGCCTTCGCGATCTTGGGATGCGCGTGGCCGAGCGCGCAGACCGCGATGCCGGCGACGAAGTCGAGATAGCGGTTGCCCCGATCGTCGATCAGCTCGCAACCTTCGCCGCGCACGATGTTGACGGGCGAGCGCCGGTAGTTCTTGAGCAGGTGCGGGTGTTCGTACTCGGCCTGCTCTTGCGAAGGCGCCGGCGCCACGACGGCGGCCTTCGGCGTGAAGTCGCGCATCAGGTCCTATAACTCGCGTTGATGCGCACGTAATCGCGGCTTAGATCGCAGCCCCATGCGGTCGCGCTGACGTCGCCGATTCCGAGGTCGAGCCGCATCGCGACCGCCTTGTGCTCGAGCTCCGCATGCGCTTCGGCTTCCGAGAGCACCTCGATCGCGCCGGCGTCGACCCAGAGTTTGTCGTTGACGTAGAGGGACCACGCTTCGGGATCGATCCCCGCGCCGATCGCTCCGGCCGCAGAGATGAAGCGTCCCCAGTTCGGATCCTCGCCGTGCAACGCGGTCTTGACCAGGTTCGAGTTGATGACGGCGCGCGCGACCGTGCGCGCTTGCTTCACGTTGAGGGCGCCGCTGACCGTTAGCGCCAAGGTCTTGGTGGCGCCTTCGCCATCGCGCACCATCGCATAGGCGAGTTCGTGCGTCACGGCCTGCAGCGCTTCGGAGAAACCCGCCGGCGCGTTGCCGCCACCGGGCGGCCCAAAGAGGTAGACTGCGTCGTTGGTCGACATGTCGCCGTCGACCGAGATCATGTTGAAGCTTCCGTCGACCGCTTCGCGCAGTTCGCGTCCCAGGGCCTCGTGCGACATCGGCGCGTTGGTCCCGATGAAGGCGAGCATCGTCGCCATGTTGGGCGAGATCATCCCCGAGCCTTTCGCGATCCCGCCGACGACGTAACGCTTGTCGCCGACGTAGAACGCCGAGGCGGCGAGCTTCGGCTCGTTGTCGGTCGTCATGATCGCCTCCGCCGCATCGTAGGCTGCCTCCATCCCTTCCTCGAGGTCCTTTGCGGCGCGCTCGAGGCCTTTGGCGACGCGATCCATCGGCAGATAGACGCCGATAACGCCGGTCGAGGCGACGACGATCTGCGTGGCATCGAGACTGAGAAGCGCAGCGGTCTGCCGCGCGGTCGCGCGCGTGTCCCGTTCGCCGCGTTCGCCGGTGCACGCGTTCGCGCAGCCGGAGTTGCAGACGATGGCCCGCATCTTCGTTCCGCTCGCCTCGAGGTGTTGCTGGCTGACTACGATCGGCGCCGCTTTGATTTCGTTGGTCGTGATCACCGAGACGGCGTGCTGATCGTCTTCGAAGACGATCAGTGCGAGATCGGGTTTGCGTTTCTTGATGCCCGCATGGACGCCGGCGAGCGTCACCCCGGGCACCGCACCGATCCCGCCGCGCAGTTCGATCAAGCGGGTCGGCCGTTCCGCGACTTCAGACGACGATGGCGCGATTTTCAAGTGCCGATTCCTCCGGGTAGCCGTACATGAGATTGAGGTTTTGAAGAGCTTCGCCCGCCGCGCCCTTCCCTAAGTTATCGAGCGCACACAACACGCGAACGACTCGAGCGTGGCTGCTGACGTGGAGTTCGGCATCGTTGCTGCCCGCGACGGCGATCAAGCTCGGCGCGCGATCGGCGGGCAGCAGCCGAACGAAAGGATTGCCGGCATACGCCTTCCGGTAAGCCGCCTGGATGGCATCCTCGCTCGGCGCGCGCCGCAAGAGCGCGTAGCAGTCGGCGAGCAGCCCGCGTTTGAGCGGGACGACGTGCGGCGTGAAGACGAGCGGCGCGACGATCCCTGCGTCCGCGAGTTCTTGTTCGATCTCGGGTTGATGGCGGTGGCCGCCCAGACCGTAGGCGCGCACGTCGCCGTCGACCTCGCCGAACAGCGACGAGGTCGCCGGATTTCGACCGGCGCCGGTGATCCCGCTTTTGGCGTCGACGATCAGTTGCTCGATCTCCGAAGCGAAGGGTCCCAGCGGCAAGAGTGCGAGCAGCGTCGCCGTCGGATAGCAGCCGGGGTTGGCGACCAGCCGCGCCCCCGCGATCGCGTCGCGATGACGTTCCGGTAAACCGTATACGGCTTCGCCGGCGTCGGCGTGAAGCCGAAACGCGTCGGAGAGGTCGACGACCCGCGCGCCTTTCGCCAAGAACTTCGGCGCGAGCTCTCGCGCGCTGGCGGCGCCGCCCCCGAGAACGACGGCGTCGCCGGTTCCGACGAGCGCATCGGCGGTGCCGGGGGGGTCGAAGGCTCGCTCGAGTGCGCGCAGGAGCGGCAGGTTTGCGGCAAGGGGCTGCCCGGCATGGGAGCCGCTCTCGAGCGCACCCAGTTCAAAGTGCGGGTGCCGCACCAGCAGACGAATCAGCTCGCCGGCGGCGTATCCCGCAGCGCCGACTACGTGGACGCGCGTCACAGGAGTCTTTCGAGTTCGTCGAGCGCCGCGCCGACCGCGTCGGGCGAGGTCGAGCCGGCGGTCCTTTTAGCTTGCACCGAAGCGTGTGCGTCGAGCGGCGCCTTGAACGGGCCGGCGAGGTTCGCCGCTTTCGCAAGCGCGGTCAGGTCGCGCTGCGTCAGCGCGCGCCCAGCCTTCTCGGCGACGCTTACGGCGTTACCGACGAGCGCGTGCGCCCGTCGCGCACTGACGCCGCGTGCGATAAGCGCGTCGGCTACGTCGGTTGCGACGACGTAGCCGTCGCCTGCGCTCGCCTCCATCGCCTCGGCGTTCCAATGCACGTGCGGGAGGGCCGCCGCGAATGCCTCGAGCGCGCCGAGTCCACGCTCGCTTCCGCGAATCACCTGTGACTTGGTCTCTTGCAGGTCGCGATGGTAGGAGAGCGCGAGACCGCCGAGCGACGCGAGCGCGCCGGCGTACGAGCCCATCGCAGAAGACGCCGCCGCGCGCACCAGTTCAAAGGGATCGGGGTTGCGTTTCTGCGGCATGAGGCTCGAGCCCGTCGAGGCGGCATCGTCAAGGGTCGCATACCCCAAGGCCGGCGTGCACCACAGGACGAGCTCTTCGCTCACCCGCGAGGCGGCGAGCGTCGCCCGCGCGACGGCGTGCAGAAGATCGAGTGCAAGGTCGCGGTCGCCGATGGCGTCGAGCGCGTTCCGCGACGGAGCTTCGAAATCGAGTTCCCTAGCGGCGATGCTGCGGTCGAGCGGTAAGGTCGAGCCGCTGCACGCGCCCGAACCGAGCGGACAAAACTCGCGTGCGTCGGCGGCGACGCGCGCGAAGCGCCGCGCAGCGCGGACGAACATCTCGGCGACGGCGCCGAGCCAAAAGGCAAGCAGAATCGGTTGCGCCGGCTGCCGATGGGTCGTCGCCGCCAAGACGGTTTCGTCGGCCAGGGCTTCGCGCGCGCTCGATACGGCGAAGCGCGCGAGCGCCGTGCAAATCCCCGCGCCGCGCGTCGCCCGGTCGCGGACGTAAAGCGCCAGCGTCGTCGCGACTTGATCGTTGCGGCTCCGCCCGGCGTGCAGCCATTCTCCCGCCGCCGGCGTTAGCGTGCGAACGCGTGCGTCGATCGCGCCATGGACGTCTTCGGCGCCGATCGCTCGCGCTTGCGCGGCGAATTCACCCGACGGGATCTCGTCGGCGATCGTTCGTAGCGCGGCGTCGAGCGCGTGCGCGGTACCGACGTCGATGATCCCGGAAGCGGCCAAGGTCGCCACGTGCGCTTGCGAACACGCGACGTCGAAGGCGGCGAGCACCAGATCGTCTTCGAGCGAAGATCCGAAGGCCAACAACGCCGCATCGGGGGCGAACGCGAACCGTCCGCCCCACTGCAGCGAGTCGCTCACCGAGCCGGCGCGAGCGCCGCGTCGGCGACCCGCGCGGCGAGTTCGACCGGGAGACCCCAGAGGTGGATGAAGCCACCGGCGGCGTCGTGCTTGAACGCGTCGTCGCGGCCGTACGTCGCGAGCCGTTCGTCGTAGAGCCCGAAGGGCGAGCTCGAACCTTCTGCGACGCACGTCCCTTGGTGCAGGCGCAGCCGCACGCGACCGGTCATGCGTTCGGCCAGCGCCGTATTGAAGGCGTCGATCGCCTTGCGCAGCGGCGAGGGCCACAAGCCGTCGTACGTCAGCTCGGTCCACTTCTGGTCGAGCAGCGTCTTGAAGCGCAGTTCGTCGCGCGTGAGCACCAAACGCTCGAGCGCTTTGTGCGCCGTAATGAGCGCGATCGAGCCCGGGCATTCGTAGACTTCGCGCGATTTGACGCCGACGATGCGATCTTCGACCAGGTCGATGCGACCGACGCCGTGCGCGCCGGCCTGTTTGTTGAGCGCCGCGAGCAATTGCGCGCCGCGCAGCCCAGCCTGCGACGGGATGCCCCGTTCGAAATCGATCACGAGGGTCTCGGGCGCCGCCGGCCGCTTCTCCGGTGACGCGGTCCAGGCGTAGGCATCCTCGGGCGGCGCCGTCCACGGATTCTCCAAGACGCCGGCTTCGATCGAGCGGCCCCACAGGTTAGCGTCGATCGAATACGGTTGATCGACCGTGTGCGGTACCGGGACGCCGTTGGCGCGCGCGAAGGCGATCGCGTCCGGGCGCGAGAGCGGCTTCTCGCGCAACGGCGCCAGCGCCGTGATCGACGTGTCGAGCGCCTTCACCGCGATCTCGATGCGAACTTGATCGTTGCCTTTACCGGTGCAGCCGTGCGAGACCGCGTCGGCGCCGTACTCGTGCGCGGTTTCGACGAGCAAGGCGGCGATCAGCGGACGCGAGAGCGCCGCGGACATGGGATACAGCCCTTCGTAGAGCGCGTTCGCGCGCAACGCCGGAAGCGCCATCTCGTCGATGAAACGATCTTTCGCGTCGATCAAGAGCGCCGCTTCGGCGCCGAGCGCGAGCGCCTTGTCGCGTACTGCGTTGAGCGCGGCGGACGCGCCGGCGCCGGCAGTTCCGTCGCTTTCGCCGAGATCGAGCGTCATCGCGATGACGCGATTGCCGTCCAGAATGTGGCGCTTCAGCAAGACGGACGTATCGAGTCCGCCGGAATAAGCGAGAACGATCGTACTCACAATGGGTTCTCCGAACGCATGTCTTGGAAGCGCTGTTTGACGACGGGGAGGTGGGCGGGGTCGTCGAGGATGACGAGCACCGTGTCGTCGCCGCCGACGGTGCCGATCACTTCATTCCAACCGGCCTCGTCGACCGCCGAAGCGACCAGCATCGCGCTGCCGGGCGGCGTCCGTAACACGATGTCGTTGAGGCTGCCGCTCACGTGGCGCACCAGATCGGCGACGACGCGATGCAGCCGGCTCTCGTACGATTTTCCGAAACCGGGCTCGATGTATTTGAAGTGCGTCCCATTGCCGTTGCCGTTCTTGAGCGGGACCTTGACGAGCCCGAGTTCTTTGATGTCGCGCGAGACGGTCGCTTGGGTGGCTTCGTACCCGCCTTCTTGCAAGAAACGCATCAGCTCTTCTTGCGAGTGCACGGGCCGCGTTGCGATGATCGAGAGGATCGCGCGATGGCGCAAGGTTTTCATTATATCGGAATTCCTCGGAGATCGGTCAGGAGCGCGACGAGCAGCGCTTTTTGGGCGTGGAGCCGGTTTTCGGCTTGATCGAAGACGACGCTTTGCTTCCCGTCGATCACGGCGGCGCTGACTTCCTCGCCGCGATGGGCTGGAAGGCAATGCATGAAGAGAGCGTGCTTGGCGGCGGCCGCCATCAACTCGGGGGTGACGCTGTAGGGAAGGAGCGCGGCGACGTTGCGCTCGGCCAAATGTTCTTCGCCCATCGACGTCCAGATGTCGGTGTAGACGACGTCGACGTCACGCGCCGCGCGAACTGCGCTCGTGAACGCGCGCACCGTCGCGCCGTGCGGTTTGCCGAGGCGCCCGGCGTGCGCGAGGAACGCTTCGCTCGGCCGATGCGAGGGTGGGCAGCCGAAGGTTACCGAGATGCCGGTCATCATCGCCGCTTCGGCGAGCGAGGCCGCGACGTTGTTGCGCGCGTCGCCGAGGTACGCGAGACGCAGGCCGGTCAGCGTCCCGAAACGCTCCTTGATCGTCATGAGGTCGGCGAGCGCCTGACAGGGGT
>DHWK01000059.1:21033-21373 GCA_002413145.1 bacterium UBP12_UBA5184
GATCGCGTCGACGTAGCGCGAGAGGACTTGCGCGGCATCTTCGGGCGTCTCGCGCGAGCCGAGCATGAAGTCGGTACCTTGCGCGATCATCGCGTGACCGCCGAGTTGCGTCATCCCAACTTCGAACGAGACCCGCGTCCGCAAGCTCGGCTTTTCGAAGAGCATCCCGAGCGTCCGTCCGCGCAGCAGCGGCAACTGGTCGGCGGAGCGGGCCCCCTTCAGATGGCTCGCGACCGCGATCACCGTCCCGATCTCGAGCGGTGAGAGGTCGCTGATCTTCAGAAAATTCCGGCCGGAGAGGGCGATGTCGGCCGCCGAGGCGAGCATGATGCATATTTAT
>DHWK01000056.1:0-3437 GCA_002413145.1 bacterium UBP12_UBA5184
TTCGACGATCTCGAACGTGCTCCCCGAAATTATAGCGGCGACTTTTTCGCGAAGAAACTCCGGTGTCATCGGCCGGTCACCGGCGGGCGCCAAGATAAGGGTCGGCGTTTCGATCGTGGCCGCTTCGTCGGAGAAATCGGCTTGCTGCCAGGCGACGAGCGACTCGAGCGCGGCGCCGGCATCGGCGCTTGCATGGATTTCGCGCAACAGTCTTCTGATCTCGGGCGTCGTCTCCCCGAAGGTGAGACCGTCGAGCCATTGGGCCGCCCGCTCCGGATTCCCGGCTGTGCTGCGGAAGAACTCGACCACGCTCGGCGGGAACGGGACGCCGCTCGCGGGGACGGGCGCGATCAAGACGAGCCCCTCCAACGCGTCCGGGTGGTCGATCGCGAAGCGTTGGGCGACCGTCGCGCCCATCGAGTGGCCGACGACGACCAGCGGATCGAGGTCAAGCGCGGCGACGAGGTCGCGTAGGTCCCCCGCGAAACGGTCGAGACTGTACGGCCCGGGCGCTGCACTCGAGGCGCCGAAGCCGCGCAAATCGACCGTCAGGGTGCGGTAATGGGGCCCCAAATGCTCGAGGAGCGGCTCCCAGACGGCTGCGGCCGCTTGCCAGCCGTGAACGAACAAAAGCGGTACCCCGTGATGGGGTCCCCGGTCGGTGACCGCGAGGGGGACGCCGTCCGAGGCACGATAGGTCGACATCGCCGCTTGGGAGGTGCCATCCCGAGGATGGCTTCGCCTGTGGCTTGGGTCACAGTTCGCCCGCAACGGCGACAATCTAGTCCGTTCATGCGAGGTCGCCTGAAGAACGCCGGGGCCACGCCGATAACCGGAACATGATCATGCCCAAGCACAGGGTGGATGACGGCGTTCGCATGGTGCGGTTGGACTCACTCCGCAACGTGCCGCTCTTCCGCGACTTCGACGAGACTGAGATCTTGCAGGTCGCCGGGCTGGTCACCACGCGCCGCTTCGCCAAACACCAAACGATTTTTCGCGAAGGCGACCCCGGCCAAACATTTTACCTGATCCTCTCAGGATCGGTCGCCGTGGTACGCATCGCGCCGGACGGACGCGAGACGATCCTCTCGATTCTCAAAGAGCGCGACTTCTTTGGCGAGATGAGCGTGTTCGACACGTCGGTGCGGGCGGCCAGCGTGCGCACCATGACCGAAGCTGAAGTCGGCGTCATCGAACGCAACGATTTCTTGGCCCTGATCGATAAGACGCCGCGCATCGGGCGGCTGTTGGTCATCGCGCTTTCCGAGCGTCTTCGCGCCGCCAACAAGTTGATCGCCGCGACTACATCGCAAGACATCCGCGCGCGCCTTGCCTCGCTGCTCTTGAACCTCATGCAGAATTTCGGCGAGCCGGTCGACACGGGCACCCGCATCTCGTTACGCTTGACCAATCAGGAGATGGCGAACATGATCGGTACGACGCGCGAAACGGTGAACCGGACGCTCAACCGTTTCTGGGACGAACGGGTCATCGACATGCGAACGGCGCACGTCATCGTCATGGAACCGGAGACCCTGCGCGGCATCGTCGCCTAGCCCTGCTAGACCAAACGCTTTAGCGGACGACGCTTCCAGACCAGCTTATAGTACCCCAGTTGCAGGAGCAACCCGACGATGAAGGCGGCGGGGTAGCCGTACCAGACGCCGTCTAACCCCAGACGCTGCATCAACAGGTAGGCGACCGGGACTTCGACGCCCCAGATCGAGACGATCGAGATGACGGTCGGCCAGAGGACGGCCCCGCTTGCCAGCATCATCCCCGAGAGCACCCGCGCATTGCCGAAGATAACGTAACTCCAGAGCGTGATGTGCAGCAAGCCCTGCGCGATCGCGACCGTCTTGGGATCGACGATGAAGAGGGAGATGATGTGCCGGCTGAACGCGTAGCACGCCAGAATCAGCACGCCTTCGATAATGTAGTTCAAGAGCACGCCGGCCCGCACGATCTTGCCGATCCGATCGAGCGCTTGCGCCCCGATTGCCTGCGATCCGAAGATGGAGACCGCGATGCCGATGCTGATCGCGGGAAACTGGACGTACGAGACGATCTGGTTGACCGCGCCGTATGCGGCGGTCGCGCTCGATCCGAAACGGTTCACGAACGACAGCACCGCGATCTCGGACAACGAGACCATGATGACGTTGATTCCGGTCGGAACGCCGATCCGAACGATCTGCCAGGCCAAGTTCCAGCGGATCCCGAGGTGCGCGATCATATCGCGATCGAACGCGAGCGGGTTCTTGGTGCGCGCGAGATAGACCAACAGCGCCGCCAAGGCCAGGGTATTCGAGACGATGTTTGCGACGGCCGCGCCGTTGGTCTCGAGCCGCGGCAAACCGAGCCAACCGAGAATGAAGAACGGCGTCACCACGAGCGTGAGAACGGTGCCGAGGATCAAGCTGTACAAGGGTGTTTGCGTGTCTCCCGTACCGCGTAAGAACGTGGTGTAGATAATGTAGACGAACAGGACGGGCATCGAAAAGAAGACGATCTGCGAGTACGAACTCGAAGCGGCGAGGATATCGGGCGGCGTAGCGAGCAACCGCAGCATCGGTTCGGAAAAGAATCCACCGACGAGGCCCACGACGGCGGCGAGCACGACCGTCAGCGTGAGCGTCGTTCCAGCGACTTCCTTGAGTTTCGCGTAATCGCGCGCACCGTAGGCTTGACCGATCAGCACCGTGCTACCGCTGGCCACCCCGATGATGAAGGAGATCAGCAAGAAAATCACCGGAAAGATCGCCGAGACCGCAGCCAGCGCGTGCACGCCGACGAGCCGGCCGAGGTAGATGCTGCTGGTCGTCGACGAAAGGGCCTGCAGCACGTTGCTGAACATCAGCGGGAGCAGAAACAGCGCCATCACACGCCAGATCGGGCGCGGATCGTCGAGTAAGTGTTGCCGCGCGGCGGGCGGGGGCACCGCGTGGCTGTTACTTACGGGGCTAGACCGTCCTCTTCATCGGCCGAGGGTGCGACGCGCAGCGTGCGCGAGTCGCTATACCAGACCAAACCGGGCGCCGCCGCGCGCTGTTTGCGCACGTATTTGCGTTCGGTAAAGTCCACGTCGACCTTCGCCGCGTCGCGCGCCTTGCTATAGTGGGCAGCCAGTCCCGCCGCGCGCTCGATCTCACGCTCGGTCGGGTGACGTCCTCCGTCGACGCGCAAAATGACGTGCGCCCCCGGAACGCCGCGCGCGTGAAACCAGAGATCGGTTGGGCGCGCCATACGAAACGTCAATTCGGCATTGCCTTGCGGCGAACGGCCGACGAAGGCTCGCGCATCCTCGGCCAATGGAATCTCGCGCGCGGGCAGCCGCCGTGCGCGTCCGCGTGCCGGCGGCGCCGCCTTCGCCGCCCTCTTGCGGCCTTCGAGTCGCTCGACGCTCGCGACGAGCTCGTCGAGGTTCTCGCCGT
>DHWK01000056.1:3544-3812 GCA_002413145.1 bacterium UBP12_UBA5184
GAGCTCGTCGAGGTTCTCGCCGTCCACCCGCTCGATCTCCCACGCCAACTCATCGCCGAGTCGCACTTCTGCGGCGAGCAAAGCGAGACGCCGCTCGACGTGCGTTCGCTGCGAGGCGAGCTTCTTGTAGCGCCGGAAAATCGCCGCGGCGTTGGTCTTGGCATCCTGGCGCGGGTCGAGTTCGATCGTGACGGTCGGATCGCTCGGCGAGACGAACCCGCTCGCACCCGGCGGCACCTCGGCGTGGTGCGCGTACAGCGCCTCGCCC
>DHWK01000054.1:0-3359 GCA_002413145.1 bacterium UBP12_UBA5184
GTTAGCAAGCCGAGGCGGCGCGATGGGGAAGCCTGTGCTACTTATGTAGCTTTCCGGCGAGAAAAGCTTTGGCGTCGTCGATGGGGATCGCGAAACCAATCGCCTTCTCGTCCTCGAAGCGCCACTCGGCGAGCCCGATCACCTCGCCACTGCTCGCGTCGAAGACTGGCCCGCCGCTTTCACCCGGGATGATGCCAAAATCGAGTTCGATCGCGTGCTTGCGAACGCTCGAGACGCGTCCGGCGCGGAACGACGTCGCGACGCCGAGATCTTCATCTTGGAAGTAGTCGGGGACCGGGTAGCCCGCGACGCCGACGGCCAGCCCCGGTTCGACAGCCCGCGAGCTTCCGAGCGTGGCGACGGGGAGGCCGGTCTTGCTCGTCTCCACGAGTGCGACGTCGTCCCTACGGTCCGCGGCGAAGACGCGCACCGGGACGTCGTCCTTCTCGGCGATCGTAACGCGCAGATTGCGCGCGTCGCGGACCACGTGCTCTTCGGTGAGGATCTGGCTGCCCCACGGGCCGCTCGCGACGATGACGCCCGTCCCGAACGCGTCGTCCCAGGCACCCTTCTTCTTTACGCTTGGAATCTGCATGGTGAACAGAACGACGCTCGGGCGAACCAGGCGCACCGCGCGCACGAACGAGTCGCCTTCGAGCGGCTTGGCGCTGCTGCTGCAACCCGCGATAGCGAGCAGCGCCGCAGCCAAGAATCCGGCGCGCGCGCTGAGATTGCCCGTCACGCGTGAATCTCGGACTCGAGACGCGCCGCGATTCGATTGCGCAGATCGTCGAGCCCCACACCCGTGCGGGCGCTGATCGCCGGCGCGTCGTTAGGCAGCTCCCGGCCTGCATGCGGATCGTGCGCGTCGATCTTGTTGAAGGCGAGGATAGTCGGCTTGCCGGCGACACCGAGTTCGTGCAAGATCGCGTCGACGCTCTGCTTTTGCCGCGGCCAATCGGGGTTGCTCGCGTCGACGACGTGCACTAAGACGTCGGCGCTTTCGAGTTCTTCGAGGGTCGCGCGGAACGCATTGACGAGTTCTTTCGGTAACTCGGTGATGAAGCCGACCGTATCTGCGACGCGCGCGTAGATCCCCGGCGCGAGGTAGACGCGGCGCAAGGTCGGATCGAGCGTTGCGAAGGGTTGATCGGCGACGAAGGCGGCGCCGTCCTGGACCGAATGCGCCAAGCGATTCAAGAGCGACGACTTCCCAACGTTGGTGTACCCCACCAGCGCGACGAGTGGCGTCTCGCCGCGCGGCGCGCGCCGCACCGCACGCGCCCGGCGAACGGTTTCGAGTTGGCGGCGCAGGACCGAGATGCGTTCGCCGATCCGCCGCCGGTCGACCTCGAGTTTCGTTTCGCCGGGACCCCGCGTGCCGACCCCGCCGCCCAGGCGCGAGAGCGCAGTCGCGCTGCCGATGAGGTTCGACTGCCGGTGGCGCAATTGCGCGAGTTCGACTTGTAGCTTGCCTTCGCGGCTACGCGCGCGTTGCGCGAAGATGTCGAGAATCACGACCGAGCGGTCGACGATCGGCAGCGGGATGAGCTTTTCCAGGTTGTTGCGCTGGCGTGGGCGCAGATCGTTGAAGACGAATACCTTGCTCGCCCCGAGTTCGACGGCGCGCTCGGCGATTTCGCGAGCTTTGCCGCTGCCGACCAACGTTGCGGGATCGACCGCGGGAAGCCGCTGGACGATGCGACCGACGATTTGGGCGCCGGCCGCTTCGATCAGCGCCTCGAACTCGAGCAGTTCGGGCTCGAGCGGTCTCTTCGGATCGCGTAGATCGACGGCGACGACCAGCGCACGCTCAACGGGCATGCGGACGGAGTTTCGAGATAAGCCAGGCGAGACCGTCATTGTACCGCGGTCCCGGCCGCTCCAAGATCCCGGGATCTTCGAGGACGTAGACCCGTCCCGTGCGGACCGCGTTTAGATCGCGCCAAGGGGGCCGATCCAAGACCAGCGACATGTGGGTCGATGGGTCGGTGATGATGACGTCGGGCTGCAGCGCCAGCAAGGCTTCGGCGCTGTAGCGCGCATACGCCGTTCCAAGATCGCCCGCCGCGTTGCGTCCCCCGGCCAGGCGGATGAGCGACGCGATGAACGATCGGTCGCCGACGGTGAAAATCGGTGCAACGTCGAGGACGACGAAGCAGCGCGGCGGCTCGCCGGGCGGCACGGTTGTGAGCAGCGCCGCCGTCCGGGCCCGCAGACGGCGCGCCAGGGCACTCGCGTTATTTTCATGGCCACTGATTTTCCCTAAGGCTTCGAGATCGCGAAAGATGTCTTCGAAATCGTCGTCGCGCAGGAGCACGAGGCGCAGACCCGCGCGGCGCAGATCGGCAACCAGTTGCGCCTGCGCCGGGATGCCGACGACGACGTCGGGGTGAAGCCGCAAAATTCGCTCGCTCGCGATCGAACCGGCAGACGCGATGACCGGAAGCCGGGCAGCCGCCTTGGGGACGTCGCTATATTGCGAGACGCCGACGACTTGCGGGCCGGCCCCGATCGCAAAGAGATCTTCCGTCAGCGACGGCACGAGCGAGACGATGCGGGGCTTGGCGCTCGCCTGTGCCGGGGTCGCGACCAGGCCGCCCACCAAACCGATGGCGGCCAGACCGAACGCGCAGACCTTCGAGCAACGCGCGACGAACCGCGAGAGCGAACCGTCCCCGGGCAGAAAATGCCGATGCAAGAATGCCGCAACCAACGAAGCGCGAGCGACGCCGTCGCTGCGGCCGTCGTACGAGTATGCGGCCGGCCCTTCCGCAAGTTCGGAGGTAGCGTAATGATACTCGTATCCGCGGACCTCCGCTCCCTGGGAATCGAGCGGCGTGTTTGCATTGACCGTAGCGCGCCGGTAGCCGATGTGCAAACGCGGTTCCGCGATCGTCGTCCCGCCCCGGATCGCGCCGCACATCTCGTACTCGCCCTGCGCGGTCGTAAGCCGCTCCGCCAAAAACATGAGGCCGCCACATTCGGCATAGGTCGGGAGTCCGCGCGCGACGGCGTCGCGAATCGCCGCACGCAGCAGAGGGTTGGCTTCGAGCCGGGCGGCGTGCAGTTCGGGATAACCGCCGCCCAGCCAAAGGCCGGCCGAATCCGGCGGCAGAGCGGAGTCTTCCAACGGAGAAAAGGGGACCGGCTGCGCGCCCGCCGTGAGAAGTGCGTCCAGAGTCTCTTGATAGGTGAACGAAAATGCTTCATCGCAAGCGTAGGCGATGCGGGGCGCCTTCGCGAGTACCGGCCGCCTGTCGGAAGGATCGACCGAAGCGCCCAAATCCTCCGACGCGGCACGAGCGTCTGCAAAAAGCATCTGAAGGCCGGGCTCTCGATACAGACGTTGGGCGAGT
>DHWK01000054.1:3388-9307 GCA_002413145.1 bacterium UBP12_UBA5184
AGGGACGGCTCGTATGGGATGGCGGCGAGGACGTTGAGTCCGACGCTGGCGCAAGCAGCGCGCACCGCGCGCTCGTGGCTCGGACCAGCGACGCGATTGAGCATGACGCCGCCGAACTTAACGCGAGCATCGAATTCGCGCAACCCGAGCGCGACGGCTGCGGCCGTTTGCGAAGCACGCCAGCAGTCCAGAACGACGAGCACCGTCGCTTCGAGTAACGACGCCACCCGAGCGGTCGAGGTCGCACCCTCGTCGTCGCCGTCGAACAATCCCATCATTCCTTCGAACAGTAAGACGTTCGCATCGCCCGCAGTCGCAGCGACGTGTCGCCGAACGCCCTCTTCGCCGTCGAGCCACAGATCGACGTTGTACGCGGGGCGTCCGGCAAAGCGCCGGTAGAATGCGCCGTCGATGTAGTCGGGACCGATTTTATAGGGCTGCACGCGCAGACCGGCACGTCGAAAAGCCGCGCAGAGCGCGGTCGCGATCAGCGTCTTCCCTTCGCCCGTTCCGGCGGATGAGACGACGAATCTATTTAGGATGGAATTTCAGCGCGACGCCGTTGATGCAATAGCGCAATCCCGTCGGCTTCGGGCCGTCGTCGAAGACGTGCCCGAGATGACCGTCGCAGCGCCGGCAGCGGACTTCGTCGCGCACCATCCCCAAACTCGCATCGCGCGCGGTAACGACGGCGTCTTTCAGCGGCGCATAAAAACTCGGCCAGCCGGTCCCGCTCTCGAACTTCGTCGCCGACGAAAAGAGCGGGAGGTCGCAGCCGGCGCACGCGAAGATGCCGGCGCGGTGCTCGCGTTCGAGCGGACTCGTTCCGGGCACCTCGGTGCCCTGTCGCCGCAAGATATTGAATTGTTCGGGCGTCAATCGTTTACGCCACGTATCGTCGGATAAGACGAGACGCTTGAGGGCGGCGAGCGCGCTTGCCGGTACGAGGAGGCAAGCGCCCAGCGCGGCGAGCGCCGTCCGGCGCGATCGGGAGATCATGACCAGATCATTATAGCGCATTGCCTGCCAATCGAACGGTAACGGCCCTTACTACCGCGTAGCGGCGACGTTCGAGAGCTCGATCTCAAAGGTCCGCCCGAGCGCCGGATAGCCGGCGATCGGTGCGTAACGCTGATCGCCGAGATTGTGGACGCGCAACGAGACGATCGCGCTGCGCTCGAGCTTGAAACGCAGATAGGCATCGACGGTAGAATAGCGATCGTACAGGTTGCCGCCGCCGCCGAACGGCGTATCGGCCGGCGCAAAGGTCGAGCCGACGATGTTGGCGTGAACGCCGTAGGCGAGATTCCCTTCCCCAAAAGGATGCGCGAGCCCGAGCGTTGCCTGCAGGACGGGATTGCGCGGAAGCCGCGTCATCTGCAAGACGTCGAGCGCGCGATAGACGTCGGTCACGCCGGCATCGGCGACCGTCCCGCCGAAGAAAGCCGGCGATTTCAGGCTCAACACGACCCCGGCGACGGACGCGCGCCCGATGTTTTGCGGCGTGAAGTTCTGATCGAGCACGATGAAGTTCGTCCCTTCGCGCGAGAACCAACCCAGGCTCACGCCGCCGGCGACGTGCGGCAGCGCGACGGTCACGTCGGCGTTGCGAGCCTTCTCCGGGACGAGATTCGGATTCGAGAAACCGGGATAGTACAGGTCGGTCAAGCTCGGGACGCGGAACGATTCGGCGACGTTTCCGGCGAGTCGCACTGCGCCGAAGCGGAGGGTCGCCCCGAAAGACGGCGCGATCACCGAGCCCTGCGGCGCGTCGTTCTCGCCGCGCACGCCGAACGTGAGCCGTGCGGCGCGCGAAAGTTCGTACTGCTCCTGCAGATAGGCGGCGGACTGCGATTCGGTCGCCGAAAATCCGCTCGGCGGCGCGAAGGCCGGACAGAACGAGAATAGCGCGCTTTCGCGCGAGAAATCGAGGCCCGCGACCAGCGTGCTCCGGTCGCTCGAGACGACGTCCTTCAGCGAGAGTTGCGCCCGACCGTCGTAGGTGTCTGACTCGCCGCCGCAATCATTGGGGTCCGGATCGGAGAAGACGAGGCCTTGACGCGCAACGGCGGCGATCAGCGAGAGCTGCGACTGCCGGCCGTTGCGCTGCAATTCGAGGTTGAGGGCGTTGCGCGCCACGCTCTCCGATGCGAAGGGCGAGGGAAAATCGAGCCGGCCCGGCGCGCCGCCCGCGACCGCATCGAGGCCGGCGTCGGCACGAAGCCGGAACGAACCGCCCAAGGGCTGATCGGAACTCAGGCGTAGCGCGCCGGCGTCGGTCCATGCGCCGCTACGCAGACCGGCCGGGAACTGCTGCATCTGGTAATTGAGCGCGGGGTAGGCGAAAGCGTTGGTCGCGACGCGGCGTTCGAGGCTCACCGAGAGGCGACCGTCGCCGATCCCGACTCGCGCATCGCGGTCGGCGTACGAACCATCGGCGATCGCGAAGTCGACGCCGTGTAACGGCTGGCTGATCAAGTTGATGATGCCGCCGACGGCGCTCGTTCCGTACAACGTCGACGACCCGCTCTCGACGACTTCGATGCGGCCGATGCCGGTCAGCGGATAGGTGCCGAGATCGATCGTCCCCGAAGACGCGCCGGCGAGCGGGACGCCGTCGAGCAGCACCAGCGTCTGCTGGCTGCCGGCGCCGCGAATCCCGTAATTCGAGATGGCGCCGAATCCGAAGTAATCGCGCAGCGTCGGGATTCCCGGAACCAGTTGGAGCGCGTCACTGACCGTACGCGCGCCGGCGGCATCGATTTGCGCGCGCGTCACCACGAAGGTTGGGCGCGACGTCTGATCGATCGGCTCGAGCCGCCGATCGCTCGTGAAGACGCGCGCGATCTCCGGCGGCGCCGAAGGCGAGGGGCTCGGCGAGGGCGTCGCCGCGCGCGCCGCTCCGCCCAGAGTAACGACGCAGGCCGCGCCGACGGCGCAGCCTGCGAAAAAGCGAGGAAACATCTCCGCCTACCTTTTCGCGAGGTGGTGTTGGTTGTCGCGACGTCTTGAGTATCCTGACTCGCGGATCGTAGCCGTCGTGCCGGCGTCTTCCCACCCGAAGGTTGTGACGTGCGGCGGCTCCCCGCTTACAGTGGCGCGACCGTCCCGGCTTTTCACCGGGTTCCTCAAGACGAGCGCCTGTGTAGTTTTGCGCGAGCGCGACGCCGAAGCCCTCCTTATGTTCTCTCTTCCGGCGCGGATCGGGCTGCTGGCGCTGCTCGCGCTCGCGGCACTCGCCGTCAGCGTCTTCGTCGGCGGCTCGCCGCTCGGACCCGGCGAGATCGCGCGCGCGCTCACGCACCCGCACGCCGGCGGCGATGCGAACGCGATCGTGTGGTCCCTGCGCGTTCCGCGCGTCGCGATCGCCGCCTTCGTCGGCATCGCACTCGCGGTCGCCGGCTTTCTGATGCAAGGGATGTTACGCAATCCGCTCGTCGATCCGTTCCTCACCGGCGTCAGCGCCGGAGCGGGCGCGGCGATCGCGATCGCGGTCGCGCTCGGCGTCGCGGCACCGTTCTTGCCGCCGCTCGGATTCGCCGCGGGCCTCGGCACCGCGCTCCTCGTCGCGCTGCTGGCGCGCCGCGGCAGCGGCATCGACGCCGAGCGTTTGATCCTGGCCGGCGTTTCGCTCTCCGCGCTCTTCTCGTCGTTCGTCGCCCTCGTGCTCTTGCGTCTCGCGCGCAACGGCGCGGACAGCATCCTCGCGTGGCTGACCGGCTCGCTTGCGGGACGGGGCTGGAACGAGTTGCTCGCAACCGCACCCTACGCGCTCGCAGGCCTCGCGGTGGCGCTGGCGGCGGTGCCGTCGCTCAACGCGCTGCGGCTCGGGACATCGATCGCGCGCGCCGTCGGCGTCGGCGTCGCGCGCACGCAGTGGCTGTTGCTCGGCGCGGCGTCGTTGCTGACGGCATCGGCCGTCTCGCTGTCGGGGATCGTCGGCTTCGTCGGGCTGATCGTACCGCATCTCGCGCGGCGCATCGTCGGCAGCGACGGCCGTTACGCACTCGTCGCGAGCGCGTTACTGGGCGCGGGCCTGGTCGCGGTGGCCGACGCCTTCTGCCGCGCGCTCTTTCCGCCGATCGAGATCCCGCTCGGGGTCTTGCTGGCGTTCGTCGGCGTCCCAACGTTTCTGTATCTCTATTTGCGTCCGGCCGGCGCGACGCGGCTATGGGGCACGTGAGACTGGACCGCGTACGCCTCGCGATCGGTGGGCGCACGTTGCTCGAGGAGATCGATTTCGAGGCAGCGCCCGGCGAGTTCGTCGCGATCGTGGGCCCGAACGGCGTCGGGAAGACGACGCTACTTCGGGCGATGGCCGGCTATCTTCCGGTCGCGGCCGGGAGCGCATCGTACGAAAGCGTCGACGTCCGTGCGCTCGACCAGCAAGCGCGCGCGCGCTCGATCGCGTTGATCGGCGACGACGTCGAGACGCCGCACGGGATGAGCGTTCGCGAGGTCGTGCTGACGGGGCGCTTCGCGCACCGAGCCTGGTGGGATTGGGTGACCGGCGACGCCGATTTGCTCGCGACCGAGGCCGCGCTAGCCCGCGTCGCCCTCTCGGCGCTGGCCGATCGAGCGTTCGACACGCTCTCGTCGGGCGAACGCCAGCGCGCCTGGCTGGGGCTCGCGCTCGCGCAAGACGCACGAACGTTGCTGCTCGACGAGCCGACGAGCCACCTCGACGCGCGCTACGCGCTCGAAATCCTCGCGCTCTTACGCGAGTTGGCGAATGACGGCCGCGCGATCGTCGCGGTTCTGCACGATCTCAACGAGGCCGCCGCCTTCGCCGACCGAATCGCAGTCCTCGGAGAACGGCAACTCCTGGCGTGCGACGTACCCCAGGTCGCACTCGAGCCCGCGCTCCTCGAACGCGCCTTCGGCGTCGCCTTCGAGCGCTTCACGATCGACGGCGGGACCCGCGTCCTGGCGCGCGGCCCGAACGCCCTCGTTAAGGGAATTTGAAGATCGACTCGGCGCCGAACGAGGACTGCGTTTTCCGTCCCGTCCCGGCGTTGGTGAAGAACACCGGTTGGTTCGAGGTATCGTAACGATACTCGACCCGAAAGAGCCACGGCGCAGACGGTGTGAAGCCGAGCGTCGCCGTCGCCTCGTTCAGGTTCTGGGCAAACCCGGTCCGGAAACCGTTGGCGTCGCTGAAGGATTCGGCCCGGAGCGTCGTCGCGAATTTAGGCGAGAATTGATAGGTCGCGTACCCGGCAAATCCGGACCAGTGCGCCGCGCCCGTGCCGATCGACGCGCCTGCAGAATTCACGAGCGGCGCGCCAAGTTGCGTCCCGTTGTCGTAATTGCCGACGAGGGTCAAGGCGCTCGTGGCCTTGATCGTCAGCACCGTATCGTAGAGCATTCGGTTGAAGAAGGGCGGTACGCACGAATAGACGTTCACGTAGTTGACGCAATCGTTGCCGTTGTAGGTCTGCGCGGCCAACGAAACCGCCGGCGAGGCCGTCAGCGAGATGCCGCCCTCGGCGGTCAACTTTTTCCCTTGGAAGAGGATGTCGTCCCATCCGTTGTTGATGCCCCCGACGAGCGAGACTTTTGGATTCACCGCCCACGTGAGACGGGCGCCCGTGTGCGTGAACGGGATGGCTAATCCGAAGAGAAACGATCGCGAGAAGTTCGAATCGCCCGGCGAGTCGATTACCTCGGCACCGGCGAGCGTTATGAACTTTCCCGCGATGAACGTGATGGGCCCGTTGGCATATTGCAAGAAGAGCTGGGTGGGATCGATGTGGTCGGTATGATTCGTCCCGTTCGATGCGATGACGTCGGCGTCGTTGCCGATGCCCAGCTCGGCCTTGCCACCCCACGTCCCGTTGTATGTGATTTGCAGGTTGAGGTTCTGCGGGTCGATCGCACCGACCGCGCTCGGTAGTTGCGAGACACCGATCGCGCCGG
>DHWK01000054.1:9462-9674 GCA_002413145.1 bacterium UBP12_UBA5184
CGCGCCGGCACCAAAACTACTCGCCGTTCCGATCGATGGGATTCGCACGCCGTCGAAGACGCGACTCGGCGCCCCGTTGATGAAGCGGGCTTGGTTCGAGCCGAAGATATTGGTATAGCCTGCGTCGGCGTATCCGGCGAAAACGACGGCGGGCGTCGCCCGAGGGGGGGGGGGAGGGGCGCGGCTGGGGGGCGGGAGCCGCCACGCCGGCG
>DHWK01000079.1:0-529 GCA_002413145.1 bacterium UBP12_UBA5184
GAAGACGCTGGTCGTCGACGACGGAATGACCCTCGCCCTACAGATGGGGACGGCGTTCAAGCACCAGCATTACACTGCCGATGAGATCCAGGTCTTCCTCGAAGGGACGGGCAGCGAGTGGCTGGGCGACAAGCAGGTCGCGCTCAAGCCGGGTACCATGCTGGTCATCCCGCGCGGCACGACGCACGGTGGCTTGGTCGAAACCTCAGGTCACCTGAAGTTCGTCTCGATGAAGTCGCCGCCGCAGGATCCGAGCGACGTCCACCCGGTGCCCTAAGGCCGCTCGCTAAGCGGAGACTTTCGCTCGTTTGCGCATGCGCTGACGCTCGGTTTCGTCGAGGACGNNTCGACCAGTTCGTCGTCCTCGATGAACTCGATCGCGCGTTCGAGCGTCATCTCCTCGGGGGGCGAGAGCTTGGTGCTGTCGTCGGAACCCGAAGCCCGCATGTTGGTCAGTTTCTTGGCGCGGACCACGTTGAGCGCGACGTCGTACTCGTCGCCCGCGCGGCCGACGATCATCCCTTCGTAC
>DHWK01000079.1:596-9933 GCA_002413145.1 bacterium UBP12_UBA5184
CGGATGTGCTGGCCGACGATCATCCCTTCGTACACGTTGATGCCGTCCCCGACGAAGAAGCGTCCGCGCGCTTCGAGTCCGACCATCGCGTAGGCGGTCGTCGTCCCGGTATCGCTTGCGACCAGCGCGCCGAAGGCGCGTCCCGGAATCTCGCCGCTCCAGGGCTGATGATCGTAGTAAGTGTGCGACATGATGGCCGTACCGCGCGACAGCGTCAGCAGTTCGCCGCGCAGTCCGAAGATGGCGCGCGTCGGCATGGTGTACTCGAGCCGCCGCGAGGTGCCGATCACGATCATGTTCGACATGACCGCCTTCCGCTTGCCGAGCGCCTCGATGACCGAGCCGGCGTGATCTTCGTGGACGTCGATCACGACGTACTCGACCGGTTCGTACTTGACGCCCTTGCGCTCGGTGAGAATGACCTGCGGTTTGGAGACCGCCATTTCGTAACCTTCGCGGCGCATCGTCTCGATCAAGATCGAAAGATGCAGCTCGCCCCGCCCGCGCACTTCAAAGGTGTCGGCGCTCTCGGTATCGGCGACGCGTAGCGCCACGTTGGACTCGAGCTCGCGGTGCAGCCTTTCGCGGATCTGGCGCGACGTCAGATAGCGGCCTTCTTTGCCGGCGAAGGGTGAGGCGTTGACGATGAACGACATCGAAACCGTCGGCTCGTCGACGGCGATCGCGGTGATGCCCTCCGGCGAATTCGCGTCGGCAATCGTGTCGCCGATGTTGAGACCCTCGATACCCGAGACGCAGACGATGTCGCCGGCCGTCGCCTCCTCGACCTCGATCCGTTCGAGGCCCGCGAACGTCAGAAGCGTCGTCAGCCGCAAGCCGGACTCGAGCGTACCGTCGCGGGAGACTTTGGCAATCGGCGAGTTGATCTTCGAGGATCCGCGAAAGACCCGGCCGATCCCGATCCGTCCGACGTATTTGTTGTGATCGATCGCGGAGACGAGCATTTGAAAGGGGCCGTCTTCGGCCGGCGCTTCGGGGATGCGTTCCGCGATCGTCTCGAAGAGCGGCTCGAGGTCGTTGCCTTCGTCAACCAGCTCGCGCTTGGCGATGCCGGCTTTGGCATTGGTGTAGACGACGGCAAAATCCGCTTGCTCGTCGCTCGCTCCCAGCTCGATGAAAAGATCGAACGTTTGGTTGACGACGACTTCGGCGCGCGCGTCCTTTCGGTCGATCTTGTTGATGACGACGATCGCGCGCAGGTCGAGTTCGAGCGCTTTGCGCAACACGAAGCGCGTCTGCGGCATGACGCCCTCGGCGGCATCGACGAGCAAGAGTACGCCCTGAACCATCTGCAGCACGCGCTCGACCTCGCCGCCGAAATCGGCGTGCCCCGGCGTGTCGACGATGTTGAACTTGATGTCGCCATGCTTGATCGCGGTGTTCTTGGCCAAAATCGTGATGCCGCGCTCGCGCTCGAGCGGGTTCGAGTCCATGACGCGAGTTGCGATGGCCTGACCCTCTCGAAAGACGCCGCTTTGTTTGAGCATGGCATCGACCAGCGTCGTCTTGCCGTGATCGACGTGGGCGATGATCGCGATGTTTCGGAGGTCGGGACGCGTTTTCACAGTTCTTCCATTATAACACGCGGCGCCGTCGCCTCGCTGCGCCTTAGGGCGGCGCTAGGTTCCGAAGCGGCGTTGGCGCATCGAAAACGACCCCAAAGCCTTGGCCAGCATAGCGGCATCGAAGTCGGGCCAGAGGACCGGCGTCGCCCACAGTTCGGTGTACGCGCTTTGATATAACAGGAAGTTCGAGAGCCGCAATTCCCCGCCGGTGCGGATCATGAGATCCGGATCGGGGAGGGCCGCCGTGTAGAGGTAGCGCGAGAGCGTCGCATCGTCGATGCTTGCCGGCATGAGTCGGCCGGCTGCGACATCGCGCGCCAGCGCGCGCATCGCGTCCCCGAGTTCGCGCCGGGCTCCGTAATTGATCGCGAGGTTGAGCGCGAGGCCGTCGCTCGCGGCGGTCGTCGCGACCAGGCTCCGAAACGCGTCGCGCGTCGGCGCGGGCAACGCGTCGATTCGCCCGAGCAGCCCGACGCGGACGTTTTCGCCGGCGAGCGCTTCGCCTTGGCGCAGCGCGAAGGCTCGCAGCAACTCCATCAGCAGCGCGATCTCGCTCGGCTCGCGGCGCCAATTCTCTTCGGAGAACGCGAAGACGGTCAGGTTTTCGACGCCGATACGCGCCGCGGCACGCGTGATCTGCCGCAGCGTTTGCGCGCCGGCCCGGTGTCCTTCGATCGCCGGCAGGCCGCGCTCGTGAGCCCAGCGGCGGTTGCCGTCCATGATGATCGCGACGTGGCGGGCGAGTTTGGGAGTCTCGCCGCCGGCGGCGGCGCGCGCGATCACGATGACGCAGCCAGTCGCATTTTCGCACGGGAAGGTTGCCGTTCGCCTTCGACCGAGTGGACCGCCCGGACGACCGCTTCCAGTTCGTCGACGTACGCGAGAAAGCGCGCCCGCCCGGAGGCCGTGATGCGCACCGTCGTCGTCGGTCGTCCTTTCCCGCGCACCCGCGAGAGCGTGACGATGCCGGTGGCGGCGAGCGCGTGCAGATGACGATTCAAGTTGCCGTCGGTGAGCGCGCAGGCTTCTTGCAGCGCGGTAAAGCTCATCCCGTCGGCGTTACCGACCAAACACGTGCAGACCGCAAGCCGGCCGCGCTCGTGGAAGATGCGCTCGAGGCCCTCGTACGCAAACTGCGCGGATTTCATCGCGCATCTCGATCCGCGCTAGGCTGCGCGCGCACGATCGCACCGATCGCGATCTGTCCGCCACCGAAGGCGAGCGGCATGACCCACCACGAGAGCGGGTCGATTCCCGGAAGCAGGAAAAGCGCCGTCGCGAGGGCGCCGAACGCCACCGCGACGTAGACGACGTCCCGCGGCACCATCGCCCGCGAGGAGAACAGTCCGAGCGCGTAGGCCGCGCACCACATCCCGGGCAGAAGATCGAAGAGGCCACGCATCACCAGCGCGAGCGTGATGATCGCCCCGGCGGCGATCGCCGGCAAGATGCTCATACCGACCGTTCGCATCTGCGCGTCGGCTTGCCGGCCGCGCCGGCGTGCCCGCCATGCGAGGATCGCGCCGTAGTTGAAAACGAGCGCTATCGCCAGGCAGCCGAACCACAGCGCGAGGTAGGTGTGGTCGTCGGACGCCGAGGCCGGGTGCGGGACCGTCGCGTACTGTACGCCGCCGGCCAGGATCGCAACGAAGCCGCTGGCGATCGCGGCTCCGCCCGAATAGCCGTCGAAACGCTGGACGGTCGCGAGTCGGCCGCGCACCTCGGCTAGGTCCGCCATCGCTTGCCGGAGTTGCATCGGGGCTAGACTTTGCGAGGCAAAGTTACGGCTCCTGCCGGTTTTTGCGGATCTGGGCGCTGTCGATGAGGATCGTGACCGGACCGTCGTTGACCGACGAGACCGACATCGTCGCGCCGAATTCGCCGGTTGCGACGGTCGCCCCGAGCGCGCGCAATTCGGCGACGAGCGCCTCGTAGAGCGCCCGGCCTAATTCGGACGGCGCCGCGCCGGTGAACGAAGGGCGGCGTCCTTTGCGAACGTCGCCCAGCAACGTGAATTGGGAGACGACGAGAACCTCGCCGCCGACGTCGGCCAGCGAGCGGTTCATCGCGCCGGCGGCGTCGCGGAAGATGCGCAAGTCGTAGACTTTCTTCGCGACGTAGCGCACGTCGTCGAGCGTGTCGCCGACCGCGATGCCGAGCAGGATCAGCAAGCCGCCGCCGATCCCGGCGGCGACGCGTCCCTCGATTTCGACGTGGGCCTTGCTGACGCGGGTGACGACGGCTCTCATCGCGGCCGGTTTCGCGCTTCGGCTCGGGCGCTCCGGGCCGGGCGGCCCAGGAACGGAGCGCTCGAACGCAGGAGGCGCGAGCGTGGAGAAGTTGTTCATCGGCGGCGCGTTCGTCGATGCCGCCGATGGGGCGACGTTCGAGACGTTCGATCCCGCGACCAACGAGCCGATCGCCCGCATCGCCGCCGGCAAGGCCGAAGACGTCAGCCGCGCGCTGGCCTCCGCGCGCCGCGCCTTCGACGAGGGACCGTGGCCGCGCGCGACCATCAAGCAGCGCGCCGGCCTCTTGCGGAAGCTCGCCGGGCTGTTGCTCGAGAATGCCGATGCGCTCGCTCGGCTCGAATCGCGCGACGCCGGCAAACCGTTCCGCGAGACGGCGGAACGTGACGTCCCACGCGCCGCCGACAATTGTGCCTTTTTCGCCTCGGCGATCGAGCAACGCGAAGGGCCGGCGTTCTTCGATCGCTGCTCCTTCCTCGGAAAAGAGCGCGAAATCGCGAGCCTGGTTCGCCAGGAGCCGGTCGGCGTTTGCGCGCTGTTGACGCCGTGGAATTCGCCCCTGATGCAGGCGACCTGGAAGATCGCGCCGGCGATTGCGACCGGCAACACCTGCGTCCTCAAGCCCTCCGAGCTGACGCCGCTCTCGACGCTCAAGCTGGCCGAACTGTGCAGTCAAGCCGGCGTTCCGGACGGCGTCGTCAACGTGGTGACCGGTTTCGGACCCGACGCCGGCGCGCCGCTGGTCGCCGATCCGCGCGTGAATGCGATCGCATTCACCGGTAGCGAAGCGACCGGGATTGCGATCAACGTGGCGGCGGCGAAGACGCTCAAGAAAGTCACGCTCGAGATGGGCGGGAAGTCGGCCAACGTCGTCTGCGACGACGCCGATCTCGAGACGGCGATCGAAGGCAGCGTCCTGGCGATGTTCCGGCACAGCGGACAAGTCTGCCTGGCGGGGACGCGCCTCTACGTCCAAGCCGGTATCTTCGATCGCTTCGTCGAGCGCTATCTGGCGCGAGTCAACGCACTGCGCGTCGGCGATCCGCAGGCGAAGGACTCCGATCTCGGACCGCTCATCTCGCCGCAGCACCGCGAGCGCGTCGAAGCGTTCGTCGCACGTGCCGAGGAAGAAGGGACGACGGCGCTGCTGCGCGGGAGCCGTCCCGAGAACGGGGTCCTGGCGCGCGGCAACTACTTGAGCCCGACGGTCTTTGCGCCCGAGCGCGACGATCAGGCGATCGCGCGCGAGGAAGTGTTTGGCCCCGTGCTCTCGCTCTTTCGGTTCAAGTCGCTCGCCGAAGTCATCTTGCGAGCGAACGACTCTCGCTACGGCCTGTCGTCGTACATTTGGACGCGCGACATCGCTACCGGGCTACGTTTCGCCGAAGGGATCCGCGCCGGGATGTGCTGGATCAACGGATATTTCTTGCGCGACCTGCGCCAGCCGTTCGGCGGAATGAAATACAGCGGTCTGGGCCGCGAGGGAGGCCGCTGGTCGCTCGATTTTTTCACGGAACCCAAACTCGTTTGCATCGCCTACTAAAGACCGGGAGCGCATCGCATGCCGCATATAATCATCGAGTCGTCCGAGAACGTTCGCGCTCGCTGCCGGATCGGGGACCTCGTCAAAGCGGTGCACCGCGCCGCGCTCGAAACCGGCGCCTTCCCGATCGGCGGCACGCGGACGCGGCTGATCGAATATCCCGTCGATCGCTACCAAATCGGCGACGGCGCTGAGAACAACGCGTTCGTTGCCCTGACGGTGCGCATCGGTCAGGGCCGCGATCTCGAGACGAAACGGCGCATCGGCCAGGCGATCTTCGATGCGGCGTGTCGCTGTTTAGACGAAGCCTACCGAACGTCACCGCTCGCGATCTCGCTCGAAGTCCAGGAAATCGACGGCGCGCTAAACTTCCGGCAAAACAATCTGCACCAGTCCGTCGCAGAGCGTCCCGGACGTCGGGCCTGAGCCTTTTGGACTTTTCGTCCGACGGGTAAGATTCCGGCATGCCGACTGAAACAAGCGAGTGCGCCCACGACATTTGCCAGTGCATGGTGATCTCCGAAGCCGGCCCGGAAACCGGAAACGAACCGTCGGAAGCGTTTTGCAGCGAGCACTGCCGGCGGCACGAGGACGACGAGGAAGAGACGGCCTGCGCCTGCGGCCACCCGCCCTGCGATCAGCCCTAAAGAACGCAGATAGGGTTCCGTCGGCGAAGGCGAATCCACCGGGGTGCTTTTTCCGACGACGATTGCGGGCAGTCTGCCGAAGCCGGGCTGGCTTGCCGAGCCCGAGCGGCTGTGGCCCGAGTGGCGCCTAGCGGGTGACGAACTGCGCGAGGCGCAGCGCGACGCGACCCGGATCGCGTTGTTCGAACAGGACCGGGCCGGCATCGACCTCGTCACCGACGGCGAGCAGTCTCGCCGCCACTTCGTGCACGGCTTCGCTACGGCGCTCGCCGGCGTCGACGCGGCGAAGCTCGCGCGGCGCGGGATTCGCGACGACCGCTACCAGGTCGACTGCCCGACGATCACGGGTGAGGTGCGGCGGACCAAACCCGTGCACGCCGACGAGATGCGCTTCGCCCGCGACGCGACGAGGCGCCGGCTGAAGATCACCATCCCGGGGCCGATGACGATCGTCGATACGCTCAACGACGAGCATTATCGCGATCGGAAGACGGCGGCGTTCGCGTTCGCGCGCGCGATTCGCGAAGAGATCGAAGAGCTGGTCGCACTCGGCGTCGATACCGTCCAAATCGACGAACCAGCCTTCAACGTCTACTTCGACGAAGTCGAAGCGTGGGGCGTTGCGGCGCTCGATGCCTGCATCGAGGGCGTGCGCTGCCCGACGATCGTCCACGTCTGCTACGGCTACGGCGTCGACGCGAACGTCAAATGGAAAGCGAAACTCGGCCCGGAGTGGGATCAGTATGCTCGCATCTTCCCGTTCTTGGCTCAGAGCAAGGTGGGCGCCGTCTCGCTCGAGTTGGCGGGCTCGCACGTCCCGCTGCGCATCCTGGGTCTGCTCGGCGAGAAAGTGGCCGCGATCGGCGTGATCGACGTCGCGACCGAGCGCGTCGAGACCCCGCACGACGTCGCGGCGACGATCGAACTCGCGCGAGGCTACTTACCCGATGAGCGCATCATGTGTTCGACCAATTGCGGGATGGCGCCGATGGGTCGCGCCGCCGCGTATGCCAAACTGCGCGCGCTCGGCGAGGGGGCGGCGCTGGCCCGCGCCGCAGCGCTCAGCGTTGGTCCCGCACCCGCCGCGACTTGAGATCGGTCCGAGCCAGCGAACCGGCCTCGCAGAGTTCGAGTCCGGCGCGGAGCCCGGTCTTGCGCTTGAGTTCGGCGCGGACGCGCTCGACGAGGCCCTCGCGCGAAACACCTGGTGCGACTTCAACGCGCACGTCGAGTTCGTCCATATGTTGCCGGCGCGAGAGGACGATCTCGAATTCGGTGCCGAGCGCCTCGAACGAACGCAAGACCTCTTCGATCGCGCTCGGGTAGACGTTTTCGCCGCGGATGACGAGCATGTCGTCGATGCGCCCGATGATGCCCGATGGAAAGCGCGGATAGGTGCGCCCGCAGGCACACGGCGCATCGGTCCATTCGGCGTAATCGCCGGAGATCAGGCGAATCATCGGTTGCGTCGTCCGTTCGAGCTGCGTGTAGACGGGCGTCCCGCGCGCTCCGAACGGGACGCGCCGCCACGTCTTTGGGTCGCAGAGTTCGGTGTAGACGAAATCTTGCCACAGATGCATCCCGGTGCGCTCGGAACATTCGGCGAGATTCATCCAAGGCGTCACTTCGCCCATGCTCCCGCTATCGATGCAGATCGCACCGAACGTCGCTTCGATGAAGCGCTTGGTCGCGGGGATGCCCGCGCCGGGCTCGCCGGAGAAAAACATTATGCGCAAACCGAGGCTTGCCGGATCGACGCCTTCGGCACGCGCGGTCTCGGCGAGGCGCAGCGCGTACGACGGCGTCCCGTAGAAGGCGCTCGGGCGCATCTGTTTGATCCAACTGATCGCCTGCAGCGTCTGCCCCGATACGCCCGCTCCGAATGGAAACGCGGCGGCGCCGAGGCGTTCGGTTCCGGCTAGCGCGCCCCACGAGCCGACGTACAACGAGAAGATCGAACAGATGATGACCACGTCGTGCGGACGGATCCCCATCGACCACATGACGTGCGCGTGCGCCTCGCGGATCGCCGCGAGGTCCTGAGCGCTCCACGCAAACGCGGTCGGCCGGCCGCTCGTCCCCGACGTGCCGTGAATCCGTACGATCTCCTCGCGCTTGGTGCACAGGTACGAACCAAACGGCGGATATTCGGCCTGATCGGCGCGCAGGTCGGCCTTTTGAATCGTCGGGACCCGTTCGAAATCGGCGAGCGAGCGGATGTCGCCGGGTTCGAGGCCGGCGCGTTGCCAGCGTGTGCGATAAAACGGCGCGCGCTCCCAGGCGTAGCGCATCAGCGCTCGGATTTTGCCGAGCACGACGGCGTCGCGCTCTTGCGCCGGCATCGTCTCGCGCGGACGATCCCAGTATTTCTCGCCTGGGGGCGGGCGGTATGCGGGGTCGTAGCGCGGCGGCCAGAGGCCGGATTCGGTGACGATCACGGCGCGGGCGAGGCCGAGGCGGCGCGCTTGCCGGCGCGGCCGAACTCGCTGACGATGCGCTCGATCCCAGCGATGAGGTCTTGGGTCGTCGCCTCCGCATCGAAAATTTCGCGCACGCCGAGGACCTTGAGTTTCGGGACGTCGTCGGCTTGAATCACGCCGCCGCCGACGACGCAGATGTCGTCGACGCCGCGCTCGCCGAGCAGCTTCATGATCCGCGGAAAGACCGTCATGTGCGCTCCGGAGAGGATGCTTATGCCGATGACGTCGACGTCTTCCTGAACCGCCGCGGTCACGATCATCTCGGGCGTTTGATGGAGTCCCGTGTAGACGACTTCCATCCCGGCATCGCGCAACGCGCGCGCGACGATCTTGGCGCCGCGATCGTGGCCGTCGAGGCCGGGCTTGGCGACCAGCACTTTAATCGGCATGGATGACCTCCGCGAGAGCGTACACCAGGAGTTCCTCGCGCGCCTCGCCGCGCGTCAGTTCACCCATGCGCAAGCGTTCGAGCACCGCGCGGCCGCGCGGCTCTTCGAGCACCGCCAGCGCACGCCGAACGGCGGCGTCGCGAATATTGCGCACGACCTCGAAACGAACGGCCCGTTCGGCGTTGCTCGACTCGTTCGCTCGCGCCGCCGCTAGCGCGAGCATCAGGTCGTCGACCCCGCTGCCGTCGCTGGCCACCGTCTGGAGCACCGCGACGTTGCGCCCGCTCTCGCGCACCATGTGCTTGAGGTCGACCGCGGTGCGATTCGCGCCGGGCCGGTCGGCCATGTTGACGACGAAGAGGTCCGCGATCTCGGTGAGCCCGGCCTTGATCGTCTGGACGCTGTCGCCGAGCGCCGGCACGGTCACGACGACGACGACGTCG
>DHWK01000101.1:0-125 GCA_002413145.1 bacterium UBP12_UBA5184
ACCAGCGGAACGACGGCGAAGCCGAAGGGCATCAAGCACACCACCGCCGGCTATTTGACGGGCGTGACAGCGACGCACAACTTGGTCTTCGACCTCAAGGCTGACGACGTCTACTGGTGCGCGGC
>DHWK01000101.1:244-579 GCA_002413145.1 bacterium UBP12_UBA5184
CCGCTGTTCATCCTCTACTCGTCCGGCTCGACCGCGAAGCCGAAGGGCATCCTCCACACGACGGGCGGCTACCTGACCGGCGTCGCGACGACGCACAAGTACGTCTTCGATGTGAAGCCGGACAAGGACGTCTACTGGTGCGCGGCCGACATCGGCTGGGTCACCGGTCACTCGTACATCGTCTACGGTCCGCTCTGCAACGGCGCGACCGGCGTCATCTACGAAGGGACGCCGGATTTCCCCGATAAGGACCGCCTTTGGGAGATCGTCGAGCGCTACAAAGTTTCGATCCTTTATACGGCCCCGACGGCGATCCGAACGTTCATGAAGTGGGG
>DHWK01000101.1:715-7559 GCA_002413145.1 bacterium UBP12_UBA5184
ATCCTCTACACCGCCCCGACCACGATCAGGACGCACATGAAGTGGGGCCCGGAGTACGCGGCCAAGCACGACCTCAGCTCCCTGCGACTTCTCGGCAGCGTCGGCGAACCGATCAATCCGGAAGCCTGGATGTGGTATCGCAAGCACATCGGCGGCGACCGGTGTCCGGTCGTCGACACGTGGTGGCAAACCGAGACGGGCGCGATCATGATCACCCCGCTCCCCGGCATTACGACGCTGAAACCGGGCAGTGCGACCAAACCGTTCCCCGGCATCGAAGCCGACGTCGTGAACGAAAAGGGCGCGAGCGTCCCGCTGGGCGGAGGCGGCTACTGTGTCCTCAAGCAGCCCTGGCCGTCGATGTTGCGCGGCATCTGGGGTGACGACGACCGTTACGTGCAAACCTATTGGTCGCGTTTCGAACACATGTATCTGGCCGGCGACGGCTGCAAGCGCGACGAAGACGGCGACTATTGGTTCATGGGCCGGATCGACGACGTCATGAACGTCAGCGGCCACCGCATCTCGACGACCGAAGTCGAGAGCGCACTGGTCGATCATCCCAAGGTCGCCGAAGCGGCGGTCGTCGGCAGGCTCGACGAGATCACCGGACAGGCGATCTGCGCGTTTGTGACGGTCAAATCCGGCGTCGAGGGCAGCAAGGAATTCGCCGACGAACTCCGAGCGCACGTCGGCGAAAAACTCGGCCGCTTCACGCTGCCGAAGTATCTGACGTTCACGCAGGAATTGCCCAAGACGCGCAGCGGCAAGATCATGCGCCGGCTGCTGCGCGATATCGCCGAAGGCCGCATGCTCGGCGACACGACGACCCTGGCCGACTCAGCCGTCGTCCACGAACTCCAGCAACGCGCCAAAGACGAAGCCGGCAAGGAGGACTAACCCTTACTAACGACCTCGTGCATCGCCGCGACGATGTCCTTGTCGAACTGCGTCCCGATATTGGCGTCGAGTTGTTCGAGGGCGCGCGTCGGCGACATCGGCGGGCGATACGGACGCCGCCCAATCATCGCGTTGAAGCAGTCGGCGACGGTGACGATGCGGGTGTGTAACTCGAGGCTTTCGGCAAAGAGTCCGTCCGGATAGCCTTTGCCGTCCAGCCGCTCGTGATGGTGGCGAACGGGACGCGCGAAGATGGCGAGGTTCGGATCGTCCAGAACGATGCGTTCGCCGGCGGTGGTATGGCTGCGCATCGCGACCCATTCTGCGTCGGTCAATTTGCGCGGCGCGTGCAGGATCTCGGTCGGCGTCGTGACCTTGCCGACGTCGTGGATCATCCCGCAACGCGAGACGAACGTAATCTCTTCCTCCGAGAGCATTAAGCGCCGCGCCAAGCGCGAACACCATGCCGCCACCGCGCGCGAGTGCTCGGCCGTCAACGGATCGGCGGCATCTAAGCGCACGAGCATGGCATTGATCGACGCATCGACCTCCCCCAGCCGTTCGTCTACCGGTCGCGAACTCTGTCGCGGTTTGGCCAACACTTTTCGGATGGGGCGCTCCAGCGCGCGCAGGGGCGCGCGATAGACGCCGGCGTAGCCGCGCGGCGCAAGGTAACCATCGAGCAAGCTGCAGGCGTTACCGAAGAAATTGACGATCGCCGGGGAGTCGACGTGCGCGTCGCACATCCGGTCGATCCAACGCACGAGATCTTCGTGGGATCCATCGCGGCAACCCGAAGCGTAGGCGTCGACGAAGGCATCGGCCACCAGTTCCACGAGCAGCGTTCGCTCGGAGCTCGGTATGTGGGCCGCCAACGCCGCGGCGATTTCGGCCCGATCGTTTTCGAGCGACTTGGCGACGACGAACATCGGCTGAACGGTCATTTGCTTTACGCACTCTCCGCGACGGGTGTGTCGTGAACCGGGAAGGCATGAAAATCGGGAAGCAACCGGAGCACGGCCGGTCCTGCCGCCGAGCGCCGGAGGGGCGCGACCAGGCGGCTTGGGAGCGTTTCGAGCAGACGCGCGAATCCGCCCGACTGGCAGCGCCGCAATTCATCGAGGGCAGCGACGACGACGTCGTAGTTCTGTTCGCCGGCGCGCCGGGCGACCAGCGCTTCCGCCGCGTTCACGAGCGCCAACGTTCGCGCGCAACGCGGCGGAATCTCCTTACGAAGCGCGGCTAAGATCAGACGCGGCGAGCGAATGCGACCCAGCAAGGTAAAGGTGAGCGCGCACAGCGTACGGGCGCGCCACACCGGCAAGTCTTGTAAAGCCGAGGTGTGACGACGGATCAGACGCCAGGCAGCCGTCACCGACGCGGCGGCGTCTTCGTTGGCGCCGGCAGCGGCGGCGTAAAACGAGATTTCCGCGAGGCGCAAGGCCCGCCGGTCCTCGCTCGCTTGATTCTCGGCGCTCGAGCTCAAGATCTTATGCGCGCGCCCGAAGTCGCCATAGGTTCCCAATTGTAGCGCCTTCGCCGGAAGCAAGGCCTGCACGACGTGACGCGAACTATACTGGACGTCGAATTCCGCCAGTTCGCGCTCGATGCCGGCGACGGCTCGGGCGTCGCCGCGCTCGGCGGCGATTTCATACGCGGCGAGCCAGGCATACAGCTGCTTGTCGACGCTGCCGCATTTGGCGCCGCAGGCGGCGATCCGTTCCAGATAACCGGCAGCCGCCTCCAAGTCGTCGTCGATGTCTTTGGCGGCGTTGTAGAGCACGCTGTATGCGCCGCCGGCGACTTCGTAGACGCCTTCGCGTTCGGCTAAGTCGGCGCCGATCGTCGCGAGCGCCTTCGCGCGCTCTCCGTCGCCCGCTTGGAGCGCGACGAAGGCGGCCTGGTGGTGGACGCGCGCCGACAGGATGTTGTCGTCGAGGTGCTTCGCGCTCGCGAGCGCGCGATCGACCCACTTCCGGCCCTGGACGGGACGGCCGGTGATCACGTATGCCGCCCCCAGAGCCGACATGACGGCGACGCGAACCTCGGGCGGCGCGTCGAAGAACGCCTCGTCGGGTTTGAGCAATTCGACGCAATCCTCGCGGCCGCGCCGCAGCAGATCGACCGCATAGAGGTAGCGCATGCGCATGCGCTGCTGCGGCACGGTGCAAGACAGCAGCGCGTGCTGAAAGAGCGCCTCCGATATGTCCAACTTACCGCCGAGGGATGCGATGATCGCCTGGACGGCCAACACCGAGTAGTTCGCCGCGCGCGCTTCGTCGCCGAGCGCAGCCAGCGCGTCGTGCATAAAATAAGCTTTGTCACTTTCGACCGAGGTGAAGCCGTACAGCTCGATCAGCCGCAGGATCTCGCTTTGATTCTTCGCGCCCGCTAACAGGTGGATTGCGCCCGCGATGTCCCCACTCGCTTCGAGGGCGCGCGCGCTGCGCATGACGATTCGCTGCCGCTCGGCCTCATCTAACGCCTCGATCTTGGCGCGGACGAAGGCGCGGAAGCGTCCTTGATAACGCGTTCCGTCGAAATCGAAGATATGGGGAGCCTTCTCGCGTATCGCCGTCAGCAGGTGGCCGGCTTCCGGACCTGCCGCTTTGCCGAGGGTCGGGAGAGCGAGGGACGGCAAGAGCGCAGTTTGGAGAAGGAACACACGCTCGGTCGTCTCGAGCGCCGCGAAAACTTCCTCAGCCGCGACTTCAAAGGGTAGGTTGAAGCGCTGAGTCGCGTCGCACGGCGGCCGGCGCAACAAGAAAACGAAGTCGGCGATCACGCCGTTGGTGGAGGCGTGCAAGGCCGCAACCGCCTCCGGTGCGACGTCCGGCGCGATCTTTGCCGCGAACTCATGCACTTTCCCCGGCCTCAGGAGAAGCACCGATCCGTCGATCGGCAGATTCGTGATGCCGTGTGCCAGCCACGACGCGACCGGCAATTCGTCGAGCGTACGCGACGAGACCAGCCAGCGGATCGATTCGGCCGAACGCTCGATGGCCCGGGCGACGAAGCGCGCGACCAGCGGATCGCCCGCGTTGTGTAGGTCGTCGAGGACGATCGTACAGGCGAGACCGCTGACGTGACGCGCGAACCAGGTCGCCAGCGTGTCGGCCGGATCTTCCCGCTGCAGCGCGCGCTCGAAGGCACCCGCTAGCGACAGCCGCATCCCCGGGACATGCGCCGAGAGCGCGTGAACCAGATCGCCGGTGAAGCGCGCGAACGACGCACTCTCGGGCAGAGCGACGTAGGCCGACGGTTCGTGAGCGGCCGCATATTCGCGCAACACGCTCGAGGTACCGTAACCGGACGGAGCGGCAATCAGAACTGCGCGCCGGTCCGCCGAGGCTTCGATCGCGGCGGCGATGCGCGGGCGCGGGACAAACGAGGATGACACGCTGCTAGCTAGACCGGCCAAGCCCCGGTTGGGACGTCCGCCTCGAGGGGCGGAGCCGACTGCTGACGATAGCTCATGAGGACAACCTCCTTGTTGCTCGCTTCCTAGTACTGTCCGGATCGGTCGCCGCACCGAGTGACCTGGACTGCTATGTGCCGCGGATCACCTCGGCCGATCGGCGCCGCGTCGCACGGCAAAGACGAAGAGCCCACCGTCTTTCCTATGAAAGGGGCGCCCGCCAATGGTACTCGACCCTGTGTTCGAGCGCACGTGACGCAGCGCACTATTCGGCGCTAACCGGCCGAGAAAAACTCCCGTAGCGTCGAGAGATCGTCGATACGCGTTGCCGGCGGAAGCGCGTCGAGGATCGTCTCGCCGTAGCGCATCGAGGCGGCGCGCCCGTCGAGGAGCACGAGCAAACCGCGGTCGTGCTTCGAGCGGATGAGCCGGCCGAAACCCTGCTTGAGACGCACGATCGCCGACGGAATCATATATTCCTCGAAACTCGGACGGCCCGCGGCTTCGAGCGCCCGCAAGCGCGCCGCGACGAGCGGATCGCCCGGCGAAGGGAACGGCAAACGGTCGATGATGACGCACGAAAGCTGGTCGCCGACGACGTCGATTCCTTCCCAGAACGTCGCGGTCGCGAACAGCACCGCGTTGTGCGTGTTTCGAAACCACTCGAGCAAATGCGCCCGCGGCAAATCTCCCTGTAGTTTCACGGGGTAGTGGATGCGCTCGCGCACCGCGGCGTAAACTTCGCGCAAACGCGCGTACGAGGTGAACAAAACGAAGGCGCGGCCGCGCGAGAGTTCGAGCGACTCCTCGACGAGCGGTGCGACGTGCTCGGCGAAGTCCGGCGATTTCGGGTTGCAGTGCCGCGGCGCGATGAAGAGCCGGGCCTGGATGCGGAAATCGAAGGGCGAGGGCGCGACGTATTCCTGGGCTTCGTCGACGCCTAGCGACGCTTTGAGAAACGCGAACGACGAGCCGGTGGCGATCGTCGCGCTCGTCATAACGACGCTTTGCGTGCGCCCGAAGAGCGCGGTTCGCAGATATTCGGCGACGTCGAAGGGAGCGGAATGGACGGCATAGCGACCCTCACCGTCGAGCCGCTCGGCCCACGTGATCGCCTCGTCGTCGGGGAGGTTCGTCCGCTCGATCGTCGCGAGGTGCGCGAGGATGCCGCGCACGTTCAGCTCGCGACGCCGTTCGGCTTCGGCGACGTTGTCGGGCGGTCGTTTCAGTGCAGCTTGCCAATTCGCACCAAGCCAATTCTCGAGCCGGTAAAACGATGTCTGAAGCTGCGCCAGCGCGTCGTAGGCCGCTTCGTTGTGGGCCAGCGGATAACGCTCGCCCGGCACGCGAGCCAAGGCCTGAACGAGACCGCGGACGCCTTCGTCGATCTCGGCATCGTAGTTGCCGGGAAGTAGATAGTGGCGGTGCAACCGGCGCATGAGTCGCGCGACGGTAGCGGGCGAGAGCGTCGCGGTCAGGGCCGCCGAAGCCCAGCGTTCGCACTGGTGCGCTTCGTCGAGGACCGCGTAATCGTATGGCGGGAGCAGCGTCCCGCCCAGTGCGAGGTCGAGGAAGAACAGCGCGTGGTTGACCACCACCAGATCGGCGAACTTCGCGGCGTCGCGCCGCGTGAAGAACCAGCAATCCTTGAAGCGTTCGCAGAATTCTCCGACGCAGTCGTCCGCATCGGCGTCGAGTAGCTCCCACTCTCCATAGGGCGGCGCAAAATCGAGTTCGGCGCGGTCGCCGCTCTCGGTCGCATCCGCCCAGGCCCAAATCCGTTCCATCGTCCCGCTTTGCGCGACCAGCCGATCGGCGCGCATCCGGTCGAGCTTCTGCCGGCAGAGATAGTGGTTTCGCCCTTTGAGTAGCTCGACGCGCGCCGGAATGTCGAGGGCGCGCTGCACGAGCGGGATGTCCTTGCGGACGAGTTGCTCCTGCAGTGCGATCGTCGCCGTCGAGACGACGACTTTCTTTCCGCTCCGCAGTGCCGGGACGAGATAGGCCAGCGATTTTCCGACGCCCGTCCCCGCTTCGACGAGCGTATGCGTCCCTTCCAAGAAACCGCGCTCGATGAGTTGCGACATCCGCACTTGTCCCGGGCGCGCTTCGAATCCGGCGAGCGCCCGCGCCAGCGGGCCGCCGCCGGCGAAGATCGCCTCGATCGAATCCGACTTCGTCGCGCTCACGGCTCCTCGTCCGTCGTTCCGCCGAGAGCTTCGCCTTCTTCGCTGCCCCGAGCGGGTTCGCCGAGCGCGACGTGTGCTTGGGGACGCGGCAGCCGCACGAGCAGCAGCGCCGCGAGGAAACCGACGATGAGTCCCCCGACGTGACCGGCCTTCGAAATGTTCGGAATCGAAAACGTGAACGCGAGGTTGATCAGGATGATCGGGAGCGTTTGCATGATGATGCCGCGCCCGCGCGGTCCCAGGCGAATGCCGATCGCGACCAGCGCACCGAAGAGCCCGAAGATCGCGCCGCCAAACAGCACGTAGTGGAAGTGCGCGACGACGTAGTACGTGTCGG
>DHWK01000101.1:7609-8048 GCA_002413145.1 bacterium UBP12_UBA5184
GATCGCGCCGCTCGCGCCGACCGTAATGTCGTGGAAGGCGAAGAAGACTACCGCAAGGCCCGCGCCGATCATCGAGATAAAGTAGATCGCGAGCATCCGCCGCGTTCCCGTCACCAGCTCGACGAACGTCCCGACCTGGTAGAGCGCGAACATGTTCATCCCCAAGTGGATGATGCCGGCGTGGACGAACCCGCTCGAGATCAGCCGCCACCACTGGCCGCCGGCGGCCAGCGGCCCGTACAGCGCTCCGGCATTGACGAGCGCGTTCTCGTTGTCGAATCCACCGACGAACAAATAGTGACCGCCACCGGTCCCCAGATCCCATAAGAAGACGGCGACGTTGATGACGATGAGCGCGTTCGTCGCCCGAAGGCCCCTGAGTTGTGGCTCGTTCATCGCGGCGCGTACTTCAGCGCGCTGCCGGTGTTGAACCGCACGA
>DHWK01000144.1:0-268 GCA_002413145.1 bacterium UBP12_UBA5184
GGGCTCGATCTGATCGCCTTTTCCGGTGACAAGTTGTTGGGGGGTCCGCAAGCGGGGATCATCCTAGGCCGCGCGTCTCTCGTCTCGCGCTTGCGCGCGAATCCGCTGCTGCGCGCGCTCCGCGTCGACAAGGCGACGCTCGCGGCGCTGGCCGCGACGCTGCGACTCTACCTCGAACCGAACGGCGTCGCCAAGATTCCACTGTATCGGATGCTCGCGGAATCGATCGAAGGGCTGCGCGAGCGCGGGTCGCAGCTTCAATCGAAAG
>DHWK01000144.1:391-5374 GCA_002413145.1 bacterium UBP12_UBA5184
GATCGCCGTCTCCGCCGCCTCGATCTGGCAGAAAAAGAGCTTGCGCTCGCGCTCCGGCCGCCGAGCGGCGATCCAAACGCGCTGGCGGCGCGTTTGCGACGCGGACGACCGGCGATCGTCGGGCGCGTCGCAGCAGACGAGCTGTGGCTCGATCTGCGCACGATTGGGACTCAGCACGACGACGCAATCGCCGAGGCTCTCGCGCGCGCCGCCGGCTGATGCACATTCTGGGGACGGCGGGGCACGTCGATCACGGAAAATCGGCGCTCGTTCAAGCGCTAACCGGCACCAACCCCGACCGCTGGCTCGAAGAACGACTGCGCGGGATGACGCTCGACCTCGGGTTTGCCCGTCTCGGCTTCGACGACGGGGTCGAAGCCGGGGTCGTCGACGTCCCCGGTCACGAGCGCTTCTTGCACAACATGCTGGCGGGTGCGGCGGGGATGGAACTGCTGCTGCTCGTCGTCGCCGCGAACGAAGGCCCGCGGCAGCAGACGATCGAGCACCTCCAGATTCTGCAGTATCTCAACGTGCGCGATACGCTCGTCGTGCTGACCAAGTCGGACCTCGTCTCGAGCGACGAGCTCGCGTTCATGCGCGAACTCGTGGCCGAGGCTTGCGTTGGGACGATCGCCGCGGGCGCGCCGTCGATCGCCGTTTCGACGGTGTCGGGAAGCGGCCTCGACGAACTCCGCGCCGCGATTCACGCTTCGCTCGTTGCGTTGCCTCCGCGTCATCCCGACGCGCCGGCGTACTTACCGGTCGATCGCGCCTTCGCCCTATCGGGTCACGGGACGATCGTGACCGGGACGCTGATGCAAGGACGCATCGCGGTCGGTGACGAGCTCGCGCTTTCGCCGGGCGGCCGTTCCGTGCGGGTGCGCAGTCTCCAGGTCTTCGGCGAATTTCGAGAGCGGGTCGAGGGAGGCTCGCGCGTTGCGGTCAACGTGCCTTCGCTCGAGCGCGGCGAAATCTCGCGCGGCGCGGTTCTGGCGAGCCCGCAGTTCGAATCGCTCGGCTCGTTCGAGGTCCGTTTTCGTCCCTTGGCGAGCGCGCTCGGCATGTTGCGGCGGCGAACTGCGGTGCGCGCGTATATCGGCGCCGCCGAAATCTTCGGGACGCTCGCCTTCGATGCGCTGCCGACCGACGCAAATGAAATCGCCGCGCGGCTGCACCTACGANNGGAGCAGCTTTCGTGGTGCGCCGCCTTTCCCCAAAGGCTTTGCTCGGCGGCGGGACGATCGCCGGGCTCGAACCGGCGGGCGATCGGGAAGACGCCGAAAGGGACGAGACGGGGGCGCTCGCCGTAGCGCTGCGCGATGCCGGTCTCGAGGGCGCCGGCGCGGCGCGCATCGGAGCCGCCGCCAACGTGCGCGAAGACGTCGCCCAGGCGGCGCTCGAGGCACTCGTCGAGCGCGGCTGCGCGCTGCGGCTGAGCAAGCCGCCGGCGTACCTCGACGCCGAACTCGCCGACGCCATCGCGGCGAGAATCTGCGAGCAACTCACCGCAAATCAAGCCGAAAAACCCTGGATGTACGGGACGACGTCGCTCGCGCTCTCGCGTTCGCTCGGCGTCGCCGAACCGGCGCTGATTCGGATCCTCGCGCTGTTGGCGGAGGACGGACGCCTTGCGGCCCGCGGCGGATATTACGCGACGCCCGGCTTCGTTCCGACCTTGAGCGCCGAGCAACGCGATTTCTTCGAGCGTGCCTTTACGGTCGATCCGCAGCAGCCGTTCGTACCGGTTCCCTTCGCCGAATTGGTCGCGCACGTCAAGGCGTCGAAGATCGCGGGCCTCTCGCAGGCCTTCGATACGTTGCTCGCCGGCTGCGTCGTGATCAAGGTCGGCGACGACCTCTATCGCGGCGAGCAGATCGCCACCGCCCGCGCTCGTCTCGAAGCGTCGCTGCACGCGAGCGGTTCGCTAACGATGGCGCAGTTTCGCGATCTGATCGGGACGTCGCGCAAGTACGCGGTCCCACTGCTGGAGTGGTTCGACTCGAACGGTGTGACGATCCGCAACGGCGACGTGCGCGTGCTACGGATGCGGTGAAGGCGGCTTCGCCAGATTCGCGCGCTGCGTGGTCACCACGATGAGGCCGCCCGTACCCGGGCTGTAGAGCATCCGCTCGACGACCTCCGCGCTCGGGCAGCACGGCTGATCGCGCTTCGAAAATATCGGCGCGCTCACGAAGAGGTGCCCGTCGCGAACCCAGGCGCGCAGCAGACCTCGCTTGGAGTTTACGGCCGCGACGTAATCGGGGGCGCCGCCGGTCGAACGATACACCAGCGCGACGAACGAGCCCGTCGCCTTCCCGCTGTCGAGCGGGACCGCCAGCAGCCAATCGCCATCGATGGTTTGCCCCGCCGTCGCCAGATCGGCGCGAATGAAACCGCCGGAGGGCTGGCCCTCGACGTTGACCCAGACGCTCTTTTGGGTGGAGAGCGTTCCGTCGCGGCCGACGCCGGGCGTCGCGAGCACGAGCTTCACCACGTCGACGCTCCCAAACGGCCCGGTGAGCGCCCCGCCTGCCGCAGAGCCTCCGGCGATGAGCAACGCCAGTGAGATGAGGGTAAGGGAAAATCGTCGCCGGTCGCTCATCGGGCGTCCTTTCGTGCTTGCCGGGCGGCTTCGCTCAAGGTTTGTCTCGCAACGAATCGGGCCTCTTTCGGGGTCATGGACAAGGCAATGAACGCAGAACGAATGACCGAGCGCGTCCGGGAGGCGCTGAGCGAGGCCTACGCCCGCGCGTTGCGCGAGCGCAATACGAGCGTCGAGCCGGAGCACGTGCTCGCGGCGCTGCTCGAGCAGGATGGGGGCATCGTCTCGGCCCTGCTCGCCAAGACCGGCGTCGAGCTCGGCGCGTTCGGGCGCGCCGTCGACGCGGCGATCTCGGGCCTGCCGCGGCTCTCCGGCGGCGGCGAAGCGCAGCCGCAATTCTCGGCGCGCGGCAGCCGCATGCTCGTCCAAGCTTCGGACGAAGCCGCCAAACTCAAAGACGAGTACGTCTCGGTCGAACATCTGTTGCTGGCCTTGCTCGACGACGCGGGTTCGGTCGGACGCCTGCTGCGCGACAACAAGATCACACGCGACAAACTGCTTTCGGCGTTGAAAGAGGTGCGCGGCAATCAGCGCGTGACCTCGCAAAACCCCGAGGAGACGTATCAATCCCTCGAGCGCTACGGCCAAGATCTGACCAAGCTCGCCGAAAACGGAAAACTGGACCCCGTCATCGGCCGGGACGAAGAGATCCGGCGCGTCGTTCAAGTGCTCTCGCGGCGCACCAAGAACAATCCGGTGCTCATCGGCGAACCCGGCGTCGGAAAGACGGCGATCGTCGAAGGGCTCGCGCAGCGCATCGTTCGCGGAGACGTCCCCGAGGGCCTCAAGAACAAGCGTATCGTGGCGCTCGACGTGGGCGCGCTGGTCGCCGGCGCGAAGTATCGCGGCGAGTTCGAGGAACGGCTCAAAGCCGTCCTCAAAGACGTGCAGAACTCCGACGGTCGGATCGTTCTGTTCGTCGACGAATTGCACAACGTCGTCGGGGCGGGGCGCGCCGAGGGCTCGATGGACGCGGGCAACTTGCTCAAGCCGATGCTGGCCCGCGGAGAGCTGCACATGATCGGCGCGACGACGCTCGACGAATACCGCAAGTATATCGAGAAGGACGCGGCGCTGGAACGCCGCTTCCAGCCGATCTTCGTCGATCAGCCGAACGTCGAGGACACGATTTCGATTTTGCGCGGTTTGCGCGAACGCTACGAAGTCCACCACGGCGTCCGTATCAAGGATGCGGCGCTGGTGGCGGCCGCGGTCCTTTCGAACCGCTATATCTCCGATCGATTCTTACCCGACAAGGCGATCGATTTGGTCGACGAGGCGGCCGCCAAACTCCGCACCGAGATCGATTCGATGCCGGTCGAATTGGACGAAGCATCGCGCCGCATGATGCAGCTCGAAATCGAACGTGAAGCGCTGAAAAAGGAATCCGACGAGGGTTCGAAGCGGCGCCTCGCACGGATCGAAGAGGAACTCGCGAATCTGCGCGCCGAGAGCGACGGCGTCAAAGCGCGCTGGCAAGCAGAGAAAGCCGCCGTCGGAAAACTCCGCGAGTTGCGCCGGCAGATCGAGACCACCAAGACCGAGATCGAACAAGCCGAGCGTCAATACGACCTCAACCGCGCCGCCGAGTTGCGGTACGGCAAACTCGCCGGCCTTGAAAAACAGCTCAAGGAGGAAGAAGCGGCCCTGGGAGGCAGCGACGGCAAGCCGCGCTTGCTCAAGGAAGAGGTCGACGAGGAAGATATTGCCGCGGTCGTAAGCCGCTGGACCGGCGTCCCCGTTTCGAAACTCCTCGAAGGCGAAATGAAGAAACTGTTGCGGCTCGACGAAGAGCTGCACGAGCGCGTCATCGGTCAAGACGAAGCCGTAACGGGGGTTGCCGAAGCGGTCATTCGATCGCGTTCGGGTCTCTCCGATCCAAACCGCCCGATCGGTTCGTTCATCTTTCTGGGCCCCACGGGCGTCGGCAAGACCGAACTCGCGCGCGCGTTGGCGGCCTATCTTTTCGACGACGACCGGGCGATGGTGCGCATCGACATGTCGGAGTACGGCGAAAAACATTCGGTCGCGCGCCTGCTCGGGGCGCCGCCGGGCTACGTCGGGTACGAAGAGGGCGGGCAACTCACCGAAGCGGTTCGGCGCCGTCCCTTTTCCGTCGTTCTGTTCGACGAGATCGAGAAAGCCGCGCCCGAGATCTTCAACGTGTTCCTGCAGATTCTCGACGACGGCCGCTTGACCGACGGTCAGGGACGCACGATTGACTTCAAGAACACGATCCTGATCATGACCTCGAACATCGGCAGCCAGCGCATCCTCGACTACCACGGAGCGGGCGGTGCCGATTATGCGGTCATGCGTGCGACGTTGCTCGATGAGTTACGGCGCCATTTCCGGCCCGAGTTTCTCAATCGCGTCGACGA
>DHWK01000144.1:5492-5812 GCA_002413145.1 bacterium UBP12_UBA5184
TCGACGAGATCATCGTCTTCCAGGCGCTCAGCGAAGAGCAGCTCTCCAAGATCGTCGAGATTCAAATCGGCCGGCTGCGCCAGCGGCTCGCCGATCGCCGGATCGCGCTCGAGCTTTCCGAGTCCGCGCGGCGCCATCTCGTCAAGGTCGGCTACGACCCAGTGTACGGCGCGCGGCCTCTCAAACGCGCGATCCAGAAAGAAGTCGAAACGCCGCTCGGGCGCAAGATTCTGGCCGGCGAAGTCAAGGACGGCCAGAGCGTGCTGGTCGACTACGATCAGAACCGAGGCGAGCTGACGTTCACCGCCGGTTTACCGAAA
>DHWK01000144.1:5965-6183 GCA_002413145.1 bacterium UBP12_UBA5184
TACCCGAGCTCGAACGCTTGAGTTAGGCTAGCGGCTCTCTTGGAGCAGGAGCGGTCCACGGCAGCTTTGTAGCACGCTCCATGAAGCAGCACGTTCGAACGGTTGCCGTAGCCCTCGTCTCGTTTGCTATCGGCGCCGCAGTCACACACTTGCCCCAGGCCGCTGGAGCCGCGGCCGCGCCCCTGGTCGCCGGGACGTACGACCTCGCGGCTATGACC
>DHWK01000106.1:0-394 GCA_002413145.1 bacterium UBP12_UBA5184
TCGGCGAGCGGCTTGCGCGCGGCGAGAAGACGGTGCTGTTCGTCAACCGGCGCGGCAGCGCGGGTTTTATGCTGTGCCGCGCCTGCGGTAAGGTTCCGGCCTGCCGCCGTTGCAGCGTCTCGCTCACCGTCCATCGCGCCGAGGGATTGCTGCGCTGTCACCAGTGCGACGCTCAGGAACCGATCCCGCCGCTCTGCCCCAAATGCGGCGGCGGACCGATTCGGGAATTTGGGATCGGGACGCAACGCGTCGCCGAGAGCGCGCAGGCGCTTTGGCCCCAGGCACGGGTCATCAGAATGGACAGCGACACGACCACGCGGGTCGGCGACCATGCGCGGCTCCTCGACAACTACGCCGCGCGCGGCGATATTCTCGTCGGGACGCAGATGGTCGC
>DHWK01000106.1:482-24973 GCA_002413145.1 bacterium UBP12_UBA5184
GGGACGCAGATGGTCGCCAAGGGACTCGATTTTCCGAGCGTGACGCTGGTCGGCGTCGTCGCCGCCGATATCGGTTTGCACGTCCCGGAGTTTCGCGCGGCGGAGCGGACCTTCGATTTGATCACCCAGGTCGCGGGTCGCAGCGGCCGCGCCCGACCCGGCGAGGCGATCGTCCAAACGTACAGTCCCAACCACCCCGCCGTCGCCTTCGCGGCGAAGCACGACTTCGACGGCTTCGCCGTTCACGAGCTCGAGCAGCGGCGCGAATTGGGTTATCCGCCCTTTGGAGAGCTGATCTTCCTGGGCATCTTCGGCCGCCGGCGAGCCGATGCGCTCGAGGCCGCCCAGCGCTACGCGGCGTCGCTGCGCGAAAGGCCGAACGTCGAAGTTCTCGGTCCCGCTCCGTTCCCGATCGCGCGCGCCAACGATGAGTGGCGTTTCCGCATCGCCCTGAAGACGGCCGAGGGCGCACCGTTGCGCGGCTATTTGCGCGACGATCTCGTCCCCGCCGCCCGTGGCGATCGCCGGACGCGCCTCGCGGTAAACGTCGACCCATGAGGAACGGTGCTCTGCAAGGGGCGGCGTGGACCGCGGCTAAATGCATCTATGGAATGTATGCCGATGAGGAAGAAGCGCGGAACATCGCCGCGCTCGACGGAGAAAAGGACGATCCGGGCGAGCACGACGAGGCCGACGAGCTGGTCGAGGTAGCGGAAGAAGCGCTCCCGCCGATGGCGGCGGGCGTCCCGCTCGAAAGCATTCCGACGAACGGCGCGGCCGGTGACGGGACGTCGGGGCATGCGAACCCTTTCGATCCGCTCGGTCTCGGCAAGGCGACGATGGACCTCTGGAAGGCGATGCTGGCGAACCCGCAAGGGCTGTTGGCGGGGCAGATGGAGTTCGCCAAATCGATGCTGGAACTCTCAGGACGCTCGCTCGGCGCGAGCGGCAGAGGCGAGCCGCTCATCGGGCCCGCGCCGGACGATCGCCGTTTCACGCACCCCGCTTGGACGCAGAATCCGGCTTTCGACGCGATCAAGCAAGGTTATCTGCTCGCGACCAAGGCCGTCCTCGACTCCATCGAGGGGGCCGATACCGACGCCGAAACCAAAGCGCGCGTCAGCTTCTTCGCCAAGCAGTACTGCGACATGCTCAGCCCGACGAATTTCGCGTTCCTCAACCCCGCCGTGATCGAGGAGACCTTGCGCACCGGCGGCGAGAATCTGCGGCGTGGCGTCAAGAACGCCCTCGAAGACATTCGGGAGAACCGAGGCCGGCCGGCGCTCGTCGATAAGAAAGCCTTTACGGTCGGTCAGAACGTCGCCACCACGCCGGGTAACGTCGTCTATCGCAACGACGTCCTCGAGTTGATCGAATACACGCCGACGACCGAGACCGTTTACGAGCGGCCGCTCGTAATCGTGCCGCCGTGGATCAACAAATATTACATCCTCGACTTGCAGCCGGCCAACAGCATCATCAAGTTTGCGGTCGATTCCGGGATTCGCACCTACGTCGTCTCGTGGCGTAACCCCGACGCTTCGATGGCCGATTTCACTTGGCAGCAATACCTCAAGCACGGTCCCCTGACGGCCAACCGTATCGCCTCGGCGATCACGCGTTCGCCCGACGTGAACGTGATCGGCTACTGCATCGGCGGGACGCTCACGGCGGAGATGCTCGCCTACTTGGCCCAGAGCGAGGAAGTGCTGGTCAACGCGGTAACGTTCTTCGCCGCGCTCACCGATTTCGAAGAAGCGGGCGATCTGCGAGCCTTCCTCGGCCCTGAAGCGTTGTCGACGATCGAGCGAAAGATGGACGAAAAGGGCGTCCTCGACTCGAGTGAGATGGCCGACACGTTCAACATGCTGCGCGCGAACGACCTCATCTGGAACGTCGCGGTCAACCGCTATCTCCTGGGCAAAGACGCGCCGGCATTCGATCTGCTCTATTGGAACAGCGACGCGACGCGTCTTCCGCGCGCGATGCATAGCTATTATCTCCGCAATATGTACGTTGAGAATAACCTCGTGAAACCGGGGGCCCTGAAGTTCAAGGATGTCGCGATCGACCTGCGGCGCGTGAAAAACGACGTGTATGCGGTCGCGACGATCGACGACCACATCGCGCCGTGGAAATCGGTCTATAAGATGACGCAGCTCTTCTCGGGCGAGACCCAGTTCCGTCTGGGTCATTCGGGCCATATCGCCGGTATCATCAACTCGCCGGCGAGCGGAAAGGGCAACTACTGGCGCGCAGCCTCGAATCCGCCGACGGCCGACGAGTGGCTCGCGAGCGCGCAAAAAGTCGACGGCTCGTGGTGGCCGGATTGGATGCGCTGGCTTAGCGAACGTTCCGGCGAACGGGTCGCGGCTCCGGCGAGTCCGGGCAGCAAACACTTCAAACCGAAGGCGCCCGCACCAGGCACCTACGTGCTCGAAAAAGCCTGAGTTTTTCGGAGTTACTTCTCCGCTTTGGCTCGGGGGGCGCGCTTGCGGGCCGGCTTTTCGGCCGACGCGGGCGCGGCGGCCTTGGTTGCTTTCGCGACCTTAGCGGCTTTCGGTGCAGGCTTTGGAGCGGTTTGAGTCTTGTGCGCTGCTCGCGCCAGGCGCGATTTCTTACGCGCAGCCTTGTTGGGATGGATGATCCCCTTGCTGGCGGCTTTGTCGAACTGGCTTTCGACGGCCGAGACGGCTCCCGGATCGCCGCTGGCGACAGCCTTCTTGTAGAGCGTCTTCAGGCGGGTCTTGCCGTCGCGATTGCGCAGCGTACGCTTTTCAGATTGGCGAACCCATTTTTCGGCAGCTTTGATGTTTGGCACGCGCGGGATTGTAGCACAGGCCGCAAGGGGCGTCCAGCGTGCACGTAAAGTACCCCGACCTGCGGGCCGGGCATGTCCCGTGCCCCCCTTCGCCCGGCTACGATCCCGCCGCCGACGCAACCCACTTTTTTTGGGTCGGGAAACCGTCAACTGCGTTCGCAGTTCACGATCGACGTATAACTCTCGAAGCGCGACGCAGAGATTTCGCCCGTCTTCACGGCCGCGCGGATCGCGCAGTCGGGCTCCGAACGATGGCTGCAATCGCTGAAACGGCACTTCCCCAGATACGGGCGGAATTCGATGAAGCCGTACGCGACCTCCGACCACGGTTCGCCGTGGAGTTCGAATTCGCTGACGCCGGGGCTGTCGATCAAGAATCCGTGCGCAAAGTGATGCAGGCGCCCCGTCGTCGTAGTTTGACGACCGCGGCCGATCGCCGAGACTTCCCCGACGGTCGCCGGCCCTCCGAGCGCGCGGAAGAGCGAGCTCTTGCCGACGCCCGATTGTCCGATGAGCAGCGTCTGGTGCCCCTGGAACTCTCGGTCGACCTCGTCGAGGCCGACTCGCGCGCGCGGATTGATCGAAAGGACCATGTAGCCGAGGCGGCCGTACAGCGCGAGAATCCGCTCGATGTCGGGTCGCTCGGCGAGGTCGGCTTTGGTCAACAGCAAGCGAGCCTTGAGATCGTGAATCTCCGCGAACGCGAGCAACTCGTCGACCATCGTCGGCGTAAATGGCGGCTGCGCGAAGGCTGAGACGATCGCAATGCCGTCGACGTTTGCCGCCATCGTTTTGATCCTGCCGCCGGCGGTCTTGCGTTCCAGGGCGAACGTTCGCGGTTCGCGGTGGTCGATGACGAGTCGCTCGTCATCCATCGGCACGGCTCGAACCAGGTCCCCGGGCACCAGCGAGAGCCGCTCGAGATGCTTGCGCAGCGAGGCGAAGAGGAGTTCGTCGGAGCCTTCGAAGGCGATCCACGCCGCATTTCTGCCGACGCTGACGACGCGGGCAAGCCGGACGGCGGCGACGTCACGCATGGTTCATGCGAGTCGGCGTTTAAAGATGCGTAAACCTCGGAGACTGGAAAACCTAGTTGGAAGAACGGTCGGCTAGCATTCGCTTCGACCGCGTGCTCGCGCAAGGCGAGCGTGCGGCGGCCATTCGGGCCCTGGATTCGTGTGGTGCGAAGGCCACATCCTGGGCCGTCGCGCGTTGCGGCCGGAGTTACGCCATCGCGCGCCTCACGCCGGAGTGCGACCTAAGCGCGCTGCGCGAAACGCTCGGAGCGCGGGCCGACGAGCCCGCTTTGGTCGTCGTCGACGTCATTCCGCGCGACCCCGAGCGGATTGGGTCCCTCGTCCAAGCGCTCGCCGGGGCCGGCGGGCCGGCCGGCGTTGTCGATGTGAAAGCCTCAGGCGACGCCCTCACCGTGGAACTGAACCAAGCGACGACATCGCTGCGCTTGCTCGTCGACGTGATCGACGCCGAACTCGAATGCTCCCCGGGGCGGCGGATCCTTCCGCTCTTCCCGCTTTCCGACGCCACCCTGACGGGTTTTGCCGCCGCCACCCTGCGCGCTCCCGAGATCGACCTCTCGCGCTTGGTCGAAACGCATACCGAGCCGCTCCTCGAGGGCGCCCCCCGATGACGCTCTTCTTGCTACCGGGCGTTCCCTTCAGCCTCGCCGACGTCTTCGACATCGTCGCTACGGCGATGCTCGTCTACTATTTTCTGCTGTTGATTCGCGGGACGCGCGCCGTCCCGATCATTTTTGGAATTTTCGTTCTCCTGATCGTCCTCGCCGCGGCCAACTCGTTCCACCTGCTGGTCCTCGCGACGATCATGCAAGTCGTCTTGCTGGGCACCGCGGTGACGCTGCCGATCGTTTTTCAGCCGGAATTGCGGCGTTTTCTGGAACAGCTGGGACGCGGCGGGATGATCGCGCGCCGCGAAGCCGCCGACGAAGCAGCCAGGTTAGAGGAAGCCGTCACCGTACTGGCGCGCGCGGCGGTGCAGCTCTCGCGCAACGCTGTCGGCGCCCTGATCGCCGTCGAGGGAGCTACCGGGCTGCGCGAGTTTGTCGAGAGCGGGACTCGGCTCGACGCGAGGCTCTCCGTCGAACTCGTGATCTCGATCTTCACGCCGCGCTCCCCGCTGCACGATGGCGCCGTCATCGTGAAGGGGATGGTCGTCGAAGCGGCCGGATGTTTCTTGCCGCTCTCGGAAAACGTGCTGACCGAGAGTCACCTCGGGACGCGGCATCGGGCTGCCATCGGATTGACCGAGCAAACCGACGCCGTCGTCTTGATCATCTCGGAGCAGAGCGGAGCGATCTCCGTGGCGCGGCAGGGCAAACTCTCACGAGAACTCGACGACGAAGCGCGCTTACGCACGGTCCTGTTGGCCTGCTGTCGCGCCGCGCGCGGCGGCCGTCCGAAACGTGCGCAATCTGGGCTACCTTTCGGCCGGCGCAAAATAGCTCGTGCTTGAACGGCTACGCAACAATTGGGGCCTCAAGCTGCTCTCTCTCTCGGTCGCGATCGCGGCCTGGTCGTACCTGCGGTTCGCGCCGAATCCGGTCATCGCGGCCCATTTCGTCCAACAGGTCAGCGTCCCGATCACGGCGATCGGACTGCGCCCCGATAGCGTCGCCCGTTATACCGAGAAACAGGCGGTCGTCAGTATCGATGTATCCCGCAACTCCGAGGTGATTCAACCCGACGACGTCCGCGCGATCCTCGACTTGCAGGGCCGCCCCGCCGGCGTTCACAACGTCCCGATTCAGGTCATCGCGCCGAAGCTGGTCATTCGCTCGCTCTCCCCGGCCTCGGTGACCTTGTCGGTCGAAAAGATCGAAACGCGCAATCTTCCGGTAACGATTCACTATCTGGGAGAAGCGAAGAAGATCGTCGTGAACGGGATCTCGCTCGAACCGGCGCACGTCGTGGTGCGCGCACCGACCAGCGACCTCGAGCGCGTCGCCGGAGCGCGCGTCGACGTCCCGCTGCCGGGGACGCCCTCGAATTTCGACAGCATGCTGCGACCCGTCGCCGTCGACGAAGGCGGCGCGGAACTTGCCGGCGTCGCGGTGGCGCCGAATCTCGTGCGCGTGCGCGCTTCGTTTGGAGTTGGGAAAGCAAAATAATGGCGCGCGTCTTCGGAACCGACGGCGTTCGCGGCATCGCGAACGTCGATCTGACGCCGGAACTGGCGTTTCGCCTCGGACGCGCCGGCGCGTACGTCCTTTCGGGCGACGGCGACGCGCTGAAGCCGTTTGTCGTCGGACGGGACACCCGCTTGTCGGGAACGATGCTCGAAGCGGCGCTCGTCGCGGGAATTACTTCGATCGGCCGCGACACGCTCTCGGTCGGAATCGTTCCAACCCCCGCGATTCCACGCATCCTCGATTCGATCGGCGCCGCCGGCGGCGTCATGATCAGCGCTTCGCACAACCCGATCGAAGACAACGGCATCAAGTTTTTCGGACCCGACGGATTCAAACTCGACGATGCGACCGAGCGTGAGATCGAACGGACGCTGCTGCGCGATGACGAGCTGCCGCGAGCGACGCACGACCGGGTCGGAATCGCGAAGACGTCGCACGGCCTGGTCGATCGATACTTCGCAACCTTGATCGATGGGGGCGGCGACCTCACCGGCCTCACGGTCGTGGTCGATGCAGCCTTCGGAGCAGCCTACCTGGTCGCGCCGAGGGCCCTCGCTCGGCTCGGCGCGCGCGTCGTGCCGCTCAACGCTGAAGACGACGGCGCGCGTATCAACGTCGCCTGCGGTTCCACCAACCTCGGGCCATTGCGCGAGCGCGTTCGAGAATTAGCCGCGGCCGATCCGCAGGCGCACGTCGTCGGCGTCGCCTTCGACGGTGACGCCGATCGGGCGCTCTTCGTCGACGAGGGCGGCGCTGCGCTTTCCGGCGATCATGTCTTGCTGGCGCTCGCCCTGGAGAAGAAGCGGCACGGTAAACTCGCGCACGATACGCTCGTAGCGACCGTGATGAGCAACGTCGGGCTCGAACGAGCGCTGCAGCGCGAGGGGATCGCGCTCATCCGCACGTCGGTCGGAGATCGCTACGTCCTCGAGGCGATGCGCGCCGGCGGATTCACCCTCGGCGGCGAGCAATCGGGGCACGTCATCGATTTCGAACGCAACACTACCGGGGACGGTCCGATGACCGCCGTTTCGCTGCTCTCGCTCATGCTGCGGAAACGAACGACCTTGCGCGACCTGACGGCCGGGATGCACGTCTATCCGCAGATCCTGGTCAACGTTCGAACCACCCGCAAAGAGGTCATCGAAGACGAAACCGTGCGTGCGGCGATCGCGCGGGCGAGCGATCGGCTAGGCCGGGAGGGCCGGATCCTCGTGCGCGCTTCGGGGACGGAGCCGCTGGTCCGGGTCATGATCGAGGGCGACGACCGGGCGAGCATCGAGCGTCTCGCCGCGGAGGTGGCGGAAACCGTCGAACGCGCGGCCCGGTAGCCGGAAACGTTAAGTTTTATTGACCAAACCGGCGGGAGGGATGGCTACCTGGGCGGCCAATGCGCTCCCCAGCGGTTCACGTGACCGCCCGCCAAGGCTAAGGCCGAGGCGGAATCGACACATGCTAAATCGCCGAGTTTGGGCGCGAGCCCAGAGCGGGGGACTCCCAGGTGGGGTGAATGCGCCGGTCGGCGCTAGGGCAGCACCTTTCAGCCCGAACCCGTCAACTAACCTCGTAGGCGTTGAAAGAGGAGCAGTTGGTTCGCAATCTTGGAACGGCGTTCGCTGCCGTTTTTCTCGCCGGTGCATTTCTTGCGCCCGTGAGTGCCAAGGCCAATCAGGCGAGCGTCGATACGCCGCCGGTTGCAGAGTTTCATCTCATCGCTCCCGAGACGCGCGTCGACCGGCGCGACGCCCAGGCTACCGTAGCCGAGAATGCCGACCTCAAGATGTGGCTCGGCGACGCGAAGTCGAGCAAAGACGCAGCGATCCGCCGTTTTGCCAGGGGCATCGCCAATCGAACTTCGTCGCTCGCCGCGGGATTGACCCGCAACGCGATGCGTTTCATCGGCACTCCGTACGTTTTTGGCGGGACGACCAGAGCGGGTTTCGACTGCTCGGGCTACGTCCAGCATGTCTTTGCGATGATGGGAATACGCGTTCCGCGGACGGCTGACGCGCAGTATTACGCCGCGCATAGAATCAAGAACGGCGCGCACCCAGGCGACCTCGTATTCTTCCAAACGTACGAGCCCGGGCCGTCGCACGTCGGAATCTACTTGGGCAAAGGCAAGTTCGTCCATAGCTCGAGCCACGGCGTGATGGTCAGCCGGGTCTCCGACCGTTACTGGGCCGCGCGCTACCTCGGCGCAAAGCGCGTTTTGAGGGCGAACTAACCCCGCCTACTTGGCGGTCGCGAACTTCTCGATCATGATCGTCGTCGCCCCGCTTTGGCCTTGGAGCATGACGACCGTTCCGTTCTGGTCGCTGCCGATCTTGAATATCGCGGTTGCCGCGCCTCCGGCCTCGGTCTTCGTCGTTTCGCCGTTCTTAGGCATCTGGCTCTTGTAGTAGTCGTAGACCTTGTCGAACGGATCGCTCGTCTTGAGTGTAACGATCTGGCCGCCGCCGTGCGGGCCACTGGCAGCGATGCTGCCGCCCTCGGACGGCTGCGCGCCGGGATAGACCGGGACGCCGAGCGACGCGGGATCGACTGCGCCTTTGCCCGCGGTAAACGTCCCTTCTTTGGTCGTGACCGTCGTCGTTTGGTTGTCACGGCTTTGCGTGACCGTGGCGCTTCCGCTGCTGGTCGAAACCGTTACCGAGCGTCCCTTGGTGCAGGCAGAAACGCCGATCGTCAATACCAGCACGAAGCAAATGCTGACCGGCCTTTTCATCGATACCGCCATCCGTCGCGTCGGCCTTCGCTCCCGAGCGCGGCCCGCCTGCGTCTCCGAGCGAAGAGGAAGGCTCGTCCCAGCCGGGTAGGAACCTCACCGGCATTCGTCGCTGGGGCGTCGCCAAGCGGTAAGGCAGGGGACTTTGAATCCCCCATTCGTTGGTTCGAATCCAGCCGCCCCAGTTTATTTTCCATAGGCGATGCCGGCTCGCGAAGGCTTCCGACGTTCGAGCGGCGGGATGCCTCCGTCGACCCGCGAATACGCCGGGTATGGTCTCACCGGACTCCCTAAACATCGATCTTTCGAACGAGCGAGATGGGAAGGTTCAAATCTTCCGCCTGACGGGAAGTTTGGACGTCGCGACCTCACCGACGCTTCGAGCAGCTCTGATGGAAGCGGCCGAGCGCGAAGGACACGCGTTGGTCGTCGACTTGACGCAGCTTGAGTTTATCGACTCGACCGGTCTTGGCGCTTTGATCGGCGCCCATCGACGTGCGAGCGAACGCAAGGGTAGTCTGCGCATCGTCGCCCCCGAGGGCCAAATCTTGCGGCTCTTGCGGATCACGGGCCTACTCGACGTCTTGAGCGTCTATGCGACCGGCGACTCCGCGCTGAGCGGCGAGAATCGGCTAAGCGGCCTCTAGCCGGCGGCCGAATAGGCGTCATCGAGCAATTCGACGACGTGTTTGACCGGAACGTTCCGGCCGGCGTCGCGCAGCCCGGCGGCTAACTGGAGCGCGCATCCGGGGTTGGCGGTGGCGATGACATCGGGATTCGCTGCGAGGACGTTCTCGATTTTGCGGCGCTTCAAGCGATCGGCCATCTCGGGCATGGTGAGGTTGTAGATCCCCGCGCTACCGCAACAGATCGTCGCTTCCTCGATCTCGCGCAGGGTTAATCCAGGAATCTTCGCGAGCAGGCGGCGCGGCGCGGCGGCGATGCGCTGCGCGTTGACGAGGTGGCAAGGATCTTGGTAGACGACGACCGCGTCGAGCCGCGCCAAGTTCAACGGTATGCCGATCGTGTCGAGAAACTCCGTCAGATCGCGAACCTTCGACGAGAAGTCGGCCGCCCGCTGGGCCCAGTCGGAATCGCCGGCGAAGATGTGGCCATACTCCTTGAGCGTTGACCCGCAGCCCGCGGCGTTGATGATGTAGACGTCGGCGTCCGAGCGCTCGAATGCGCGAATGTTCGCCTTCGCTAGCGCGCGCCCGCGATCGAGGTCCCCGGCGTGGATTGAAATCGCGCCGCAACAACCCTGTCCCTCCGGCACGACGACGTCGCAGCCGGCGCGGTTTAGGACGCGGACCGTCGCTTCGTCGACGTCGGCGAAGGCGACGTGCATCACGCAGCCTGCGTGGACGAATGCCGTCGCTTTCGGCTGCGGCGCCGCCGCGCGTCGGCGCTGATTGTGCGGGATGAAGAAGCGTGACGAGATCGGCGGCGCCTGGGCCTCGAGCCGGTGCAGATCGATAAGACGCAGTAGGCCGCTCGCGCGGACCAGCCGCTGCAAACCGCTGCGCTGGTAGAAGCGCAGCAACGTCGCCGCGAAGCGCAGCGCCGTGAAGTCGCCGAAGAGCACGTCGAGGGCGAAAGCCCGAATCGCTTGCTGTCCGAGCGGTCTGCGCGAGCCGGCGGTCCGCTCGATTTGCGTCCGGGCCGGTTCGAGAATTTGACCGTACATGACGCCCGACGGGCAGACCGCTTCGCAGGCGCGGCAGTCGAGACATTCGTGCATCTGGTGGACGAAGCCGGGACTGTTCGCAGCGAGGCGTCCCTCGCCGACGGCTTTTATGAGCGCGATGCGTCCGCGGGGGCTCGACGTCTCGACCAGCGTCTCGAGATACGTCGGGCAGGTCGGCAAACACAGGCCGCAGCGCACGCAGCGGTTGTAGACGTCTTCGGGCGGGATGTCGGCCCCGGTGAAACCTTTTAACTCGGCGTCGGTCAGCATCGCTTCGCGGCGTTCGGCACGCCGCAGAGTCCAGCCCTTGAGTTCGCGGAAAGTCGGCGGCGGGCGGCCCGATCTGCCGCACGGCGAAGAGGCTTCGATGAAGCCCTCCGAGCGGTGGTCAGCGCATTCCGGTTCAAAGGCGAAACGCATCGGGACCGCCCGGGTTGGGAAAAATCTTTCCAGGGTTCATGATCCCGAGCGGATCGATCGCATCTTTGAGTTTGTGCATGATCGCGATCGCCTCGGGACCGAGATCGAGTTCGAGGAATTGTTTTTTCAGCAGTCCGATGCCGTGTTCTCCGGAGAGCGTCCCGCCCAAAGCGATCGCGGCTTCGAAGATCTCGCGAGCGGCGAGTTTGACGCGAGCCATCTCTTCGGGGTCGCGGCGGTCGCAGAGAATGTTGGGATGGAGATTGCCGTCGCCGGCGTGGCCGAAGATCGGCATCGTCAACCCATAACGCGCCGCGATCTCACGCACCGCGCGGATCATCGCGACGATCTGGGAGCGCGGGACGGCGACGTCCTCGCCGAGTTTGTGCGGCCGCACGCGAGCGAGCGACGGCGAGATGGCGCGACGCGCCGACCACAACGCTTCGCTTTCAGCCTCGCTCGCGGCGACGCACGTCGACGTCGCGCCGTGCTCTCGCGCGAGTGAGGCGATCGCTTCCAATTCGCCCGCGACGATCGCTTCCTGGTTGCCGTCGACCGCGAACAGAAGGAGGGCATCGGCGTCGACCGGCAAGCCCGCCGCGATGTTGTCCTCGACGCAGCGCATCGTAATTCGATCGAGCAGCTCGATCGAGGTCGGAAGCAATCCGCTTGCCATGACCGCGCTGACGGTCTGAGCGGCTCGTTCGATGCTATCGAACGCGGCGGTGGCGGTCCGAACGAATTTCGGTTTGGGCAGGAGGCGCAGCGTGATCTCCGTGATCGTCCCGAGCGTCCCTTCGGAGCCGGTGAAGAGCGCCCGCAGGTTGTAACCGGTGACGTTCTTGAGAGTTCTGCCGCCCGTGCGCAAGACGTCGCCGTTCGGGAGTACGACCTCGAGCGCCATCACGTAGTCGCCGGTCACGCCGTACTTGAGGCAACGCGCGCCGCCCGCATTTTCGGCGACGTTGCCCCCGATCGCCGACTGCTTGAGGCTCGCGGGGTCGGGCGGGTAGAAGAGCCCACGCGCTTCGACCGCACGTTGCAAGTCGGCATTGACGACGCCGGGTTGTACGACGGCGACCCCGTCGGCCTCGCTGATCTCGAGGATGCGATTCATACGCATCACGCCGAGGACCAGGCTGCCCTCGAGTGGGACTGCGCCGCCCGACAGGCCGCTGCCCATCGCACGCGGCGTGATCGCCATTCGTTCGCGCGTCGCGAGTTTGTGGAGCGCGCTCACTTCGGCCGTCGTCAGCGGGAGCACGACGGCGAGCGGCTTGCTCTCGTACCACGTCCCGTCGAAACCGTAAGCGAGTAGATCTTCGTCGGCCGTCAGCACGTTTGCCGCGCCGGCGATCTCCTTGAGCTCCTCGACGAGTCGAGTGTTGTGCACGCGCGCCTGCCTTTGAGACGACGAAGGTCTGCCCCCTGGTCGTCGCTGTTTTCGGCGTGATACAGTGGCATGGAAGAGGGATCATGCAGAGCAAACCGACCGATCCGGTCGTCTTCGAGACCAAACCAGCCACCGAATGGCTCCTGGGCCGCCCGGTGCAAAAAGTAATGCCCCGTTACGAGCATGCCTTGTTCCAGCGCTTAGTGGCTGAGCGGCTCGGTCGTTGGTCCGATGGTCGTGGCCGGGTCGGGACGGAGTGGCGGTTTTGGGTGACGCCGGAGGGCGAAAAAGAACGCTACTTGGTCCCCGACGTGGCGTATATTTCGTACGCTCGGTTATCGCGCGAAGCGCGCCAGGAAGCCTCCGAGCCGCACGTCGCGCCGGATGCAATCTTCGAGGTGCGCTCGCGCGACGATCGTAACATCTACGTCGAACACAAGCTGGGCGTATATCTCCGCGCCGGCACCGGACTTGTCTGCATCATCGACCCCTATGGTCGCCGCCTGATCGCCCACGATTGCGAGCAGGTGCAGATCCTGGGGGAGTCAGAGACGTTCAACCATGACGCGCTGCCCGGCTTCTCGCTGAGCCTGCCCGAGTTGTTTGCAGCGCTCGACGCTTAAGCGCTTTGGCTGCGCAGGCGGCGGCGGGCGTATGCGACGAGGAAGGCCCCGATCGCCAGCAGGGTCAGCCAATACGGCGCGAAGGCAATCAAGATGAAGAGTCGCGCGATCAGCGCGAACGCCGCGTCGCGCGAAGCGTGCCAGGCCGCGGCCCATGCATCGCCTAGCCGCGAGGCGGCGTTCGGCTCGGCGCCCACCATCCGAACCTCCTCTTCGAGATGGACGTCGATCGTCGACGTCGCGACGCGTGCTTTGAGCGCTTGGGTCTCGGCGTCGAGTTTTTCGATCTGCTCGCGTACGTCGCTCAACTGATTCTCGACGGCGAGAATCTCGCCGACCCTTCCGGCACGGTCCATGATCTTGAGCATGTCGCCTTCGGTTCGGTGCAGGTTGCGTAAGCGTGCCTCACCGTCCACGAGTTGATCGGCGACGTCATCCGCCCAGGCGCTTTGCGACCGGACGCCGCCGAGATTGGCGAGCCGCTCCGATAGCATATCGAAACGTTGAGCGGGGACCACCAGCGTCAGGTTCGCTTCATGTCGTTCGTCGGGCGAGGCGGGTCGCTGGTCGTCGAGCCTGGTCACGTCACCGTCGAATGCGCGGGCCAGCGCTTCGACGCTCGAGATCGCGCCTCCGACGTCTGTGACGATGAGATTCAGCGTCGCCTTGCGGGCCATTTTAGGTGCGCGAGAGCTGGCTGCGACCTTAAGAACGTTGAGCTTTAGTTTCGGCTGCGCCACCGAATTGGGCGCCCCCGCGAGGGCAGTAAGGTCTCCGGCCGGGCGCGCGATTGCACGGGCTTTCACCGCCTCGACGCTCGTCGTTTGCGGCGCCGGCGGCCCGAGGCGAGGTCCGGCAGCGAGCACACCTAGAACGATGAGACCAAGCGCCATCCACCAATGCCACGTTACCCCCAGGACGCGACGAAGGGCACGGGTAGCGACGAGAAGCGACATGCTCTCGAAACGCAGGACGCATGCGCGGCGTGACCCGCAACACAATCGCCGCGCCCTCGCCGGCGAAATACGGCGGACTCGCCGGCCGATAACCGGGGTAGCATGCTGCGCGAGCGCGAGCCGGCCGAGTCCCCGAAGCTCTTTCACCGCCTAATGGCTGAGGGCTTCGCGCTGATGCGCGAGCGCTCGATCCCTTATGGGCTGCTCGCGCTGGCGTGCGCGCTCAGCGCAGCCGCGGCCGTTTTGAGGAAAATCGATCTGCTCGCCGTATTCGCTTCCGGCAATCCGCTCGTCGTCTTGCGCACCCCGCCGATCAACGTCATCCTTATCGCCGCCCTTATCGCGATTTTCTTCGTTCTGCCGTCGGCACTGCGGCGCATCCAACCGTCCTTCAAGATGACGGCCTCGCGGGCAATCATTACGCTGGTGACGCTGCTCGGCATCGGCGTCGCGACCGAAGTTGGGTATGCCGTCGCTATCATACCGGGAATCGTCATCGGCGTGCTCATGTCGCAGGCGCTGATCGGCGCGCTGTTACGGACGGACGAGCGCGCCTCCGCCCGCGAGGCGGCCGCGACGGTTTGGGGTTCCTTCCGCGGCTCGTATCGGTTGACGCACGATCACTTCATCACCACGCTCGGCATCCTCGCCATCTCGCTTACGATTCTGGGCATTCCGTTTACGACCGGTTTGATCGCGCTCTTGGTCTTCGCTACCGTGGATGTCCGGTCGCTGTTGCTCTCGGCGCCGGCCTTGTTCGGGCTCTTCATCTACTGCGAGTGCATCCGCTACGTTCTGATCGTTCGCTGGTACCGTCGCCTCGAAGCGGCGCACGTCGTTCGCGCAGCGTCGCCCGTCATGCCCGCCGTCTCGCCCGGGACCGCGACCATCCGCCGCGTCGCCTAGCGCGACCGGCTAGAGGGTCCGCCGCGCTGTCGCGCGGACTTACGGCGCATGGGCTACGACGTCAAAGCAAACAGCGCCGTCATCACGAACGGCCGGGACCGCGCGGCGGCGCGGGCGATGCTCAAAGCCGTCGGCTACAGCGACGCCGACCTCGCCAAGCCGATCGTCGGGATCGCCAACACCTGGATCGAGACCATGCCGTGCAATCTCAATCTGCGCGAACTCGCAGAGCATGTGAAGCGCGGCGTTCGCGAGGCCGGCGGGACGCCGATGGAATTCAACACCATCGCGATATCCGACGGGGTCACGATGGGCACCGAGGGGATGAAGACCTCGCTGGTCAGCCGCGAGGTGATCGCCGACTCGATCGAGCTGGTCGGGCGCGGGCATATGTTCGACGCGATCGTCGCCCTGGTGGCGTGCGACAAGACGATCCCCGGCGCCGCGATGGCGCTCATCCGTCTTAACGTTCCGTCCCTGGTGCTGTACGGCGGCTCGATCGCGCCGGGTCGTTGGAAAGACCGCGATCTCACGGTCGTCGACGTCTTCGAGGCGATCGGCGCACACGCGGCGGGAAAAATCGACGACGCCGAACTCAAGGCCGTCGAAGATCGGGCCTGTCCGGGGGCGGGCGCCTGTGGTGGCCAGTTTACGGCGAACACGATGGCGACGGTCATGGAGTTCATCGGCCTCTCGCCGATCGGCAGCGCCTCGCCGGGCGCGACCGATCCGCGCAAGCAGAAGAAGGCTTACGAGGCCGGCCTGCTCGTGATGGATCTCCTGCGGCGGGGCGTTCGGCCGCGCGATATCTTGACGCGCGACGCATTTGAAAATGCGATTGCGGCGGCGAGCGGCACCGGCGGCTCGACCAATAGCGTGCTGCATCTGCTGGCGCTTGCGCGAGAGGCCGAGGTTCCGCTCTCGATCGACGATTTCGATGCAATCAGCCGGCGCACACCGATCATCGCCGACTTACGTCCAGGCGGCCGATGGGTGGCGCTCGACGTCGATCGCGCCGGCGGCATCGAGTTGATCGCGAAACGAATGGTCGAGGCGAAGTTGGTGCACGCCGGCGCGCAGACGGTGACCGGACAATCGCTCGGCGCCGCCTCGGCCGGCGCGCTCGAGTCCCCGGGTCAGGTCGTGATCGCGACCGCCGAGCGTCCCTTCAAGGCAAGCGGTGGTCTCGTGATTCTGCGTGGAGATTTGGCCCCCGAAGGGGCGGTCGTCAAAATTGCCGGTCACGAACGGACCTACCATCGCGGCCCGGCGCGTTGCTTCGATCGAGAAGAAGATGCGATGGCCGCCGTAGAGGCGGGGAAAATCGTCGCCGGCGACGTCGTCGTGATCCGCTACGAGGGACCGAAAGGCGGTCCCGGAATGCGCGAGATGCTCAGCGTGACCGGCGCGATCGTCGGCGCCGGGCTTGGCGAAAGCGTCGCGCTCGTCACCGATGGGCGCTTTTCGGGAGGGACGCACGGTCTGATGATCGGCCACGTCGCACCCGAAGCGCAGGTGGGCGGCCCGCTCGCGGCGCTGCGCGACGGCGATATCGTGATCGTCGATATCGAGAAGCGCGCTCTCAATACCGAACTAACCCCTACGGAAATCCGAACGCGGCTAACGGCCCGGAAACCGAAAGCGCCGCGTTATAGGAGCGGCGTGATGGCGAAATACGCGGCGCTCGTCTCGTCCGCATCCGACGGCGCCGTCACGCGACCACTGTGAAAAGCCGTGCGATGCGGCTGGCTTGCAGCGAGTGCGGCGCCGAAGCGGCGTCCGGCTCGCTGTTTTGTTCCGCCTGCGGTGGGCTGCTCGAGTTTCGGCTCGATTCGGTGGCCTCTGATGCCCGCGCTCTGCGCCTTTCATTCAAGGAGCGGCGGACGTCGAACGACGTCCGCGACCAGAGCGGCGTCTGGCGTTTTCGGGAACTCCTTCCCGCAATCGCTAGGGAGCAGGTCGTCAGCCTTCGCGAAAATGCCGTCCCGATCTATCGCGCGCAGACGGGCGCCGCCTACGCCGACGCGACGCGCCTCGCCTATCTCCATCTCGGAATGAATCCGACGGCGTCGTTCAAGGACGCCGGCATGACGGTCGCAATTTCGCACGCGCGTTCGTTTGGCGCGCGGGTCGCCGTCTGCGCCAGCACCGGAAACACGGCGGCCTCGATGGCCGCCTATGCGGCTCGGGCCGGGATGGCGGCAATCGTCCTTGTCCCGGCGGGCGGGATCAGCGAAGCGAAGATGGCGCAGACGCTCGACTACGGCGCGTCGGTGGTCGCGATCGACGGCGATTTCGATCGCGCGCTCGAGATCGTGCGCGGCCTCGATCCCAAGCAAGTCGCCATCGTCAACAGCGTCAACCCGTACCGTATCGAGGGACAGAAGTGCGCGGCGTTCGTAATGCTCGAATCGCGCGATTGGAACCCCCCGGACTGGCTCGTCCTTCCGGGTGGGAACCTCGGGAACGCTAGCGCCTTCGGCAAGGGTTTCCGCGAAGCGCTCGACCTCGCTTTGATCGATCGCATCCCCAAGCTCGCCGTCGTCCAGGCCGCTGGAGCTGCCCCGTTTGCAACCGTTTTTCGTGACGGCGGTGACCTCGTGCCGCTGAAAGCCCAAACCGCCGCGACCGCGAAGCGGATCGGCGCGCCGGCGTCTTGGCGAAAAGCCCTCGCCGAGGTTCGCGCGAGCGGCGGGACGGTCACGACCGTCACGGACGACGAGATCGCTGAAGCGCGCGCGATCGTCGGACGCGACGGCGTCGGCTGCGAACCGGCCTCGGCGGCATCGCTTGCAGGCCTGCGGAGACTACGTGAAAACGGCATCATTTCGCGCCACGACGACGTGATGCTGGTTTTGACCGGGCACGTACTGAAAGACTCGGCCTACGCCGCCGACTTCCATGCCTCGACTGCGCCGTTGGCAAACGCGATCGCACGCGCCGGCGACGTCCAAACGCTGCAATCGCTGATCGATCGGACGACGGCCGTCCATGTCTGAGGCATTCCGGGTCGCAGTCCCCGCTTCGAGTGCGAACCTCGGCCCGGGGTTCGACGCGATCGGCCTCGCCCTCGACCTCTGGGTGCGCGCGACCGTCCAGCCCGCATTGCACTTTGCGGTCTCGTTCAAGGCGGGGAAGTACGTCCCGACCAACGTCGGTTTCGAAAACGAGATCGTTCGCGGGCTCGATCGCATCCTTCACGGCGAGCGGCCGGACGTCTCGATTTTGATCGAAAACGATATCCCCCTGGGAAAAGGCTTGGGCGCGAGCGCGGCCGGCGCCGTCCTCGGGATCGCAATCGGGGCCGAGCTCGCCGCGGAGCGGCCGCCGCTCGAAGCGCTGGCGCGCCACGCGACCGAACTCGAAGGTCATCCCGATAACGCCTTGCCGGCGTTACTGGGCGGGATCATCGTGGCGGCCCAAGTCGACGCCGCGGCGCCTTCGTATCTGCGTTTCGAACCGCCGGTTGGTTTGTCTGCAGTCGTCGTCATGCCGCACATCGTTCTCCCGACGGCGGCGGCGCGAGCGCTGCTGCCGGCGCAATTTGACCGGCGCGACACGGTCTTCAACATTCAACGCGCGGCCTTGCTCGCCGCCGCCCTAGCCTCGGGGCAGACGCACGTCTTGCGCGTCGCGTCGGGCGATCGAATTCATCAGCCCTATCGCGCGCCGCTCGTCCCGGGTTTCGAGGAGATGCTTGGTTTCGAATTTCCGGGTTTGCTCGCCATCGCTCTCTCCGGTGCGGGGCCGAGCGTGCTGGCGCTCGTCGACCGCGGCGGTCCGGCGATCGGCGACGCGATGCGCGCTGCTTTTGCGCGCGAGGGCATCGAGAGCGACGTCTTTGAGTTGGGCATCACGGGTCGCGGCGCGACCGTCACTTCGCTAGGAGAAGAATTGCCCAGGAGCAGCGCGTCGTAAGTGCAACGACCTTCCTAGGTTCCACGACTCAAGGGGACGTCAGCAGGATGAAAGCAGCGATAAAAGTCGCAGTGACCGGCGCCGCCGGGCAGATTGGATATGCGCTGATCTTCCGCATCGCGTCGGGGCAGATGCTCGGACCGGATCAACCGGTCGAACTCAATCTGATCGAGATCCCGCCGGTCCTCGAGGCACTGAGCGGCGTCGTGATGGAGCTGCAGGATTGCGCCTTCCCGTTGCTGCGCAACATCGTGGCAACCGCCGATTTGAGTGAAGGCTTCCGCGACGTCGACTGGGCAATGCTGGTCGGGAGCGTCCCGCGCAAAGCGGGGATGGAGCGCAAAGACCTGCTTGGCATCAACGGTAAGATCTTTGTCGAGCAGGGCCGAGCTCTGGAGAAGAACGCGGCGAGCGACGTTCGGATCCTCGTCGTCGGGAATCCGTGCAACACCAACTGCTGGATCGCGATGCGAAACGCGCCTTCGATTCCACGCGATCGCTGGTACGCGATGACGCGGCTCGACGAGAATCGCGCCAAGGGTCAGCTCGCGCTCAAGGCAGGCGTCGAGGCGAGCCAGGTCAGCAACATGACGATCTGGGGCAACCATTCGGCGACCCAGTACCCGGATTTTTACAACGCCAAGATCGGTGGCCGCGGCGCGGCCGAAGTCATCGGCGACGAGCAGTGGCTCAAAGCGACCTTCGTTCCGACGGTGCAGCAGCGCGGCGCGGCGGTAATCAAGGTTCGCGGCGCTTCGTCCGCGGCGTCTGCGGCGAATGCCGCGCTCGGCAGCGTCGACACGCTGACCACGCCCACGCCGGCCGGCGATTGGTTTAGCGTCGCGTGCGTCTCCGAGGGGCAGTACGGCGTCGAGGCCGGGTTGGTCTCGTCGTTTCCCGTTCGCTGCGACGGAAAGACGACGCAGATCGTCGAGGGTCTTTCAATCAACGACTTCAGCCGCGGCAAAATCGATGCCAGCGTCGCCGAACTCAGAGAAGAGCAGAGCCTGGTCGCGGAACTCGCGACCGTCTAAGTGGAAAGGACGAACTCAATGGTAATCAACGCGAGTACGCCGAAAGCCAAAGGGCTTGCGGCATCCTATTATTTCGCGAAGGACCTCGATCGCGCGACGGCGTTCTACAAGGAACTGTTCGGATTCGAGCCGAGCATGGCGGTTCCGGGGATGGTCAGCGAGTGGACCTTCCCGACGGGCGAATCGTTCGGCATCTACAAGCCCCACGACGAGGGGAGCTTCAAGACGAGTCACGGCTTGATCTTCGAGTTCGACGACGTCGCAGCCGCCGTAGCCGGCCATAAGGCGCGCGGCGTGGAATTCGAGGAGGACGGCAAGATCGAGGAGACGCCGGCCTGTTTCATGGCATTTGCTAAAGACACCGAGGGCAACGAGTTCATCCTTCACACGCGCAAGGGATAGGCACGCAAGCAGGCTTTCCAGAGGTGCCGCGGCCAACCGGGCGAAGGTCGCGATAATGGTGCATGTCAGCGTCGGCTCACCGGCGGGTTCCTATAACGTCGGCAATCCGGCGTTCTACCGGTGGGTCGTACGGCTCTCCGACATGGGTTTGCCGTTGCGTGCGGCGGATCGCGAAGCGATCGACGTCCTGGGCGCGATCCCGAATGCATTCGTCGATGAAGAAGAGCTCTCCGGGAGCGGCTGGCGCGTCGTACCTGCTACCTCGTTCGAAGACTGGCCGGTGCTCGAAGCGACGCCGCAACGGCTGCGCCGCGCGCTCGAGACCGCGCGTCGCGTCTTGTGGGAACACGCCGCGCCGGTTGGGATCAGCGCGCGTGAAATCGTCAGCATCGACGAAGAGATCGAGAACGTCCTTGCGATTCTCCAGCGGGCCGAAACGGCCGGCTTCAGCGTCAGCGTCAGCTACGTTTCGTAGCTAGCCGGTACCGGCGGTCGGCGCTCGCGTCGCTACTGGCGCTGACCGAAGAGCTGGTTGAGAACGCCGCCGACGAGCGCGCCGAGCGGCGCCGAGTAAACCGTCGCCGCCCTGAGACTGCAACACTCGCTCGCCGAAGACGATGCCGGTTTACCTGTTCGTCGGCTGCTGACGGTCGGACTAGCTGTTGAGCGTATAGTAGCCGTAGACGGGATACGATGGCGGCGGACATTGGTGTAACACCGCCGCCTTCAGGGTCGCGTCGAGGCGTTTCGGATAGCGCGTCGGCGGAACGGGAGAATCGACGGTCGTCGTCAGCATCGGCGAGACGTGCGCGCGACGCTCGAGGTGCTCGTACGTCCCGAAGTCCACGGTATAATCGCCAGGCAACGCCCCCAAGAAGACGTAGGATCCGTCGGCCCGCGTCAGCGCCCACAACGGCATGTTATGCGCGGATTGCGCGGTCACTCGCAAGCCACACACGGGAGTCCTATCCGGCAGGGTCACGCGGCCTCGGATCGTTCCGAAGTTGTCGTCAGCGCTAGCGATTGTCGCGCTCGAGAGGGTGCCAAGTACCAGAGCGAACGCGGCAAAGGCGCCTTTGAGAAGCGATAGGTTCTTCATGACCATCCTCTCTTTCAACGACCCCTTTACCCGTTTGCTCGGTTCGAGCATCGGCCTAGCGAGATTTTCTTGCAGGGCCCGTTCGCTGGAAGAGATATCGAGGGGACGCTGATCTGGTGGGGAAGGCGAACGACTCGGCTGGTATGACGAAAATACTCTTTCGCAGCGACGAATGGTCAGCGCATGACGTTCGACCCGGTCAGGTCGGAGAAGAAGCGCTCCCTCGGCGGTCGCGCAGTCGCCGCGCCGGCGCGCATTTTACGCTCGGTGAGAGATGCTGAAAGGAGTCGTGCTTGCCAAACTCGAAGCACACAAACTATGATTATGCACCCCGAACGACGCCGGAAAAGGCCGTTTTAGGCGATGCCGGGCTATATCCCCGAAGATCCGATTCTGGCAGATTTCTCGGCGCGCTTGACCGCGGAGATGAATTACTCGCGTCGCACCGCGACCGAATACGCGCGCGACGTCGAAGGTTTCGCGAAGTTCTTGGCGCCGAAAGGCGAGCGCGGCAAGATCGCTAAGGTGCTGGCCAAAGCGACGCCGGTCGATATCCGGCGCTACATCCTGCAACTGCGCGATCGGCTGGGTTACAAGGCCGTCAGCGTCCGCCGCAAGATTTTCTCGCTGCGCAAATATTACGCGTTCGAGCGCCAGGAAGGCCGCCGCAAAGATAACCCTGCAGCGGACGTCAAACCGCCGAAGCCCGACCACGCGCTGCCACGGATCCTCAAAGAGGTCGACGTCAATCGGCTGCTGCGGACCCGCGTCGCCGGCCGCTCCGACCTCCTGCGGCTGCGTGACGTCGCAATGATGGAGCTGCTTTATGCCGCCGGCATCCGGAGGGCCGAACTGGTCGGCATCAACCTCTCCGACGTCGATCTCGAGCGGCGGACGCTTCGGGTGCTGGGCAAGGGCAACAAGGAACGGATGGTGCTTTTCAACCGGGCGGCGCGCGACGCGATGAAGATGTATCTCCACGTCCGACCGCGCTCGTCGGACGGCGCGCTTTTTCTGAGCGAGCGCGGCACCCGGCTGAGCCACAATCAAGCCGGCAAGATATTCCGTTTATATGCCGATCTTAGCGGGATCACCGAACACGCGACGCCCCACACGATGCGCCACTCGTTTGCGACCCATCTTCTTCAGAACGGAGCCGACTTGGTGACGATCAAGGAACTCCTCGGCCACGCGAGCCTGGCGACGACGCAGATTTACACCAACGTCTCGCTCGAACACATACGCCGCACTTACGACGACGCCCATCCCCGCGACGACGAAAAGCTGCGCTGACGGGGCGCGAGACCTGGGGCTATTTGCTCGGTAGCGGTACCGGCACGTCTTTGATTGTCGCGCCGTCGGCGGCGGCCTGGGTGCCGACGAGGCCGGTTAAGGTATTGAGACCCTCGATGTCTTTGGGATCGAAGGATCCGCTCTTGAGCTTCTGGCCGATCGTGCCAAACGACGACGTCAGGGTCGCCAAGTTGCCGTCGAGCTTGCGCAGCAGCGGATCGTTACTCCTGTCGGCGATTTTTTTCGCGACGCCGACTTCGTGAACCGCGAACAGTAACGCGACGCCACCCTTGACGATCGTCGACGTTCGGTGGGGTACCCCGGATTCGAATGCTCCCGCCTTATATGGTTTCCAAACCCACTGATGAAAACAGAAATACGCGACGCCCAGGTGGGCGACGAAGCGAGTCTTGTCGAGAAATGCGTTGGCTGACCCGAGCGACCCGAGGACCATCGCTGCGGCTAGCGCGCAGATGACGACGAGCTTCTTGAGATAGGAAGCGGCGGTCATGAGACGGTCTCCCGTTGAAAAGGAATTGAGTTCTGCCTTTCTCCTCGGGCCGGCCGGGCCCTCGAAGACCCGCCGTTACTGCGGAAATCCCGAGTGGCGCGGCATCGGATGTGGAAGCACGCGCCGGATAAGCGGCCGGAAGTCGCGAGCATCGCCCTGCACCTCGAGGCAATTGGTAATGGTATTGGCGGTCACGTCCAGCGCGAACAGGACGTTGCTGTCGGAGTAGTAGCGCTGCAGCCAGGTCGCTTTGATGAGATTAAAAAGGTTCGAGCCGTAGAGATCACCTCGCTTAGTGAAAGCGACGGAAACGCTGCCGACGTTGCTCGCGCAGAGTGTCGTCGGTGCCGCGGGCTCGATCGCCGAGGCGGTCCAGCTGCATTCGCCGGGATTGAGCCCAGCCTGCGGCCCGCTGCCGGCTTTGACATAGTTCATGCGGACCGCTCCTCCAGCGAGACCGCTGTAGGTTCCGGGTGGATTGCTCGACGAGCCATGACAAACGACGGTCCGTGCGGCAGCGTCGGCTCCAGCCACCGAAAGCAGTGAGTAAAACATGACGGTGAGAATCGCCGCGATGGGTACGAAGCGCATCGAGCCCTCCTTTGGTACGCGAGGCTGGGTTTCGGCGCCGTTCCCTCGGCTTGCCTGTTAGGAGGCGATCAGTTCGCCTTCGGGGAGATTCTCCGAATAGAACGAGGCGTTGCGACGGCCCTCGCCGGCTGCGCGCGCGAACGTGATCAGATGATGGCTCACCAACCCGACGTGAATCAGGCTTTGAACGTCGCCCTTCTTCAGCACCTTCTTCGCCATCTTCCAAAACACGTCGCGGTAACTCGCCAGGACGCCGACCCGCACGAACAGGTTCGCAAGGATGGAGAACGCCTTACGGATGTTGCGCGCATTGACGCGTTGCTTGCTGTTGGGTGGCGTGATGCGCTTGGGAAAGACGTGGTCGACGTGATATTCGAAGCGCTTATAGAGCGCCTCGGGCCGGTAAGCGGTGGTGAAGACACGACGCCACATCCCGATCATCTGATCGTAGGGGAGCTTGAACTCGACGTTCGACTCGCGACCGGGCTCGTCGACCAGCCGGCCTTCGGCTTGCAGCCGGCGATAGAGCGGCGTCCGCGGCAGCGCTTGTAGCAGGTTGATCGTCAGCAACGGGATGTTCGAGGCTTCGATGAATTCGAGGATTGCGTCGGGCGTTTCCACCGTGTCGGTGTCGAGCCCCATGATGATCCCCGAGACGACCTCCATCCCGTGCTGGTGGATGATGTTCAGAGCGTCCATGACCGGCATCGTGTTGTTCTGGTCCTTGGCCATCGCGTGAAGCGCCGCCGGATCGGGGGTCTCGATGCCGCAGAAGATCGTGCAGAAGTATGCCTCGCGCATCATCTCGAGCAAGTCGGGGGATTTTGCGATGTTGAGCGTCGCTTCGCAGGCCAACTGCACGGCGAAACCGTTCTTCTTCTGCCACTCGATCAGGTGCGGCAGCAACACTTTCGCGGCTTTGCGGTTGCCGACGAAGTTGTCG